>NZ_JPGM01000060.1:0-60144 GCF_000731655.1 Burkholderia sp. MSh2 | reverse complement strand
TCGGCGGCTATGTCGCCGGCTTCATCCTGTCGGTGCTGCTCACGGCCGCGTCGTTCGGCCTCGTGATGGGCGGCGTGCTGTCGCCGCATGCGTCGCTGGTTGCGCTCGCCGCGCTCGCGTTCGTGCAGATCATCGTGCATCTCGTGTACTTCCTGCACATGAACAGCTCGTCGGGCCAGCGCTGGAACGTGATGGCGTTCAGCTATACGGTGCTCACGGCGGCGATCCTGATCGTCGGCACGCTGTGGGTGATGCACAACGTCAGCATGAACATGATGTCGCGGTAGCGGTTGTCCGGCAGGCGATTCGCTCGGGCAGTTCGGGTTCTATCGTGGCGGCTTGATCCAGGGGCGTTTCGCGCAGTTCAGCCACCCGATGCGCTACCGGCGGCGCCGGCAGGCGCTGCACGGCTTCTCCAGGGCGACCCTGCCGTGGGTCGCAGGGCGCATCAACGGCAGGGTGCGACTGCGCATCCGTCTGTCGTAACTCAGCACGTTGCGGCGCTGCGCGACGTTTCCAGGAACGCAGGCATGAACGACCGTGCATCGCCCGGGCTCATGAGCGTGGCCGCGATCGGCAGTTTCGACATGCTCTCCGTTTCGCGAGGCCTGTCGCGGCGACGCAGCGTGATGCGAGACCGGCTGCCGCCGCGGGGCGCGACGAGCAGGCCGATCGTCAGCGTGCTCGAACGGCCCACGCCGCGATGATGTCGCGGCGCGACGTGCGGGCCCGCCCCTGTTGCGCGAATTTATTTGGCGACGAATTGACCGTAGTAGCCGTGATTCGGGAAAGGGTACGGCGATTGCGGATCCTTGAGCAGCGCTTCCGGGCCCCAGATGGTGACGAGGAGCACGCCCAGCATCGCGACGCCGGCAAGCCAGTGGCGCCCGTTCGGGCGCGGTTTGTTCCGCACGAAGTAGACGACGAAGCCGATGAAAAGCGGGAGGTACCCAAGCAGGGCGGTCACGAGGCCCGGGTCGTACCAGGCGGTTTGGCCGCGGCTGCCGAATGCGTTGAGCGATGACGATATGGACAGGGTGTGCGCGACCACTTCGACGGCGCAAAAAAGCATCGCGGCGATGGCTACTGACGCGCGTCCCCCCCACCTCATGACGGCCGCCACGCCCAGGATGAGCACGCCAAAGTTCGTGATCATGTCGGTGAGCTCGTTCATCGGGTACCGGTCGGGTGCGGCGGACCCCGAGATGGTGTTGTAGATGTAGTGGAAGCCGCCCGGGATGACCCACTCCTCCCAGACGTGGGGCACGATCCACACGGCGGTGAGTGCCGCCAGGCGATCTCCCCAGCCCCATGTGTTCCATTTGCGAATGATGAAGGCCGTGAAGGCGATGCCTGTTGCGGTGGCCACCCAGAGCCACACCGACAACCACGAATGGACGAGTCCGGTCATGAATCACTCCCTTTGCTGTAGTCAAGACATGCGATATTCAACGGCGCGCGCGAGCTGACGGACGCGTGCCACAAGTTGCCCGTGTCGATCGAATGCGGTCGTATCGGCGGGTGTCGAACGCACGATGCGCTAGAAGCGCGTCGACAGGCCGATGCGCGCGAGAACCTGAGTTCCGCTCGTCGACGCACTGCCAGGCTGGTTCAGCGCGTTGATCCACGCCTGCGTCACCGGCGCGTCTCCACTCGCGTGCTGATAGATACCTTCCACGTAGACGAAGGTCCGCTTGGACAGGTGATACTGGACCACGCCGCTGACCTGATGCGCCCGGTTGTTGTCCAGCACGGCGTTGCCGTCCATGAATGTGTAGTTCAGGCCGACGGCCCACGGCCCGCCTATGTCCCACTGTGCGCCGGTCTTGTACACGTTGATCTTCGCGTTGCTCGCGGTGTTTGCCGTGTTCGTATACAGCAACATCGCCAGCACGCTGCCGAAGCGGTAATGCGCGCCGAACCCGAAGTTGCGGATACTGCCGTCCCCGCCCTCGAAGAGGCCCGTGTACTTGACGTTGGTGTAGGCCGCGCCGAGCGCCAGTGGGCCATTCGTATAGTTCATCCCGAAGCTCAGCGTCGAATTCGCCGAGAATGAACCCGGGACGCCGCCCAATCCGTAGAGCGCGCCGAACTGCAGCGCGGAATTGCCCGGACTGCGGTACTTGACGGAGTTCGCTACGCGCGACGTCCCGCCCGCCCGGTCGAAGTCGAACGACCCTGTCGGGTTTCCCGGCACGCCAAGCGCGGCGAACGGGCCTTGCCTGAAGTCGTAGATCCCGCCTGCGAGAAGCGCGCCGTCGAAAAAACCGAGCGTCAGCGTCTCGTACATGAAGTCATACTGGTTGCCGAACGTCACCGAACCCAGGCGATCATTGGAGAGCCCGACATAGGACGTGCGGCTGAAGATGCCGCCCGCACCCGGGTTGATCGAACCGTTGCCGAGATCGAACTGCGAGGTCAGTTCGAAGATCGCATGGGTTCCGCCACCCAGATCTTCCGTTCCCTTGAGGGTCAGCAGGTTCGGCGCAAAGATGCCGCTGTCGAGGAACGTCTTCGAACCGCCGTGCTGATTGTTCACATAGGTCACGCCGGCATCGATCAGGCCCGTGACCGTTACGCTGCTCTGCGGAAAAGCGGAACCGGACGCCGACAGGGCAATGGCCCCCACGCAGAGCGGGATATTCTTTCGTTTCATCGTGATCGTCTCCGCTGCCGGCCGGCTTCGCCGACCCTGGCCAATCTCGTGTTGCCCCGGGCCGGCTTGCACGGCCCAGGTGGAAGTCCGGGTTGTTCGTCAGGAGTGCAAGTCAATAACTTGACGACGCCGGAACCGGGTGTCACAGGTATCGTCCGGGAAGCATGGATGGGTGCGGTTTCCATGACGCGGATCGCCGCTGGAAATCTCGTCGCGAGCATGCCGGGAGCGAAGTACATGGCGTGTCCGATGCCGCGGCGCTTGATCGCATGGCAGGCCGGCACCGGAGCGATTTCTCCGCCGGAAGTGAGGGTGGCAATCATGAAGAGGGGCGTCATGAACAGGAATCCTGGATCGACATGCCGGTTTCACCTTCCCGTGGAAATCCGATGATCTGCGTTTTCGGTGCATCGCTTCTTCATGTCCAGTCGCATGCCTGCTCGACTGGACGCCAATCGCCGCGCTAGTCGAATCGGGAAGACGTCGCGGGCACGACCTGTTCGAGCGGGCGCTCGGACACTTCCGCAAACCGGTCATGACTATCGGCAAGTGCCAACGGAATCTCGTGCTTCAGGAACTCCACCCAGGCCCGTGTCTTTGCATCGATGAACTGGCGAGATGGATAGATGACGTACAGGTTGAGCGCGCTCAGCTTGACGTCCTGAAGCACGCAAACCAGTTCGCCGCGTTGAAGCGCGGGCAGGGCCGACGCGGCGGGAAGCACGCCGATCCCGAACCCTTCCTGCATCGCGGCGAGCAATGCGCTCTCGTGATTGAAGGAAAGCCGGACGGGTAAATCCCGGATCCGGTCGAGCGCTTCCTTGCCGGCAAGCGTCCAGGTGCCTGTCGGCATATGCGGCGTGACCATGCGCAGGCAGGTGTGCCGTGCGAGATCGTCGAGGTTGCGTGGTGCGCCGTGGCATCGAACATACTCGGGAGATGCACACGCCACTGCCGCGACGGCGCCCAGCGTATGGGCAACCATATCGGAATCGGGCAGCGCGGGGGCCAGCACCAGGGCAGTGTCGTAGCCGCCGTCGATGAGATGCAACGGTGCGTCCGAAAGCACCAGGTCGACATCGATGGAAGGATGCTTCTCCCGGAACCGCAGGACGGTCGATACGCTTTCGCTCTGCCCGAATCCAAGCTGCGCGCATACCCGGAGCGTGCCGGTGGGATCTTCGATCGCCCCTCGGGCTTCCGCTTCGGCCGAGTCCAGCCATTTCATGATCGTCTTGCAACGCTCGAGGTACTTTTCGCCGGCTTCAGTCAGCATGAAGGTGCGCGTGCTGCGGTTCAGCAGTCGCGCCTGCAGATAGTTCTCGAGCTCCGATATCGCGCGCGATACCCGTGATGCGGAAACCCTCATGCGTTTTGCCGCGGGAGAGAACCCTCCCGAGGCAACAACCGTCATGAAGATGCGCATGTTCTTGATCGTATTCATCTGAGATATTCAACCTGGATTCCGCTTCCCGAACATCGAGTCCGTGCCGCCAGAGATCCGGCGGGAGTCTTGCCGCAGCCGCAGCCGCCGGCGGTCGAAGCGGGAGGTCTTGCACCGGTGCCGGCCCGCTTCCGGGCGCTCGCGGCGGCCTGCCAAGCCGTAGTCCGATCGCGTGGATGGCTTGTCGTTCGACGGTCAACCTTTCCGGCCGCGGATGCGGGAATCGCATCCCGGCGGACTGTCGCGCGTGTAACGTCAAGCTGTCTTCCGGCACCGTTGTGATGCTGGCCATGGGCAAGCGGCAACGAATGCGCTGCAGTGTCCAGATTGCGTCTGGTCATGACTTCGCCGGCTCGATCGCCGCGCAGGGGCAGGTCGTCGCACACGCGCCCGGGCAATGTATCGGGCGCGGGGTCGCCGCGCTTCGATTGCCACGTCCGTACCGGCATCCGATGTTTCGACTGCGCGGTTCGCGTACGACACCTGGCTTCCGTCCTGGCAATTACCGGCGGGTACCCCTGGCTTGAGTCCGCTGCCGTTACCGCTTGCTGCGTCACGTGTCTGGCCCGGGAGCGCATTCACGTGACGCACGTCATGTCAGCCCGGCGCGACGCCCGAGGCGGATCGCCCGGGCGGACGCCGACGCCGATGCTTCAGACGCCATACTCGCGGTAGATCTGCGGCAGGAAGCCGCCGAGGCAGGTGAACTCCGTCATGTCGTGCAGCGCCATTTCGTATGCGAAGTTTTCCAGTGCGACCTTGTCCATCCCCATGCGCTGGATCAGCGACTTCGAGAGATGCGCGCCGCCGGGGAACTTCTTGAAGCGATCGAAGGACGCGTGCGTCCCGATCCAGTAGCGATTGATCATCTCGAGCCCGGCCGGCGTGTCGCGACCCAGGTGGATCATCAGGACGAGCGGCGTATCGCGTGCGTCTGCCGGCGTGATGATCCCGCTGGCATTGAACGTGAACCCGTGTTCCTTCAGGGCAGCCTTGCTGACGCCGAAGCTTTCCGGCGTATCGAAGTTGATGTAGCCGTCGAGGAAGAGGTTGCCGATGTACTCGGTGATGTGGTTCGGGTTGCCATACAGGCGCTCGCCGTAGGACAGCTTCGAGTTGGCCAGCCGCTTCGGGTCTTCCACCGAGTTGTGGATATGCGCGTACGGGAACCACAGCATGTACCGTTCGCTTTCCAGCGGGTGCCACGTGAACCACCATTCGAACATCTTGGCGGTGACGCCCGGAAAGACGTGACGCGACTGCGCGTAGGCCAGGGGGCCTTCTTCAACCAGCGCATAGCCGGAGACCGGTGCGCTTTCGAAGGTGTGCATCATCTTGTCGAGACCTGCAACCGTCGGCGGCAGGACGTATTCCGGCGGCAGCGGGCCCTGCTCGAGGGCGTTCACCATTGCCATCGGTGCGACCAGGTCCTTCGTGAAGTACTTGGCGTATGACTTTTCCTGCACGAGCTGCTCGTTGATCGGCCAACGCTTCTGCATCGGCACCTGATAGTACGTAATCCTCGTCCGATCGGCTTCCGTGCAGCCACCGGCCGCCGCAGGCGTGGCCGCCATCGCCGACGGCAGCGTGTTTGCAACTGCAACACCCGCAAGAAGGGCCGGGGCCGCACCGAGAATCCGTCGTCGTTTGATATCCGTTGTCATCGCTTCGTACCTCATTAGTCGTACATATCACCTGGAACCACTCTCGATCACCCATCCGATGGTGGCCAATCAGAGTCCGGAAAAGACGCACACCGCTCTGATTTGTTCGAATTGCAAGCCGCGCAGCCGTTAGATCCTGAAACGGGGGCGAACCCCTTGTCTGCGCGGAATGCACCGAGACGCGCTGCGCTTCGGCGTTTTTGATACGCCGCAATCGCACCGCTATTCGATACTTGTGTACCGTATAGCGGTGCGATGCAAAGTCTGGCAAAATTTCACCCGGGCGTCAAGGGAGAAATGAAGTGACAGATGACCGGGAAGGTGATGGGGGCGGGAAACAGGTGGTGGCGCGTGCGGTATCGGTGCTGGAAGCACTCGAGGGGCAGGCGTCGGGCTTGAGCCTGGGCGACATCGCGAAGGCGACCGGCCTGCCGAAGAGCACGGTTCAGCGTCTGGTCGGCGCACTCGAGGCCCGACGTTTCGTGGTCGCCGGTGCGGCCGGCGTTCGCTTGGGTTCGGCGATCACGCGGCTTGCCGCGTCGATCCATACGGACGTGGTCGCGATCAGTGCGCCATTTATCGAAGCCGCATCGAGGCGATTGCGCGAGACGGTCGACCTGTCGGTTTTCCGTGGATCGCACGCGATGACCATCTTCCAGTACGCATCCGATCGGGAATTACGGGTCGTCTCGCCCGTCTGGGCGGCGTTTCCGCTCTATTGCACCGCGCACGGGAAAGCCATTCTGTCGACGCTGGAAGACGACGAGATCCGGAGGCTCGTGAGCGGCCATCTGGACGCGCGGAACCCGCGCACGATCACGGACATGCAGGCGTTGCTGGACGACATCGCCTCCGTGCGACGTACCGGATTTGCGCTCGATGACCAGGAGCACGAGGAGGGGGTGTGCGGAATCGGCGTCATCCTCGAGTGCCGAACGGACGAGCAGCATGCCCTCTCGATCGCCGTACCTTCAGTGCGGTTCGAGCGGCAGCTGTCGGAGATCAAGGGCACGTTGTTGAAATGCAAGGCGGAAATCGAAGCCCAGTTTGGTTGAGCCGACTCCAAACCCGGCCTAGGCTTGCGGGAGCGGCAGGCGGTCGCAAACGCACGATGCCTGCCACCCGATCGCCGAAGCACCAACTGTTGGACCCTGGGCAAATGTGAAGGCGCGGCGCCCGAAACGCCGGCACGCTGCCTGCCGCACGTCGGGAGCGCGTCGGCAGTGATCCGCGCGGTGGTGCGGCCGGCGCGTGCTCATGGTGCTCCGGCGGCCTGAACCCGGGCACTGCGGGAACAGGCTGGTCGAGCCGAAGGCGAGTGCGATCGCGTGGAGCCCGCGAATCCACAAGAGCGATCTTTCGCCGCCTTGCTACACCTTCGTTTCCGCATCTGGACGACATCGAACGGCACCCCAGGGACGATCGCGACGATGTGAACCCTTCCCTGCAACGCGATACCGACGGCCGAACGCGTTCGCGGGGAATGCACGCGCCGAGCCTTCGACAGGCGGTCGACACGGAGGGGGCGCCGCCATGCAGTCATTCAGTTTCTTCCGGGGCGCGTGATTGCGCATGGCGCGGACGCGTGCGCCGCCAGGCGACACTTCGAGCGAGCAGGCGCTGCGCGCCGGCGAAATGGCTGATCGAACCGGCCATCGTGGTGACTTCACCGCCAGCCGGAAATCGACAGGTTCAAGCAACGTGTGGACGCTGCCCGTTGGTAAAGCGAAGGCACGTCGAAGATCCATCGACAGCCAGGTCGGAAACAAAACTCAAGTGGCCGTATTGCGAATGAAATGCCTGGAGCACTTTACGCAACTTAACATTCCCGAACCGTGGTGAACGGTAACCAAGTCTACGATACGTGAATCGACGGTCCCTAAGGTTCGTCAGGTTTCGACCTCGTGCTCCGGCCGTACCCCGATGGTTCACTTGTTTCAATGTCCGAGTTGCGACGACTACCCGTCCGAGGTGCATGCGCGGGTACCGGATTAACTCGCTAAAGAGGCGACTTGCTGGTCTGTATCTGCCATCGAATCCCGGCGCCGATGCACCTTGCAACAGTCAACTTCGTCTTGTCCATGAAATTTCCTCGTCCCTATCACCTCTTTGTCGTAGACGACGATTTCAGTCAGAGAGCCAGGCTTTGTGCGTATCTTGAAAAATACGGATTGTTAATAACGCAAATGAAGACCGGAGAGGAAATGCTGCTTCGGATTCATCGGGTACGTCCGGATTTGATCGTGCTGAACGCGGTCTTGCCAAATATGTCGGGACTTTGTGCTTGTCGCGAGTTGCGTGCGGACGGTGACCGCATTCCCATAATCTTGCTGAACGACCACGGTGACGACATTGAGCGCGTGCTTGCGCTGGAAACGGGAGCCGATGACTGTTTGAGCGAACCCTATACATCCCGCGAGTTGCTCGCGCGGGTGCGGGCAGTCTTGCGCCGCGCATCGTCGGCGCCGGGCGGGTTATGGGATTCCAATGTTCCGATACAAATCGGAGACTACGAATTCAATGTGGCAAGACGAAGCCTGATACGAGGGAAAGATGTAAGAATTCTAAAGACCGTCGAATTCTCGATGCTTGCCGAGCTAACGGTAAATGCCGGGATTTCGGTGTCGCGCGAACGGTTGAGGGCCGTTTCGCACGGTCGTGATCAAGCGATTTCGTTACGTGCCGTGGACGCCACCGTTGTTCGGTTGCGTAAATTGCTCGAACCCAATCCTGGCGCGCCCCGCTATATTCAGACCGTACGCGGGCACGGCTATGTGTTCATAAAGAATGAGCAGAAAGGCTGGCATGAGCGATCGACATAAATGTCCATTGGTGTGTCAGCTCGCCGTACTCGTGATAGGTGCTGCAGCGGTACTGCTTTGCGCACTGGCCATCGATATCGATTCCGATGCTTTGTTCGATGGCTGGTTGGCGTACTCTATTTTATTCCACGATTAGCCTTCGACCTTGCCGCCGCACTAATGTCGGTGCGACGCTGCTGCAAAGGAATGACGGCGAGCGTAGTCGAACCGAGTGTGAACTGAGAATGCCGGGAGCGTGTAACTGGCCATCGGGTCACGACCGTCATCAACACGCGGCTTTAATGAAGCAGGCGGGTCGAAGATTATCGACCGCGAGTCCGCACGCAGACGAACCTTCTCTGACGCAGGCGAATCCGTCAAGGGCGCAGCGCGTGCGAGCGCAACCGGCGGAATCTCCATGGTTCGAGGGTAGTTGCCGGAGCGACGCGCTCTCGCCGTAGGTTGAACGGTCCGGTGCCTGGGGGCGTTTCGGTCTGAGCGTGTCTGATTGATCCATCTTTTCCGGCTTGGGCGTTGCATGACTGCTTCCTGACATAGTGGAACCGACACATGCGTGTTTACGATGAACATCCGAATATCGTATTTGGTTGGCGGCTTCGATGCCCGATCGGTGGGTTGAGGTGTGGTACCCATCAACGCTTTCTCCGGGATGCCGCGGAGATTCTCTTCGGAAATGCAGGCTGTTCGAATATGTTCTCGCGAGCTTCCAGGCGAAGACCCTTTAAGGGCCCGGGCAACTCCCGGGTCCGGGGTCCCGGCTTCCGGTGGACTTTGTACAAATGCACCGACGTTGAAAGCTGTCGCGATCCGGACGAATGATCTCGCTCCAATACATGTGATGGCGCTTCCCCGTTAAAAAGAGGAATCGACCGTTTATGCACCAGTTCGACCTCGACTAAGTACAAGAGGTGACGTCGTGTGACGGATATATCCCTCTTGTGACGTAGCGTATCAGGCGTTTGTGGCGTGGTTGGTATGTCGCGATGCAAGGTTGGCGCTCTCGGTTACCGCGCTGCGATCCCGATCCCGATCCCGATCCGGTATTCGGGAGGATGGTCCACGTCACGAATATGGCTGATCAGGATCAAGCTCGACCCACGGGTATCTGCGAATTTTGCTTTCAAAAATTTTGGCAGGTTTTGAATTGCAATTTTTCAATCAATTTACAACAGGACATTCCTGCATATGAGTATCAGAATCGTGAACTTCATGACTAGATTTGCAGTGGTAGGTACGGTTTCAGTTGCATTTACCCTTGCCGGGTGCACGTTACTGGAGCCTGCAAAGCCGACGGTTTTTCCGGAAAGTGTGCCGGATATTGAGGTTTCCATCGACTGTGGCGAGTGCGAGGTCCGACCGGCGGTCCCGGAATCGCTACGAAACGGCTACATTGCCGCAGCCGAAAAGGCTGGCGTAAAGATCGATCCTAATATGCATGCGAATATTATGATCAAGGCGTACAAGGAGCGCAGCGTTGCGATGCGATCCGCGACTCTCATCGTTTCCATCATTCTGCCCCCTGTCGCAATGGTGTTGAAGGACGAAATAAAAGCCGATGTGGTGATAAACGGCAAGGTTGCGCAGGTGGAGTATAACTATCGGATACCGTTTTTGGGGGTTGAGTCCGTCGCCCGGAAGGTGGGCGAGCTGAGCTTTTACGAAGCTGTGAAGCATATCAATAATCCGAAATCAGCCGATCAGAAGGATTCTCTGAATCAGGGTTTTTACGTCAACCCGGCGGTGAACCTCGCGTCGATATTGTCGCAATCCAATCAGACCCGACCGATGGCGGTCGGAAGCTGATTGGCTTTCCACCCTTCTCCCGGAGGCATCAGCCAAGCTGATGTCATCCGAAGAGGGCAGGAGGGGCAGGGCAAGAAAGCACGTTACCGACGAATCCAGGCGTGAAGCCGCGCGGCGGTGAAATGAGCCTGGTGCGACGGTCATGCAGATCGGGTGAGGCCTGGATATTGGCGATAATGCATCGTGTCTCAGGCCGGTCGGGCCGGGGCCGAATTGCTGAACCGCGAATGATTTCACGGTCGCGCCGCCGCCACGGGCACTCTTCTGACGCTGGCGGACGTTCTACAACGAGCGACTCGCAACGCGCGAATCGCAACCCGCTTCCGGCCGCGGCCCATCGGGCCTGGCCGGATTCCGACAATGTCGGTGCGAGACTCGCTGCCCGATCGGTCACGGAACGTCGCTGAAGATCAGCCGGTCATTCTCGCGGTGCGCCTGGAGAGGCGCCGGATCCAGCGCTCAAAGTCGTCCACGTACGTGTAGCCGACGGGAATCACGACCAAACTCAGAAACGTCGATGCAAGCAAGCCACCGATGACGACAATCGCCATCGGCTGACGAAAGCTGGGCTCCGCACCGAGTCCAAGCGCATTTGGCAACATGCCGGCTCCCATCGCAATGGTCGTCATCAGGATCGGACGCGCGCGCTTGTGGCACGCGTCGACGAGCGCTTGCAGCCGGCTCATTCCACGCTCGCGTCGTGCGATCACGACGTACTCGACCAGCAGTATCGAGTTTTTCGTGACGATACCCATCAGCATCAGCAGTCCTATTAGCGCCGGCATGGAAAAACTCATGCGCGTGACGAGCAGCGAAAGCAGTGCGCCACCGACCGATAGCGGCAATGCACAAAGAATGGTGACCGGCTGCAGGAAATCGTGAAACAGGAGAACCAGCACCGCGTATACGCAGAAGATACCGATCGCCATGGCGACACCGAAGCTGCCGAACAACTCGTCCATGTGCTCGACCTCGCCTTGCTGCACCTGATGGATCGTGGGCGGCAGATACTTGAGCGCTGGCAATCGCTGTGCTTCCTGGCTGACTTCGCCGAGTGTGCGTCCATTGAGTTCCACTGAAAGCGTGACATTGCGATCACGGTCAATTCGGTCGATCTGCGATGGGCCGCTTCCGATCGAGAGCGAGCCGACGGAGTTCAACGTCACACTGCCGTGGGTGCCTGCCACGCGCAGTTGGCCGATTGCATCCAGATCCTGCCGTAGCAAGGGGTCGACGCGCACGCGTAGCGGGATCTGCCGTTCGGGCAAGTTCAGCTTCGGCAGCGACGTGGAGTAGTCGCCATAGGTACCGATGCGCATGGCGTCAGCCGCCGCCTCGGCCGTCACGCCGAGTGCGGCAGCGCGTGCCGGGTCGATCCTGAATTGCACTTCGGGACGCTGCAGCGCGGCACTGGATGAGACGTTGCCGATTCCCTGCAGCGTGCGCAACTGCTTTTCCAATGCAGTGGCCGCCGCCTCCAGCGCAGCGGGATCGCTGCCGGCCAATGTGATCTGCAGCTTCTCGCCATTGCCGCCGTTGTTTGCGGAGACGCGTACGCCAGGCAATTCGCGCAGCTTCGCGCGAATGATCTCTTCCACCTCGAATTGCTTGAGGCTTCGCTCCTTTCGAGGCACTAGATCGACGATGAGCGTTGAACTCCGTGCGTCCACGGCGCTGCTTGTCCCGGCGGCAGGATTGCTTGCATCGGTCGAGCGACCGACCGATCCGAATACACCGGCTACTTCCGGCAACTGACCGATCAATCTGCCTGCCTGGAAGACGATGTCGCGGCTTTGCTCCAACGTGGCGCCCGGCTCCAGTTCCAGCTTTATCTGCGTCTGCGATTTGTCCTGGAACGGGATGAACCCGGTTTTTAACGCCGGAATCAGCGCGAACGACAGCACCAGGAATATGCCGACGGCGATTGCTGTCCGACGACGCTTGTCCAGACATGTTCGGACCCAGCCCAGATAACGCGTCATCATCGATCCGTCGGGCCCTTCGTGCATTGCCGCCTTCATCACGTAGGCGGCCATCATGGGCGTGAGCAGCCGCGCCACCAGTAGTGACATCACCACGGCCACGGAGGCCGTTACCCCGAACTGCCTGAAGACCAATCCGGGAATGCCTGTCATGAACGCCGTCGGCAGAAAGACGGAGACGAGACTGAGTGTCGTCGCAATGACTGCGAGTCCGATTTCATCCGCGGCTTCCATCGCGGCCTGAAAGGGTGGCTTGCCCATGCGCAGATGACGCTCGATGTTCTCGATTTCGACGATCGCGTCGTCGACCAGGATCCCGATCACGAGCGAGAGTGCGAGCAGCGTCACGGTATTCAACGTGTATCCGGCCAGATACATGAAGCCGAAAGTGGGGATGATCGAGAGCGGCAGCGCCGCCGCGGACACGAGCGTCGCACGACCATCGCGCAAGAACCACCAAACCACCACGATCGCGAGAAGCGCCCCCTCGACCAGCATGCTCATCGAGCCTTTGTAGTTGTCCTCGATGGGGGTGACGGTGTTGCTCGCCTCGTCGATCCGTATTTGCGGATTCCTGGCTTGGAATTCGGCGATGGCTCGACGTACGTCGTGTACCACCGTGACGTCGGAATATCCTTTCGCACGCGTGATCTGCACGCCAATGACAGGCTTGCCGTTGATGTAGGCATAGGTCGTGCGGTCGGCGGCACCATCGCCGACACGCGCGATTTGATCGAGGCGCACGCGACGCCCGTCGCCGGCGGCGATGGTCAGCGCGGCCACGTCCTGTACCGTCCCGATGCCGGCGAGCGTGCGTGCTGCTTGCCGTTGACCGCCGATATCCCCTTGGCCGCCCGAGCGCTCGCGTTGCATCGCCTTGAGCTGATCAGAAACGGTTTCTGCCGTCAGGCCGAGACCCGACATCACCGACGGATTCAGATCGATATGCACCTCTCGATCAATGCCGCCGATGCGTTCCACCTTGGACACGCCTTTGACTGAAAGCAGCACTTTGGACAGGTCGTTGTCGACGAGCCACGAAAGGTCCTGTTCATCCAGCTTCGTCGAGTGCGCTGCGTAGGTGAGCAGTGAAGCCCCTGCGTTGTCGACCTTTGAAACGGTCGGCGCCGCCATTTCGCCCGGCAGGTCTGCGCGTGCGCTGTCTACGGCGTTACGCACTTCGCTCAGTGCGGCTTGCGGATCCTTTTCCAGTTTGAACGTGACGCTGATGCTCACCGCGCCATCGGTGATCTCGGTCGTGATGTGATCGAGCTTCGAAATCGACGTAAGCTTGTCCTCGATCTTGCGTGCTACCTCATTTTCCAGCTGCGACGGCGCCGCACCTTCAAGTGACGCGGAGATGGTGACGGTCGGGAGATCCATCTCCGGAAAGTCCTGCAGTTGCAGGCGTTGAAAGCCAACGAGTCCGAACAGGGTGAGCAGGATAAAGCAAAGTATCGCGGGAACCGGATTGCGAATCGACCAGGAGGAGATATTCACGACGCGCGCCCCCGTTCGGTGTCGGTTGCAGTGGGCCTGGATGGTGCGTTGCCGGGTGATTGCCTGTCGGCAATCACCTTCACGACTACGCCGTCGGATAGGAAGCCGCCGCCGCCGTTCACGACGCGCATCCCGGACTCGAGGCCCGAGAGGATCTCGCTGCGTCCGTCGCGGTGGCGGCCAACGACAACGGTACGGCGTGTAACGGTCGTGCTGTCGGAATTGAGCACGTAAATGTCGGTTCGACCATCGCGCGGCACCAGTGCCGCTTCCGGTAGCGTCCACGCGTTCGTCATGCCCAATTCGATGTTGCCGCCAGCAAACATGCCGGGCTGCGCATCGTGCCCGCTCAGGGCGACGTAGACAATGGCACGGCCGGTGCTGGTCGACACGGTCGGGGAGACCAGTCGGACGTTCCCGTTGACGGTTTTGCCGCCAGGTAGGGTCACGTGTGCTGACTGACCCGCGCGAATACGCGCGAGTTGCCGAGGATCGACTTCCGCCTGCCACTCGACTCGTCCGCCACGAATGAGTCGAAACAGTTCCGTGCCCACGCTGACAACGTTGCCGAGTAATGCGGAGCGTGACGAAATGGTCCCGTCGTCCACCGCGACGATTCGCGTTTGCGACAGTGTGATCCGCGCATTCTGCAGCTCGGCTTGCGCCGAGGCCAGCGCGGCGCGGTCGACGGCCGCCGTGACGCTGTACTCGTCAAGTTTCTGGCGCGACAGGGCGCCGCTGTCCGCGACCAGCCTCGAGCGCTTCACGTCCGCTTCGGCTTGATCCAGGTTGGCACGTGCCTGGGCGACCGCGGCCGTCTGCTTGCGCAAGTTGGCCGTTGCGGTGTCGTCGGCGAGCCGTGCAAGCAACTGGCCGCGCTTCACTGTGCTCCCCACATCGGCGTGCAACTCGGTAATGCGCAAGCTGCCCGTCTCGGCGCCGACGATTGCCTCCTGCCAGGCCGCGGTATTGCCATTGGCTTCGATGGTGTCGGGCCATTGCAGGTACTGCGGCATGACGACGCTCACGGACAGCGCGGCCGGAGGCGAACCGGGTTTGTCGGCGGCTTTGAGGCCGGGTCTGATGACCCAGAAGACGCCGATTCCGACGAAGAGGATGGCCGTCCATGCGGACGTGCGTCGACTCAGCTTCACTGTGTTGTTCCTTGGGAGGTGGCGGGTGTGGCGGGGGCCGTCGATACAGCGACATCGGTGTCTTGCCAGCCGCCGCCCAGGGCCTTGTAGAGTGAAATCCAGCTGCGTACGCGATCTCGCCGAAGCTCGATATACGCGATCTCTGTGCTCGTCAGCGAGCGACGCGCTTGTTCCAGCGTCAGCAACGTGTCGAAGCCCGCACGCCAATTGATTTCGACCGCGTCCGTGTAGCGGCGATATTTTTCCGCTGCGCGGCGTGCGTCGTCGGTCCGGCGCGCCGCACCATCGAGGTCGGTGAGTGCCACCTCGACCTCCTTGACCGCGCTGCGTACTGCACTGCGGTATGAGGCGATCTGCTCGTCATACGCTGCGAGTGCCGAATCCACGGCGGCCTTGCGTTTTCCAGCATCGAAGATCGGCGCGGACAAACTCGGTCCGAACGACCATGTTGAAAGCGGACTGGTGAGATTGGTGGCCGAGAGCCCGATCGACCCGGACAGGGACAGGCTTGGAAGGCGCTCCGCCCGGGCTTTCCCGATCGATGCGTAAGCCGACGCGAGTGCGCGCTCCGACGAGGCGAGATCCGGGCGCTGCCTGATCAGGTCGGCCGGTGTCGTTTGCACACTGAAAGCTTCGGGACGAGGCAGATCGGGCGCTCCCGATCGGTCGACGATTGCGCGCAGCGTTTGCTCGTCGGCACCGGTCAGCTCGACCAGAGACTTGATCAATTCTTCACATGTCACTTTCTGTTGAGTAGCGGTCGCGCGTGCGCTCGCGGTGCTGGCTTGAGCGAGATCGCCGTCCGACGCGGGCGTCATGCCGGCTGCGACGAACTTGAGCGTCGCTACTTCCGTTGCGGCATAAGATTCGACCGATTTGTCATAGGCGCTGGCAAGCTGGCGACATGCGCGGTATTGCACATAGTCGTCGGCGACTTCGGCTGCCAGCGACACGCGAGCGTCGTGCCAATCGTCGATGCGGGCTTGCAACTGGGCGCGCGATGCTTCGCGGGCTGAACGCACCTTGCCAAACAAGTCGAGTTCCCACTCGGCATCGAGCGAGCCGCTTCGCGTGGTTGCCAGGCTTGTTTGGGCGATGCTGCCTGTCGCGAAAGAGGACTTCGCGCGCGTCAGCGTGCCGCTGCCGGTCAAGGAGGGCGAGGCTGCGGAATCGCTGGACGCGAGAGTGGCGCGTGCGTCCGCGATACGGGCTACGGCCTTTGCGATCGTCGGGCTATCTTCCTCTGCGATGCTGATCAATTCCGCAACTGCCGGATCGTTGAAACGGCGCCACCAGTCGACAAGATGCTCGACACTGCCATCGTGTGGCAATTCCGCGTGCCAATTGGTGGCCGAGATGGCATGTGGCGCTTGATATGGCGGTTGCAGCGAGCAGGCGCATAGCGCGAGGACGTACCCAATTCCGGCCGGCCATGCCATTCGCTGCCATTGTTGCCTCATCATTTTCAACGCATGCTCCATGGCTCAACCCGAGTCGAAGGCTGCCATTGTCCCGAGCGGACGATCCAGTGCGGTATGGGTAAGTTAAGTTGCGTAAAATTCGATGCGAGGGACTTTCTCGTCCCGCACAGGCGCGCCATACTGATCCCATGATCAATCCCGACCAATCTTCCATGACCGCGGTGCTACTGGTCGATGACGACGCCGAACTGACCGGTATGCTGGTGCAGTACCTTGCTCATGAGGGTTTTGCGGCTGAAGTTGCGCACGATGGGGAGGCGGGTGTGGCTGGCGCGCTCTCAGGGCGGTTCGCCATTGTCGTTCTCGACGTGATGATGCCGCGCCTGACCGGTATCGAGGCGCTTCGGCGCATTCGCTCGGCGAGCAAAGTGCCGGTCCTCATGCTGACGGCCCGAGGCGATGACATTGACCGCATCGCAGGGCTCAATCTCGGCGCGGACGACTATGTTCCCAAACCTTGCACGCCCGGCGAACTCGTTGCCCGTCTACGGGCGATTCTGCGTCGCGTATCCAGTACGGATGCATCCGGTATCGGTAGCCCGATCCACACTGGCCAACTTGTCCTGTGGCCTTCCAGCAGGCGCGCTACCTGGCAAGGAGCAACGCTCGACTTGACCGGGACGGAGTTTAGCCTGCTCGAGATCCTGGCGCGTCATGCCGGGCGGCTCGTCAGCAAGGAGGACATCTCGCTGCAGGCGTTTGATCGGCCGTTGGCACGTTTTGACCGTCGCATCGATGTCCATGTCAGCAGCATCCGCCAGAAACTGGGGCAACGCGCTGACGGGCAGCCGTGGATTGTGAGCGTACGCGGGATGGGCTATCAGCTTCTCACTGACTAAATGATGCAAATGCCCCTCGGACGCCTGTTTTGGCGAGCGTTTCGCTTGCTGTGGCTTGCCATGGTGGCAGCATTCGGATGCGCGGGCGCCTATCTTTCCGCGACAGGACACAATCCCCCGCCGTCGGGCGCGATGCCTTGGATTTTACTCATCCCTGGAATTTCGGGAGCCGTGGTAGCACTGCCATTGGCTTTCATGATGGCGTGGCATTTGTCAAAACCGTTGCGCCACCTCAGTTCGGCGCTGCGCGACGCGGCGCGGGAGCGATTCGAAGTTCGTGTTTCCCCCGCGCTTGGTGCCCGACGCGATGAGTTCTCGGACCTCGCGCGAGAGTTCGACGACATGGCCGCACGTCTTCAGCAGGCCGCGGTACAGCAACGCCAACTCTTTCACGATGTATCGCACGAACTGAGATCGCCGCTGGCGCGCATTCAAGCCGCGATCGGACTGATGCAGCAAGACCCTCATTCGGCCGAGGCAATGGCCGGGCGCATTACGCGGGAAACCGAACGGCTGGACCAGTTGATTGAAGAACTCCTGACTTTGCACAAGCTGGAAGTGGGAGCGATGAATCCTGTCCGCGAGCGCGTGGATGTCGTGGAATTGCTGGCCGATATTGTGCAGGATGCCGCGTTCGAGGCACAGGGGCGTGGTTGTGCCGTGACATTGGACGCATCGGACGGCTTTGTGGCAGATGTCGTTGGGGAGCCGCTCTATCGCGCATTTGAGAACGTCGTCCGCAATGCCGTCAAATACACCGCACCCGGTACGGTCATCGAGGTGTGCGCGCGCAAGCTCAAGCCATCTCAATCTACCCATGATGGCGCGGAATGGCTCGAGGTTACCGTATGTGACAGAGGGCCGGGTGTACCGGTGGAGTTGTGCGAAGAGATTTTTGAGCCTTTTCGGCGTCTTGAGCCGTACCAGCGCGACGAGGCCACCGCGGTGCCCGGGACGGGGTTGGGGCTGGCCATTGCCCGGCGCGCACTGATTTTGCACGGCGGCGACATTCGCGCCATGCCCCGCGACGGGGGCGGCCTCGCCGTAACCATTTCCCTGCCGAGCAAGAGATGATCGTGCGCTGCACTTTTATTTGAGTATCGAACGCCGTGGGTGCTGTTCGCTGATAACTCCGGAATGGTTTTGTCTATTTAAATATATCGTATTAATTTTAATTTCTGACGATGGATGCATCGTCTCCATCTCGTTTTGGAATTCGACTTTTCGGGGCGTCATGGAGTTTTCACATCGGACGTTACGAAATCGGTTCGAACAGCCGGTTCATGCTCGGTAGTCTATTCGAGTCTGGCCGGACCAACCAGGCATAAACAGGACGGAAATGACTCGGAGCTCACGTATCAAGCGCAAGCCCCTTACGAAGGCGCAACTGTTGCCGTTGAGTAACGCGAATGTCAGGACATTGTCGCTGGAGGCGCATGTTGCGCTCGCAGCCGTTCGCAGCGGACAAGGTGGAGCAATTCAGGTTGGACATCTTGCAAGAACAGTCTACGTAACATTTTTTCTTTTGGACTCGACGGCCGAAGGCATGGACGTCGAACTGTTTCAGCGAGCCGAGAGCGTCGTTGACCAATGTATCGAACGCGCATCGAGCCTCGGAAAATGGTTCGTGCCGGAGGAAGATCTTGCGTTGTTTGAGCGATTGTTGAAACTGTATGACGCGCAACTGGAGGCGGTGCCGGCGTACCGGTTCTCCGAGGCGATCGGACAGTTCCAGCGAGCGATGATCGATAGCCTCCGGCGCCCATTTGATTCGGCGGAGCGGGCGAGGCTTGAATTCACGATAAGCGAACTTCGGGCCCAGATGAAATAGTTTGATCGCCTGGTGCGGCGCGAGCAGGTCTGGAGTCGCGCGCCGTCGAATCATTCGCATGCGTTGCGCTTCCGACTACGGGTCGTCTCGCCTGTCCGGGCGGCGTTCCGCTCTATTGCACCGCGCACGATCACGGACATGCAGGCGCTGCTGGATGGCATCGCGCCCGTGCGACGTCCCAGATACGCTCGATCCCCAGGAGGGGGTGTGCGGAATCGGCGTCATCCTCAGTGCCGAACGGACGAGCAGCATGCCCTCTCGATCGCGGTACCTTCGGTGCGGTTCGAACGGTGGAGGGTCGTCATCCCCTTCGATACATTCACGCAATGAATGCCTCACATTGAAACAATCAAGTTGAACCAGGAACATGCCCGGCCCATGATTGCTACTACCAAGGCATAAGTGGCCCGCGCCACCAGATACTGGAGACGGTATTCAAGACTACGCATACACACACCGACCATGTCGGAGCATCTGCTGCTTTCGCCCACGGGAATCACGGAGCAGGCAATCGAGGCTGCCGAGGCCGGGGCGGAGATACGCCATCTGCATGCACGTGATTTCCGTGCTCGTTGCAGGCCGCCACCAAATGTCTCTCCTTGCGGCAGGTGCCGTGTTTGGCGGAAACGTTCGGGTTGACCTCGAAGAGGGCCTGTTGCTCGATCTGGCCGACGCTTCCGAACGCGGGAACGATGACGGCTGGAACCTTGCAGCGCCGCAGGTCAAAGCCGACCGTTCTTATGGATCCCGGCGTCACGCATCGCACATTTTCGAGATTATTGATAACGCCTTTCTCTGAAGGGCGGTAGTAATTGGGGGCATGGCGAGCGACGCGAAGCAGAAATTTACCGCATTCCTGCAACCGTGCCGGAGCGTAATTTCGAAAGCACTAGCGCGCTATCCCGACCGTCTTTTTTAAATGGATGACGAGTTATGATGAAGCTGATCATTGCTGTAAAGAGAAAGCCTGGTTTCACGCGAGAACAATTTATCGAGTATCTCAGTGAGACGCATGCGGCCATTGTTCGGGGTTGCCCGGCAAGTCATCGATATGTTAGAAAATATGTACAGAGTTATACGCTACAGATCGGAATTGACGGGAAGCCGATGGAGCCATCGCTCCAGGAGTACGATGCCGTATCCGAGCTGTGGTTCGATTCCATTGAAGATGTGAAGTCGTTTTTTTCGGATCCGGAATATTTGGCCTCGGTTCATCCGGATGAGGCGCGCTTCTCGGATAGGGATAAATGCGTCTTCTTTATCACCGAGGAGCGTCAAATAATCTGAGGAACCCCGCTCCGGGTAGCTCGGAAGTGCCGCGAGCGTGTTCGCATGCATTTAAACGAGCCGGCTTCCGCGATGCCCGGTACGAAATCGATTAATTTGATATGGAGTTCTTAATATAATTCTGGATTGCGGTGCCGAAAAATGTTTCAAGGAGCGCTGACATGAGCGACAGTGCCGGGCCATGGCTCGTGATCGTCGCTGCGATAGGCGGGTTCGACATGCCGTCGGTATCGTCGGACATATCGCGTCGCCAGAGTGTCATGCGCGACCGACTGCCGTCGTCGGACGAGACGGTCAATCCGACAATCAGCGTGCTCGAACGCCCGACGCCCGACACGGTGATGATTTCGTGGTGCGACGCATGCACCGGTCGCTACGGGTATCAAAAATGGCGGCTGCTCACGACACGCAAGCGCGGCGTCTGCGCCCTGTCGAGACAAGCGATCGCGGTCGGCGACCGCGTCTACGTTCCTCAACTAAGGGGATCCCGCCCGGGCAACTCAGCAGCAATGATACTGGCGTGCTATCTCGACAGGGCTCGGGTGCCCGCGGCACCTTGAGGTCAAGCGACGGGAACTGCTGTTCACGTTCGTTCCAGCGCTCGACTGGCAGGAACTCGCTTCAACGCGTGCGCTTGCTCGATGGCAACGCGTGAGCGACCGATGTGATCTGTTCTCTGAACCACGAAAGCGCCGAATCATGTTGCTGGTATTTGTGCCACTGGATGGTCTCCGTCAGCTTGGGCAGCGGTACCGGGCATGGCAAAACCCTCAACCCATACGACGGTGCGATAGCGCGAGCGAGTCGCGTGTGAAGCGTCGCAATCCTGTTGGTTCCCACCAGCAGCCGCGGAACGAGCGTAAAACTGGGCGCGATCACCTCCCGCCTGCGTTGCATGCCGCGCTCCAGCAGAACCGTCTCGTCGATTGTATGTAACCTGTTGATCCCCCATTGAACAGCGACATGTCCGAGCGACAGGTACTGTTCCTTGGTCAGTTTACCGGTGACTTCATCGTTTCCTTCCCAGATCAGGCAAGAGAAGGTGTCCTCAAAGAGTTTCTCGGAAGGATGGCCTGCCGCGTTGAAGAAGTCCGGGACGACCAACATCTCGACGTCTCCATTCTCGAGCTTTTCGCGCGAGTTCTCGGTGAGTACCGACAGTTCGATCAGCATGCCTGGCGCAGACTCCCACACCGTGCGTACCACGTCGGCCAGCAGGATCTCGATGACGTAATCGGACGCCTCGATTCTGATCCGTTTCGTTGACGTCGAGGGATCGAAGGTCGGTCTTACGGTCGTGATTGCCTGAATCCTGAGGAGTACGTCTCTCACCGGCTCGACGAGTGTCTCGGCGAGCGGCGTCAGCACCATCGACCTGCCCACATGCACCAGAAGTTCGTCGGAGAAAAACTCGCGCAGACGAGCCAGGCCGTTGCTGGTCGCCGGTTGGCTCAGGAACACGCGCTGGGCGGCCCGCACGACGCTCTTTTCTACAAGCAACGCGTCCAGCAGCACAAGTTGGTTCAGGTCTAACTTGTTGAATCGCATGGCGCTATCCCCTTCGATGCATTCACGCGATGAATGTATCACATTGAGACAATCAAGTTGAGTTGAGGGAGTGTCCGGCTCATGATTGTCACCACCAAGACATAAGTGGCTCATGCCACCAGATACTGGAGACGGCATTCATGATTGCGAATACCCCCACCTGATCTCGGCGTCACTCGCCATCCCCTCCGTGTTGCTCTCGAAAAATGGCACGCGTTTCCACGCAGGCCATGGGGCACGTTCGTCTTCAAATTTAGGTCAATGCCATGACTATTATTGGAATCAAATCGCTCGTTTACGGCGTCGAAGACGTCGCGGAATGCACGCGGTTCTTCGAGGATTTTGGACTTCCGCTTGCGATGATCAATGCCGAGCAGTCGATTTTCGATCTCGCGGATGGATCGAGCGTGATTGTTCGGAACCTGGAAGACAAACGTCTTCCGAAGAGTGCTCTTGCAGGTCCAGGCGTGCGCGAAGTCGTATGGGGCGTCGACAACGCCGCGTCTCTCGAGACGTTGGTTGCGAGCCTTGCGGTTGATCGGGAGGTGGTCGTCGACCAGCAAGGAGACGCGCACTTTCTTTCGGATTGTGGATTGCCGATGGCACTGTCGGTTTTCCACAAGCGATCCGTGGCAAACGCTCCGGACCGTCTGAACGCACCGGGCGTCGTCAATCGGCTCAACACCCATCGTAAATGGCGCAAGCGCGCCCATCCCAAGACGATCAACCATGTCGTCTTCGCCGTGAAAGACTTCAAGAAGTCGTTCGCATTCTTCCGTGACAGGCTGAACTTTCGTCTGACGGACTACCAGCGCGGTTTCGGCATCTATTCCCGCGCGGCCGGAAGCAACAATCATCACAACCTCTTTCTGCTGGACGCAGCGCTACCGTTTCCCGGGCTCGATGGTCAGCCGAGATTTCACCACGCGAACTACGGCGTCGAAGACATAGACGAGATCATGACCGGCGCGAACTACATGGAGCGCAAGGGATGGCCGAAATCCTATCTCGGGCTCGGGCGGCACCGTATCGATTCCGCACTGTTCTTCTACCTGCCCTGCCCGACGGGAGGTGAAGCCGAGTACGGAGCGGACGGCGACTATATCGACGACGCGTGGGTGCCTCGTGAGTGGACTGTTCCTCTCTTCGGTTACGCACACTTTGTTCATAACCTCCCGGAATGGCTGCGCGATGCCCCGGAGTGGGAGTTCAAGTATCTGAACGCGCGCGGCGAACTGCCCGAATAAACCTGCAGGAGCGAATGGAGAGGTGACGACAGTTCGCCTCCCGGAGGAGATCGATTGTGGAAGATGTCAAGAAAGTCCTGATTGTAGGCGGCGGTATCGCTGGACTCACCGCGGCGGTGGCGCTCAAGCGCCGGAACATCGAGGCATTGGTGGTTGAGAAGAACCCGGACTGGTCCGTGTACGGTGTCGGAATCATTCAACCGTCGAACATGCTTCGTGCATTGCGCAGCATTGGCCTCGGTGACAAATGCCTTGCCGCGGGGCGCGGCTTCAACGGGTGGCGATTTTGTGATCCGGATGGCTGCGTGCTCGCCGAGGCGGCAGAGTTCAACATCGCCGGGCCCGGCTATCCCGCCGCAAACGGAATCACCCGCCCCGCGCTCCACAAGATCCTGACCGAAGCCGTGCTTGAACAAGGCACGGAAGTTCGTCTCGGCGTCACCGTTCAGACTTTGCGTGACGATGGAGAGGGCGTCGAAGTGCTGTTCACCGATGGGACGCTTGATCGCTTTGATCTCGTGATCGGCGCGGACGGTGCCTATTCGAAGATGCGCGCGATGCTCTTTGGTGACGCGATTCAGCCGAAGTACACCGGTCAGGGCGTATGGCGATACAACTTTCCGCGTCCCGAGGGTTTCGACTGGGGCTCGATGTACTTTGGTCGAAAAAGTAAAGCCGGTCTCGTGCCGCTCACCGAGTCGACGATGTATCTCTTCCTGGTGACAGCCGAAGAGGGCAACCCCCGCATGCCTTCCAGCGAACTCGGCGCGTTGCTGCGCGAACGTATGCAGGAATACGGCGGCCTGCTTGCGGACCTGCGTGAGCTCGTCACCGATTCCTCTGCCGTTGTGTACAGGCCGATGGAAGTCGTGATGTTGCCCCGGCCGTGGCACCGGGGCCGGGTTCTCCTCATCGGGGACGCGGCTCACTCGGGCACACCTCATCTCGCCGAGGGCGCCGCCATGGCAATCGAGGATTCGATCGTGCTGGCCGAGATGCTCGAGGGCATGACGGACATCGACGCAACACTGAATGCCTTCTGGGCGCGGCGTGCGCCACGTGCGCAACTTGTGTACGACACCGGCATCCAGCTTGGCGAATGGGAACAAGCCGAATGGAAAGGCCAGCCGGTCGGCGGAGCGGCGCACGAAGCTTTTACCCATGCATACAAGGTTCTCAGCGAACCGGTCTAACCGAACGAGGTAACGATGAACAAAGTCATTGTCAGCTGTGCAGTGACGGGCGCGATACACACCCCGACCATGTCGAAGCATCTGCCGCTTTCGCCCACTGAAATTGCGGAACAGGCAATCGAGGCTGCCGAAGCCGGGGCGGCGATACTCCATCTGCATGCACGTGACCCGAAAGACGGTAGACCAACCGCCGATCCCGCCGTCTTTCAGCAGTTCGTGCCGCAGATTGCCCGGTCGACAAATGCGGTGATCAATATCACGACGGGTGGCAGTACGAGCATGTCGCTGGCTGACCGGCTGGCCTACCCGCTCGTCGCAAAGCCTGAAATGTGTTCACTGAACATGGGCTCGATGAATTTCTCGATCCATCCGGCAGCGAGAAAGATCAAGGATTGGCGCTTCGACTGGGAGAAGCCCTACGTGGAGGGCACCGAGGACATCATCTTTCGCAATACGTTCAGGGATATCCGAAGAATCATCGAACAGCTCGGAGCGTGTGGAACGCGATTCGAACTCGAATGCTACGACGTCGGTCACCTCTATAACCTCGCGCACTTTGTCAACGAGGGGTTGATCAGGCCGCCGTTCTTCATCCAGTCGATCTTCGGCATTCTGGGTGGCATGGGCCCGGATCCCGAGAATCTGAGCGTGATGCGTTCGACCGCCGATCGATTGTTCGGCAGGGAGAACTACCGCTTTTCCGTGCTCGGCGCAGGTCGCCACCAAATGCCCCTCCTTACGGCAGGTGCCGTGTTTGGCGGAAACGTTCGGGTCGGCCTCGAAGACAGCCTGTATCTCGAACGCGGAAAACTGGCGACGTCCAACGCGGAGCAAGTACGCAAGATCAGAAGAATCCTCGAGGAGCTTTCGCTGGAAGTGGCGACGCCTGATGAAGCGAGAGAAATGCTGCATCTGAAAGGTGCCGCGCAGACGTCGTTCTGATCTGAACTTGGCGCCAGCGCACGGCAACGCTTGGCGTCACCATTCTTCCCGACTTTGTAGAGACAGACATGCTTGAATATTTCCCGACCAACTACGTGTGGAACCTTGCCACGAACCTCGCCCTGATGATGGGCGGCAACACCGGTGAAATCGACGTCATTTGCCGCAAGTTGATCGACGCGTCCAAACGCGGGGACGACGACGGTACGGAAGCGTTCTTCGACGCGTGGTGCGCGCAGGCGGACACGCTGGTGGAACTGGCCAATGAAGATATCGAGAAGGGGCGGTCGCTGAGCGCCGGAAAGAAATTCGGCCGGGCCGCGATCTACTATCTCACCGCCGAGCGCGCACAGAATCGAGAATATGCGCCGCGACGCGTGGCCTATTCAAAGATGCTGGAGTCCTTCGACAAGTTCACGAAGCTCAATCAGGAGAATTGCGAGCGCGTCGAGATCCCGTACCGCGGCAAGGTGCTCGCCGGTTTGCTCGTCAAGGCCGACCGGCCCGACGGCACGCCGTCGCCGTGCATCGCGCATTTCAACGGGCTCGACAGCACAAAGGAGATGATCTACGGCGCGGGTATCGCCCAGGCGCTTGCCCGCCGGGGCATCTCGACACTGATGGTAGATCAGCCAGGCGTCGGGGAAGCGCTTCGCCTCCACGACTTGCATGCGATCGTCGAGAGCGAGGAATGGGCCGGGGCGGTTGTCGACTTCCTTCAAACGCGCGAAGAAATCGACGCCAGCATGATCGGCGTGTGCGCCTGGTCGTTGGGCGGCTATTACGCTCCGCGAGCCGCCGCCTTCGAAAAGCGCTTCAAGCTTTGCGTCGCCTGGGGCGCCAACTTCAACTGGGGTGAGTTGCAGCGCCGTCGCCTCGCGCGGGAGGGGGACAAGCCGGTACCCCACTACTGGGAACATGTTCAGTGGGTATGGGGCAAGACATCGCTGGACGAATTTATGGCGTTCGCCCCGAGCGTGACCCTCGAACACGTCATCGACAAGATCACCGTACCGTTCCTCGTCACCCACGGAGCCAACGATCGCCAGATCCCGCTCGAGTACGCACATGCACAGTATGAAGGGGCGGTGAACAGTCCGAAGCGCGAGCTGAAGTTCTTCACCGAGAGGGAGGGCGGCATTGAACACGTCAGTGCCGATAACGTCGAAAACGCTCGCGACTATATCGCGGACTGGATCAGCCAGACATTTCGCGAACTCGGTGCGACTGGAGTACGTACATGAGTCAGCGAATCATCGATCTTTCGATCTACCTCGAAAATGACGTGGTGTCGGACCCGCCGATCTATCGGCCCAGGATCCACTACATCGACCACAAGATGTCGGTTCCCGACCTCACCGGCTTTTTCCCGGGGTTGGTGCAGGAGGATTTGCCGGATGGCGAAGCATGGGCAATCGAGCGGATTGAACTGATTACGCACAACGGCACACACCTCGATGCGCCTTACCACTTCGCTACTACCATGGACGAAGGAGAGCGTGCGCTCACGATTGACGAAGTGCCATTGGAATGGTGCTTTCAGCCGGGCGTGAAGCTGGACTTCCGGCACTTCGAGGATGGTTATGTCGTGCAGCCCGAGGATGTGAAAAATGAGCTGGCACGCATCGGCCATACGTTGAGGCCGTTGGAAATCGTCCTCGTCAATACCTCGGCAGGCAAACGTTATGGCGAAGACGACTACGTGAGCGCGGGATGCGGGATGGGCGCCGACGCAACGCTGTACCTGCTGGAACAGGGTGTCAAAGTCACCGGTACAGACGGGTGGAGCTGGGATGCGCCGTTCGTGCACACGAAGGAGAAATACGCCGCGACGGGCGATGCTTCCCTGATCTGGGAGGGGCATAAGGCGAGCCGGCTCAAGGGCTATTGTCACCTCGAGAAGCTCCATAACCTTGAGGTGCTTCCGCCGAGTGGCTTCAAGGTCGCCTGTTTCCCCTTCAAGATACGGGGCGGCTCCGCCGGCTGGACTCGCGCCGTGGCGATCATGGAAGAGTGAACCGGAATCGTCTTTATAACTGCATTCCGGATTATTGAATTCGGAATGTGGTTGCAGTAAAAAATATCGAATCTTTCCGAATCAAGTGGCGGGGAATCTGTTTCCCCTGGCTTCAGGCCAATTGCCACTTGAGTATCGGGCGCGAATAAATATATTGGAGACTTTGATGATCAACAGTAAACTTGAAGCGACAGTTGTCGTTTTGCTCGCGACCGCCTGTACGGGTGCCATTGCAACGGAGAATGGACAGCAAAGCTATCCCCTCGGTGTAAACACGGTTCTGGACGGTATCTTGCCGTATCCAGGGACTACGCAGTTTTATAACTACACCGTGTTCTATACCGCGAACCGGTTTGCAGGTTCGAATGGCGGGAGTTCGATTCCCGGCTTTAAAAGCAACGTATTTATTGATAGCCCACGGGTGCTGCACACCTGGAGTCCGATGTTGGGCCCGTTCACCATGACGTCCGGAATCGTGGTTCCGGTGGTGCATGCGAACGTAAGTGTATTTGGATCGAGCGATTCCCGATGGGGCCTGGGTGATGTCGTCGTGCATGCGATGACGCTCGGATATGCGGACCCTGCGCACTATTTCTTTTCGGCGTTTGCCTTCGATTTTGCACTTCCTTCCGGGAAGTTTTCTCCGAACCATGTTGCCAATACGGGCATAAACTCGTACGCGTTCATGCCGAACATCAGTGTGACCTATTTTCCGTTCGAGAAAGTCGAGGTATCGGCGACTGCCGGTTACGAGATCAATTCCCCGGACCGTGACACAGGCTACCACTCGGGGAACGTTGCTTTCCTTGACTGGGTAGCAGGCTACGCCGTGACGTCGAAGCTGCAACTCGGCGTGCAGGGGTATGCGCTGAAACAGACGACGGACGACACTCTAAACGGCGCTGCATACGAGGGTGGATTTCGCGGAAGAGTTTATGCAATCGGGCCGCAGGTCAGATTCGACTTCGCCCAGTATTCAGGCATCGTTTTCAAATGGCAGCATGAATTCGGTGCCCGGAACCGCCCTCAGGGGGACAGAATATGGCTGGAGTTGACTTTCCCGATCGATGGCAAGGTCGCGCAGTCCAGAGGAGCAAGTCAATCCGATTCACGGTGAGGGCGACGACACGTACGTTGCTTATTCAAAGCGACCGGCCGGGATCGAGCGGGGCCGCTTCCGGTCGTACAGCTCGATGTAGTTGCCGATGGTGCGCCGGGTGTGGCCGACCGTCTCGTCGTCGGCTTCGCCGGCGTTCTAGCCGGACGCCGACAGCTTTGCCGGGAGGGCTTCGATTGGCGAGAACCATCCTCCCGTTATTTGCAGAACCCCGTACATTGCCCCAAGAGGCAATGCGCCTTTCAGGAGCGCGAGGGAAATCCAGTCATACGTTGTGATCGTCGTGGCGACCTGCATATGATGTACCGGACCCGTGAACAATAGTAATTTCAAGACCACACATATATTCATCGTCGAATGTGCGCCGATGGCAAGCTCGAGGCGTTGATCGCGCAGGCACAAAGCGGACAACCCAAGCGAGGTCGCCAGCATCAGCGCCTTTATTTTCAGATCATATTGTGCATGGAAGGCGGCAAACAGGACGGCGACGAGTGTCGCGGCCAGCGCCGGCATGCGTACATGCTGGCCGATGGTCTGGGTCAGCCAGCCGCGGAAAAACAGTTCTTCCGCGAACGCCAGGAACGGAATGGCGATGATCGCAACAACTGCCGCAAAGATCGCGCTGGCGGCAGGCCGTTCAAAGTGATCGAGGGGAATCGTCCAGGCGCCATATCGCATCGAAATGTACAGCGACATGGCAGCGATACCGAGCAGGTTGGCAGGCAGGTACAACGCCGCGCCAACGAAGCATCTACGAACGCTGAACGTCAGATCGGTGGAAACCAGCGAGAGAAAAGGGCGTTTCAGGATGATTTTGCACGCCAGCCAGAGCCCGAAGATGCATACGAGGGGATTTGCCGCTCCGCTCACGACGGTGGTGCCGACGTCCGCGAGATGAACATGTTTCAGATAGATCGACCAGCCCGTAAAGGTCAACATGAGCGATGTGCCCAGAACGCTCAGAAGCACGACCAGCAGGATGGTCAGAACAGCGGCCTGCCAGCCGCGTCGCCCCGTTTTTGCGAGATCGATAAAAGCACGCGAAGAAGAATCAAGCTCGAGTCTCATGGATACTGTTCACTTGAAACAACGTTTGTTTCAGGCAGTGCACCTGCGAAGCCCGGTACTTGCCTGAAACGGACGTTCGAAGCGTTCAACGCGGGAGCCATCCGGGCGGGATCGAACCTTCGTCCGAAGGCGCCCGTGGAAACAGGCAGCGCGAGCGGAGCTGCAACACATGGACGCGCGCAGGGTGCCTGCGTGCTACGCGCGACTCAGGTGCAGCATCGTTTTAAGCTGGCCTACATCCGTTCCGCGGAGATTGCGCAGCCTTGGATTGTCCCAGCGGGCGAGCGCCGGGACGTTTTCATCGTCGACGAGCCCGATTTCCCTCAGGACGGCAACCGCACTTGCGTAAAGCGCCGACAGATCGCCATCGGCAATCTTGATGGCGATCCCCAAACCGAGGCTCTTGACTCCAATGACGTAAGTACCGTCTACGCCCACCTTGCCGACACAGTCCCCGCCGGTCGCTCGCGCAATCGCCAGATCGCAGCGGCCGGTCCCGGAAACCATTTCCGGGTGCGCTGCCATCGCCGCGAAGATCTCGGACAGGATGGCGTCTTCCTTTGCGCCCCGTCCCGATGCACCGGATGCGAGACGGGCCCACATCGTCGCAAGCCGTGACAGCGGCATGCCGATGTTGGGTGCGCTGCATCCATCCGTGCCGAACCAAAGCTCCGACGCCCGCAGCCCCGAAAGCTGCTCGATTTCCCGAACGATCCCTTGCTGCAAAGGGTGAGTGTCCGCAACGTAGTCCGTGTGGGTGTGACGATGCAGGCAGCAATACCCGAGGAATCCCGCATGTTTCCCGGAACAGTTGTTGTGTCGTTGATCGAAGCGGCTTCCGGCAGGGGGCAGGTTGTCTTCGCCGTACTGAATCGGCATATGCACCCCGCAGCGTAGATCCTGCTCCGACAAGCCGATCTTCGAGAGCATCGAGTCGACCGCGGCAACGTGGAAATCCTCGCCTGAATGACTGCCGCACAATAGCGCCACTTCCGGGTCGGAAAAGCCGAAGTGGGCCGGCCCCTGATCCCGCACGAACGGAATTGCCTGAAAAGGCTTGATCGTGGAACGAGAGAATGCATAGGCATGGGGATCGCCACACCAGGCAAGCAACGCGCCTTGGGCGTCCGTCACTGCGACCGACCCCCAGTGACTGCGCTCGACATGGCCATTGCGCATGGCCGTCGCTAAAAGAATGTGATTTGACATGATGATGTGTTCGTCGTGCATCGCCGTGAAGATGCCATCGGTCGCTCAACCTGCCCCGGACGCCGATACGTGCCGATTGTCGATGATCCAGGCGGCAATGTCGAACGGCCTTTCGCAGCCGAATGCCGATGGGTGTGGCTGTCTGTCGCCGACCCTCGACGGTCGCCGGCCATTCTCGTCAGGGCAGCCTTTGGCCGGGCGTTGACATCGCCGCTGCCCCCGGGCCCCGCATGGGGGCCCATGACGCGGCGCCGTCATCGGCCGTTGCGCCTGAAGGTGAACGCGGTGCCGCCGCAGCATTTGCCGTCTTGCAGGTAGACGTCGAAGGTCTTGTCGACGACGGCGTAGCTGACCGTCACGACGTCCACGCCGTCGTTCGGCAGATAGGTGCCCGACATCGCAGGCACGAAATCGATTGCGTCGCGGGCGAGCAGGTAGAGATGCTCGTCATGGACGGTGGTGGCGGGCGACAGCATCTTCAGATCGTCTTCCACGACGCTGTCGTGGGGCTGGTTGATCTCGTACTGCATGCCCGAATCACGGTAGGGAATCGACAGCAGCACCTTGCCGTCGACGCTCAGGCGCACGGCGAGCGAGGCGTCTACCGTGACCGTCATGCTGTTGAGCCGGTGCAGGTCGTCGCGCGTCAGGCTGACGTCCGAGAACTCGCGACGCGCCATTTCGATGGACGACACGTTCGATTTCCAGCGGCCCTTGTCCCGCCACGATTCCCACATGCCGTTGGCGCCCCCCGAGCCGCTGATGCTATCGAGCCGGTAGGTGCCGATCGCCTGCTTGAGAATCTCGCGCTTCGAGCCGATGACGATTTCCGAGGTCTGATGCGCGTCGACGGGCAGTTTCCGGTCGCCGCGGGCCGATGTCCACGTACCGCCGAGCGTGTCGCCGGCCACCTTGCCGACGAAGGTGCCGGTGCGTTTGCCGGTGTCTCCGGTCTCGTCCATCGTAAAGGCGCCGGATGGGTCGATCGTGCCGTTCACGTAGATGTCATTGCGCTTGCCGGCGTAGCGATAGCTTCCCGAAAGCCTGCCGTCGACATTCTTGAGATCCATCGTGAATGCATAGCGATCGCCGAGGCGGCCGGCAAATGTCTTGTGGAAATACTGGGGCGCGGCCAGCGCCGTGGTCGCGGTCATCCAGGACAAAAGCAGGGCGGCGAACCGCAGGGCGTAACGGAACATGGAGCGTCGTCGGTATGGGCGGTGGCCCGATTGTGTCACGCCTTGCCGATCGGTGATGGGTGGCCGCGCGCGGAAATCGCCTGGCTGGGAGGGTTTGCGGGGTAGGGAGCGTTGGCGATTCCGGACCAGGCTTTGCCGGACAGACCGTTTCCGGCCGATTGTCGACGTATGCGTTGAATTTCAGCCGGTTCGAGCATGACGTCGTCACGACCACCCAAAAAAGATCCATCGCAGACCTGCCGACTATCCGGCCGCCCGGTTCCTCGTGAATCGGATGTGTAGCGCAAATGCCCGGTGCCTCAGGTTTTGCGGAAAACTTCGATTCCCGGAAATCTCCCGCAGTAGCTCGTCTATCTCGTCGTCAACGGCCAGACCTTGCTCCAGCCAACCAATCGCCAGATCACACCAGTACGGTAACGGCCATCGTAGCCCTGCCATAACGACTTCACGGCAGAATCGATGTCCGACGAGAATGCCGCCAGGGGGCGTTCAAGCGGCCTGACTATCGAGGGCGAGTTCATCCCGAAGCGTGATTGGTTTTGGTTGAAGAGGTTGCGTACAAGGCGAGCCTGATCGATTCTCGTTGGTTCAGGCAACCAAGTCGACTGACCGATTGAATCCGCCGCCGGCCTCCGACCGTCGGCACTGCCGCTCTGCGCGGCCGGGGCGGCACCCGGAGACAGCGGGCGCCGTCCCGTTGCTGCCGGTCGAGCCGCTGCAGTTCCAGCGATGGGTGTCGAAGCACAATGGTCACTGCGTTGGCGGATCGGTCGGAGCAACGGAGCGCCGGGCGCACCCCGTGACTGACCTGATTCCAGCCCCGCGCCGGGCGCGACTCGAGACGCCAACGGCAAGCGATGGTCAGAGATCCCCGCGGACTTCACCGGTTCCCAGCTCGCTCCGCTGCCGGTTGACTTCCGCCCAAAGCTCGTCGCTGTCGTTCTCGCGCAGCCGGACCATCCAGTCCAGTTGATCGTCGGTCACGCCGAAGTATTCCAGGATTTCCAGGCGAACCGCATCGACGAACTGCGCGTATTCCGGGGACGCCTGGGCCTGCGCGTGCAACGCGTCGTATGCGGCGTCGTCCGCGCCGCTGCCGTGCTCGTCGATGTAGCGCGAGATCCACTGGTCGCGTTCGTAGTCGTAATCGGCCTCGGCGCGCATCGCTTGCGCAGCCGTGTAGAAATCCAGTTGGGCAAACGCGGCGATCGCCGCCGTTGTCGCCTCGTCGAATGTAGTCGTCATTCCATCTCTCATGTTGATCATGGCGCATCATCTCACGGGTCGCACGGGCGGCAGGGCGCTCGTTTGGCTGCATGGCAAGCACCGTGATGAAAGCAATCGGGTGCGGTAGATCGCGGAACACGCTTCGAGCGCCAGACTGGCCGCGGGTCGCGAGTGGCTCATCAGGGCCGGGCAATCGTCTCTGGTGATCGATGGAAGCCAACGGTGGATTCAACGCCGGCCGCGCGGCCTCGTACCCCGCCCGCCCCCCGTGAGCGGTTGCCTCGAACGCCGTCACTCCGACGTCCGAGGCAGCTCACGCGAGCTTCAGCAAAGCTGCATCGCGATCACAACGGCGCCATCCATCGAACAGAGGCCATCGGGTGACATTTTTCAGGCAAAAGCGATGCTGATCTGAAACGACTCCGAGGCAACCATTTCGATCCGATCCACCTGTCCGGCGCGACACAAATCGTGCTCCACCGATTGCAAGAGCGCCAACCGTTGCGCCGAATCGCTGACGGTCATGCTGGCGATACCCGCTTTCATCGACAGCTTCGATTCCGATTTGGTCCGGCGAATTTCCCGCAAGACATCGGAGACCACGTCGATCGTGGCGACGATTGCCTCCGGTCCGGCGAGCGCTTCGAGCAAGCCGGCGTCCGGCCACGGAGCGCGATGGACCGACGTCGCATTCCACCACGACCAGCTTTCCTCGGCGGCAAAAGGCAGGAACGGCGCGAACAGCCTCTGGAGGACCGACATCGATTCCGCCAGTGCCCGATGCGCGGACGCCGCCCCACCGCCGGTGCCGTGCGCCCGGCTTTTCACCAGTTCGACATAGTCGTCGCAATACCACCAGAAAAAGGCTTCCGTTTGCTCGATCGCCTTGCTGTAGTCGAGAGAGGCCAGCGCAGCCGTGGCGAGTTCGACGACCTTCGAGAGGCGCCCGATCATTGCGCGATCCAACGCCTCCGTGAGACCGTCGCCGCGAGTGCAGGCAAAGCCGAGCGCGAACTTCGACACGTTCAGAAGCTTCAACGCCAGCCGCCGACCGTTCTTCATCTGCGTTTCGTCGAACGCGGCGTCCATGCCCGGACGCCCCAATGCCGCCCAGTAGCGAACGCCGTCGGAACCGTACGTGTCGAGCAGCGCAAGCGGCGTCACCACGTTTCCCTTCGACTTCGACATTTTCTTCCGGTCAGGATCCAGAATCCAGCCGGACAGCATCGCGTTCTTCCACGGCAACTGCTTCGTTTCCAGATGCGATCTGACGACTGTCGAAAACAGCCATGTCCGGATGATGTCGTGCCCCTGTGGGCGAAGATCCATGGGAAACACGCGTTCGAAGCAGCCATCGATATCTTCCCAGCCTGCCGCGATCTGGGGCGTGAGGGAACTCGTCGCCCATGTATCCATGATGTCGGTTTCCCCGATGAATCCCCCGGGCTGTCCTCGTTGAGACGCGATGAACCCCGGCGGAACATGTGACTGAGGGTCGATCGGCAGCGTGGACTCGTCCGGGCAGATGGGCGCGCCAAAATCCGGCAGGCCCAGCGAATCGAGCGGATACCACAGTGGAATCGGCACGCCGAAAACCCGTTGACGGCTTATCAACCAGTCTCCGTTCAGGCCGCCGACCCAGTTCGCATAGCGGCTTCCCATGAAACCGGGATGCCAGCCGAGCGCCTCGCCCGACCCCAGAAGCTCGTCTCGTAGCGCGGGGTCACGGCCGCCATTGCGCAGATACCACTGGCGCGTCGCGATAATCTCGAGCGGGCGGTCACCCTTCTCGAAGAACTTGACGGTGTGCGTGATCGGCCGCGGCAAACCGGTCAGATCGCCGCTCGACGCCAGCATTCCGACGATCCGGCGACGTGCTTCCGCCACCGTGCAGCCTGCGATTTGCAGGTACGATGCACGACCCTCCGGCGATTCGATCCAGTCGGGCGCGCCGCGCTCCAGACGGCCGTCCTTGCCGATGACGGCGCGGGTCGGCAAATTCAGTTCGCGCCACCAGATCACATCCGTGAGATCCCCGAAGGTACAGATCATCGCGAGGCCCGTTCCCTTCGCGGGGTCGGCAAGCGCATGCGTCATCACGGGGATGTCGATCCCGAACAACGGACAACGGACCCGGGCGCCGATCAACCGGCGAAAACGCTCGTCCCCGGGATGCGCAACCAGCGCGACGCATGCCGGTAGCAGCTCCGGCCGGGTGGTGGACACGATCACGTCGTTGCCGTCGACGTCGATAAAGCGGAGATCGTGATAGGCGCCCGCGATATCGCGATCTTCGAGTTCGGCCTGGGCGATTGCGGTCTGGAACGTCACGTCCCACAGGCACGGAGCCTGCTGGCTATAGAGCTCGCCGCGTTTTAGATTTCGCAGCAACGCACGCTGGCTGGTGCGCTGCGCACGTTCGTCGATCGTCGCGTAGGCGAGGCTCCAGTCGACCGAAATACCGAGGCGAATGAACAGATCGCGGAACGCGACCTCGTCGATCTTCGTCAACCGATGACATAGTTCAAGGAAGTTGCGCCGGCTGATCCGGGCAAACAACGAGCGCTGCGACGGTGCGACATCAGGCGCGCAATAGTCCGGATGATATTCGGCTTCCGGATCGCAGATGACGCCGTAGTAGTTTTCGACGCGCCGCTCCGTCGGCAGGCCGTTGTCGTCCCAGCCCATCGGATAAAAAACCGTCTTGCCTGTCATTCGCTGGAAGCGGGCAATGATGTCGGCATGGGTATAGCTGAACACGTGGCCGACGTGCAGCGAACCTGAAACGGTCGGAGGCGGGGTGTCGATCGAAAAGACGGATTCACGGTCGGCCTGCCGGTCGAACGCGAACGTGCGATCTGCTTCCCATTGTCGAGTCCAGCGGGCTTCGATCCCTTCGAGGGTCGGCTTGTCGGGAATGCGGTGGGTCGATGGACGTGGCGATTCCGGAGAAAGTAGTGGGCTCTTCATTGTGTGTCGGCACAGATAAGGTGACGAGTCCACGTTTGCGCAACGACCGGTGCGACTCGCGACATGAGCGAGCGCAGCGCAGGCCGGTACGGCAAACGGGGCGGGCGGTATTCAGGAACGTGGGGCAGACTGCACGCCAGCAAAGGCCGTCGTCAGCGAAGGCTGGACTGGCTTGCGAAAACGGCGCGCAACGGCACGAGCGACTGCGATATCGGGCGACGGAGGGAAGAGCCAGCGACGGAAAAACCGGCTGCAAAGAGATCCAATGAACTTGCGAGTGCCACTGGATGAAGCAGTGCGCAATGACAGATGCGCTTGAGGCGGGATTGGGTGAAGCAGTGACGCTGTTGCAGCGCTTAGCGCGTCGTTACGTTTAACGGTGACATAGCATCCTCCGGAGGTAAATGGGAGAAAAGGATTGTTCCGGCTTGTGGCGCGGACGTATTTTTATAACCGATTCCCGTCATTCCCGCAACAGGTGCGCCTCTTGAAAGGTGTGACGAAAGTCAGCGGCGGTGAGTAATGGCGCGCATCGTCGCGCTGAACGAGGATCTCTACGGCAATGGATGCCGGGGGATGGGGCAGGGGACGACAGGAAGCGATGCCGACGTCAGGCGGGCTCTACGGCGGTTGCCGGATCAAGCCAGGATTTCGTCGTAAGGAAAAGCGATGCGCCGGGTTATAAGCGTGGCAAACAAGCTTCCGTCCGTATGCGGCGCCGTCGATATCGCGGATATCGAATTAAAAGAGCGCTACGGAGATAAGTGGAAGTGCGCTGCCCTTTCCCTGATTCAGCGGGTGTTTCGGACAAGTTCGAAGATTGGGGTAATCCCGCGTTGCCGTCTTATGGAGATAAAATGCGGGATGCCAGGGGAGAAACATGAATACGTTGATTCTGTACACCTCAATAGATGGCATAATAAGCGGCATCGCGCTTCGCGATCAACGAAACAGGGAGATCGATTCATGGCAACGAAAAACTACAAGGAACTGAAGGACCAGCTTGCGAAGCTGCAAGAGGAAACCGAGACGGCACGTGTCGCTGAACTGGAAGCCGTGGTTGCCGACATTCGCGTAAAAGTGGCCGAGTACGGCATTACGGCCGAGCAGATCTTCGGTCGTCAACGCGCAAGCAAGGGCAAGACGGTTTCTGCGCCGGTTGCCGCCAAGTACCAGAACCCCAAGACGGGCGAGACGTGGAGCGGGCGCGGGCGAGCGCCTGCCTGGATCAAGGACGTGAAGAATCGCGATCGCTTTCTGATCGCATGAGCAAAGGGAGCTGCGGCTCCCTTTTTCTTTGGGCGTGCGATCGGCGGCAACCTGCTGCCTTGATAAACGAACGCAAACTGCGTCGCGCGGATCGGCGTGCGGCCTGCTGGAGTCGGCACCGCCGCGCGAACGAATCAGGGCGCGGATCAGGCGAGGGCATAGGTTGCTTTCCACACTCGAATCGCGGATGATTTTCGGGTAATGCGAATGCAAGGCCAAACCTGTTTCGTCGTTTAAAAAAATGGAATCCACCGACCTCAATCTTCTGCTTGCGCTCGATGCCATGCTGACTGAAGGCAGCGTCACCGGCGCAGCGGAACGTCTGAATCTCAGCGTACCGGCCATGAGCCGAACGCTCAATCGCGCCCGGAAGATGGTCGGCGATCCGCTGTTCGTCCGGGCAGGGCGCGGGCTCGTGCCGACGCCGCGCGCCGAAGAATTGCGCGAAAGCGTGCACGACGTCATCCAGCAAGCGACCTTGTTGCTGCGTCAAACCGATACATTCGACTTCAGGAATTTGCGCAGGACCTTCACGATTCGCGCGGACGACGGCGCGATCAGCACGATCGGCCCCGATGTCCTGAATACCCTCAAGACCATCGCGCCGCTCGTCACGCTCAGATTCACGGCGCAAGGCAGGCAGGATGTCGTCGCGCTTCGCGAGGGCATGATCGATCTCGACATCGGAGTCATCGACGACCTGGGGCCGGAGATCGTCCGGCAGACGTTGCTGCATGACCATTTCGTCGCGGTCTTTCGCGCCGGCCACCCGCTTGCGAAGCTCAAGCGGCTCTCGCCGAAGGAGTTCGTGAAGTATGAACATGTCACGGTCTCCCGTCGCGGTCTGTTGAACGGGCCGGTCGATATCGAACTCGGCAAGCATGGCCTGTCCAGACGCATCCAGTCCGTGGCCCCCACCTTTATGGAAGCGCTATCGATCGCGCGACATACCGACCTTGTCGCAACAGTCGCTTCGCGCCTCACACAAAACGCGCGCGCCGACATGGCGTTTCGCGAGCTGCCGGTTCCCACGCCGCGCATCACGATCTCCCAGGCGTGGCACCCGCGCTTCCAGGCGGACCCGGGGCACCGTGCGCTGCGCACCCTCATCCATCGCATCTGCCAATCCGGAAACGGACGAACGCCGCCGGCGCGCTGACTGTGCGCGCATGCAGCCCGTCGCGCCACACCGTCGGCGACGTGCGGGCTAAGCAGGCACGGACGAACACATCTCGTATATGACGCGCCGCAGCCACCGATGTGCCTGATCGCTCTGGAACCGGGGGTGCCATGCCTGGACGATAGCCACCGGTTCGAGCGGAACGGGAATGGCAAACCTGCGGACCCGCACGCCCATTTGCTCGATACTCCACGCGACGTGTTCCGGAATCGGCAGGATCAGGTCGGACGAACACAGCGCGAAAATCGCCGAGTAGAACGTCGGCACCACAAGCGACACGCTTCGCTCGAGGTTGCATTCAACCAGCGCCGTGTCGATCGGCCCCGCGGTGCGGCCGCGGCGGGACACGCCGATGTGTTCGTAAGCGACGAAGCGCCCGGGGGTGATCGCCTCATCGAAGATCGGATGATCGTTGCGTGCAAGCCCGACGAAGCGCGTCGAAAATAACGACTGGACATGCACGTCGGCGCCGGGTTGCCGCATCGCGTCGATATGGAGATCCGCCGTGTCGTTTGTCAGCACGTCGACTTCCGCATCGGTTTCCGGCATGAACCGCAATACGCAGTGCGGCGCCTCCTGCTTCACTCGGTCCAGCAATCTGCCGCCGAACGACCCGGTAAACGTATCGCTCGCATAGAGGTTGAAGTGGCGCTGCAGCGCGCTCAGCTCGACCTGGCGATCCGGCTGCAGGATCCGGGTCGCCGTTCGGACGGATTCCCGGACCTGATCGCGCAGCGCGATCGCCTTCGGCGTGGGCACCATGGATCGGCCCACCTTCACCAGTATCGGGTCACCGACCACGCGCCGGATGCGTCCCAGCGCACGGCTCATCGCGGGCGTACTCAGCTCCGTGCGGCGAGCGGCACCGACGACCGACCCCTCATCGAGCAACGCGTTCAGGGCAATGAGAAGGTTCAAGTCCGGCAGCGGCATGGCAGTTCCTCGTCGATACGCAGATCGCGCTGCGCAATGTGTTGCGTGTTGCATGTCGTGCAAGGCTGCGCTGCGCAAGACGGCATTTACCCGGGCGCACGCGTGCGCGGAAGATGATGCGTCAATCGGCTCGCCCGCCTCGTGGTCGAAGTCGGTCAGCAAGCAGCCCAAAGCAATGCGTCATGAAACACGATCCATTTTCGGCCGTTCATATCAGAAAGGTGCCTCGTCAGCGGCGCTCCTCCAACACGGTCGACCTCATCCTCGCGACCGCGCGCCGGCTCTGGTCGGAACGCGGGCCGCGAGGCTACACGACCAACGAAATCGCACGCGTCGCGGGTATCAGCGTCGGGTCGCTCTATCAATACTTTCCGAACAAGGACGCGGTCCTTCATGCGCTGGTTCAGCAAGAGCTGGAACAACTGATTGACGCACTCAGTTCACACCATGCGTGGCAACGCGAGGGTTCCGGTCTGCACGACCTGATACTCGCCCTGGTCACGCATCGCGGCCGCTTCGTCACCGTCCAGAAAATGCACTGCGCATGCGCTGACGCATCGCGTCCCGCATACGTCGGCGAACCGCTCGCCGGGATCCACGACGTTTTCGTGAGCGCCCTCGAACGCGACGAGTTCGTGAGCGATCTCGAGATTCGCACCGTCGCTGTCGATATGGTCGCCATCATTCATGGCATGCTCCGAGCCGCGAACCCGAACCCTGCCGACGACGCAACGCAGTTGGTTGAACGGATCGGGCGAGCGGTGTTCGGCTATCTGGAAGCGTCGCGGCGATGATCGACGATCGGCCGGCGCGTGAGCGCCGTACGCGACGCGACAAAGCGACAGGCTTTCGGTAGCGAAGGTCGGGGGAGCGCAGCAGCAACCGGAGCCCCGACCGTGAGCGGTCAATCCCGGTGGTCGGCCGCGCCTACTTTCCAGTAACCCTTGCAGCTCAGACGCTGGCGGTCCAGGAACTTGCGCTCGAGCCAATAGGCGCGCCAGCTCTTGACCCATTCCGCTTCGCCCGCCACCCAGACCTGCCCCGGCCCGCCCAGCGCGTCGATCGTCGTGATTGCATCGTCCGACGCGCGAAGCGACTCCGCACGATCGAGATCGTGACGCCACAGGATCGTCAGGTCGGCGTCCGAGCGCACCACCTGATGGTCCGACGCGTCGTGCACGACAAACAACCCTGCCGCGTATGTCTCTGCCGGCAGGCTTTCCAGAATGGACAGTGCGGCGGGAAGCGCGCTTGCGTCCGCCGCGAGCCAGACCCAACGCGAGTCCGGCAGCAGCGCGAAGCCGCCATTGCGCGGCCCCGCGATGTCGACCTGGTCGCCGCGTCGCGCGGCGCGGGCCCAGGCCGAGACCGTGCCGCCATCCCCCGCGTCGCCATGCAGGACGAAATCGATGTCCAGGGTGCCGGCCGCCGCATCGACGCGACGGATCGTGTAGGCCCGGCCGGCGCGATCGGGCGGAAACACCTTGACCCACGCGGCCGGCGAACGGACGCCGTCCGATTCGAGCCATGCCGCCAGGTCGGGGCCGCCCAGCACCAGGCGACGCATGTGAGGGGTGATGTCGAGCGCGTCCAGCACGATGGCGCTGATGCGGGCACGCGGCGAACGGCGAAGAAATTGAAGATCCATGATTGCGTTCCGTGAATGAATTGACAACGATCGATAGTGTTCGATACGGACACCCTGTGAAGTCGGCTATCCGGGTTTCCTGGGCGACCTCGCCATCCAGACGATCGCGATCGACAACGTGAAGCCGAACGTGGAGAGCACGAAGAAATCGTTGAGCGACAGCATGTCCGACTGCACCATGACGTGACGCCAGATCACCGCCCACGACTGGTGTTCGGTCAGTCCGCCCTGTTCGAGCGTGCGCAGTCCATGCGCCACCCGGTCGGAGAACGGCGTCAGCGTGTCGACCAGCGTGTTTTGATAGAAGCGCGAGCGCTCGTCCCAGAAGGTCTGCCCGAGCGACGCCACGAGGCTGCCGGACATCATCCGTATCGAAGTCTGGAGCCCGGATGCCGCGGCCAGGCGCTCCGGCGGCAACCCCGCGAGCGACAGCGCGACCAGCGGCGTCAGGAACAAGCCGATGCCGATCCCTTGCGCGAGACACGTCAGCGCGATCGTCGCGGCGTTGACCTCGGTCGTCATCGACGCGCGCCACCATGCCACCAGCGCCCACGCGACGAACGCGAGACTTGCGAAGACGCGGGCGTCGCCCCGCTGCACCCACTTGCCCAGCAGCGGCGCGAGCAGGATGCCGAACACGCCCATCGGCGCCGTGACGAACCCTGCCCAGGTCGCGTTGTAGCCCATGTCGGTCTGCAACCAGAGCGGGATCAGCACCAATGCCGCGAAATAGAGACCGAAGCCGACCGCGACCGCGAGCGTTCCCATTGCGAAGTTGCGGTGGGCAAACAGATGCAGGTCGATGATGGGGTGCTTCTCGCCCAACTCCCACACGATGAGCAGAATGAATCCGAGCACCGACAGGATCGCCGTCGTGCAGATCACCGGCGACGAGAACCAGTCGAGGATGCGCCCGCGGTCGAGCGTGATTTGCAGGCAGCCGATGGCGACCGCGAGCAACACCAATCCCGCCACATCGACGGGCAGCTTGGTGCAAGGCGTGTCTCGTCCCTTGAACAGCATCAGTGCGGACGCGACGACGAACAACCCCACCGGCGCGTTCACGAGAAAGATCCACGGCCAGCTGTAGTCGTCGGTGATCCACCCACCGAGCATCGGCCCCGCCACCGGTCCGGCCATGTTCGTCATCGCCCACATGGCCAGCGCGAAGGTGCGCTTGTTCGCGGGAAAGATCGCGACGAGCAGCGCCTGGCTCAGCGGCACGATCGGCCCGGACACCATGCCCTGCAGTACGCGCGCGGCCAGCAGCGATTCGAAATTCGGCGCAAGGCCGCACATCACCGAGGCAACCGTGAAGGCCGCGACCGACATCACGAACAGGCGAACCTGGCCGAATCGCCGGGACAGCCATCCCGTCAGCGGAATGCAAATCGAGTTCGCGATCGCGAAGAACGTGATCGCCCACTCGCCGATTTCGGAGCTGACGCCGAGATTGCCCGAAATCGTCGGGATCGACACGTTCGCGATCGTGATGTCGACGACCGCCATGAACGATGCGAGGCTCACCGTGATCGCGGCGATGATCAGCATCGGCCCCGACAGCGGCTCGATGGGCTGGAGTGCGGCGCGGGTCACGGTTGTTCTCCCCGGCCGTCGCCGATCGCGGTTGCCGCGTGTTCGTCGGCGCGCTTCTGCTGGTCGGCGTACAAGGCGGTGCGCTCCACCGTCGCGGCCCGCTTCAGGTCCTTGCCCGAAACGCAGGTGGACGTGTCGATGTCGACCTCGGTCGACATCCCGATGCGCAGCGGATGCTTTGCCACTTCGTCAGGATTCAGCCGGATCCGGACGGGTACGCGCTGGACGACCTTGATCCAGTTCCCCGTCGCATTCTGGGGCGGCAGGAGCGCGAACGCCGACCCGCTGCCCGCCTCGATGTCGTCGACCGTGCCGTGATAGGTCACGCGGCTGCCGTAGATATCGGCCTTCACGACCGCCGGCTGGCCCGAGCACACGCCGGCGAGCTGAACTTCCTTGAAGTTGGCGTCGACCCACACCTGGTCGAGCGACACGACGGCCATCAGCTTGTCGCCCATGCCCACGCGCTTGCCGAGCTGCACGGTGCGCTGGGCCACCATGCCCGAGATCGGCGAGCGGATGGTCGTTCGCTCCAGCGCCAGCGCGGCGGCACGTACGCGCTCCAGCGCGACGCGGACTTCGGGATGATCGTCGACGTCGGTGCCTTGAATCTGCGCGAGCGCTTCCGCATGCGCCTGCACGGCCGCGTCGAGGGCCGCGCGGGCCGTCTTGACCGTGTCGCCGGCATGCCGGGTCTCCTCGGCCGTCACCGCGCCCTGGTCGACGACGCGCTGCCGCGCGGTCAGGTCCGCGCTCGCCCGGTTGAGTTCGGCCTTGCGCAGCTCGATCAGCGCGGCTGTCTGCGCTTCCGATGCAAACAGCCCTTTCACCTTGCGAATGGTTTTCGCGAGTTCGGCCTGTGCGGCATCCAGCGCGATGCGCGCATCGCTCGAGTCCAGTTCGACCAGCGTCTGGCCGGCCTGAACCCGGTCGGCGTTGTCGGCCAGGACGGCGGACACGGCCGCCGCGACTTGCGGCGTGATCGATACAACGTGGCCGTTCACGTAGGCATCGTCGGTAGAACGAATCGTGTCGCCGGACAGCAGCTGCCATCCGCCCCAGGCCGCCGCCGTCACGGCGAGTACCCCGGCGATCGCGAGCAGGCGGCGGCGACGGGCCGCCGATTCGGGTGTGTGGTTGGATTGGGTGTCGGTCATGTTCGATTCCGTTAATGGGTAGTAGCGGGAGAGGGCGTCCATGCGCCCCCGAGTGCCCGTATCAGGGAAACCTGCGCATCGGCCAGCTCGGCGTCCGTCTCTGCCACGCGCCGCTGGCTCATCAGCGAGGCTGTTTCCGCCGCGAGCAGATCGCCGGCATCCGACAGCCCGCTGCGCTTGCGCGCGCGCTGCAGGTCGACGACGTGCAGCCGTTGGCGCTCCGCCACCGTCGCCTGCTGTTGACGAATCCGGGCTGCCTTGACGGTCGCGATGCCGTCCGCCACTTGCTGAAGCGCCACCGCAATCGTTGCGTTATAGGCACTCACGGCCGCGTCGTATTCGGCCACCTTGCCTTTCAGGTTGGCGCGAAGCCGGCCCCCTTCGAAGATCGGCAACGTGATGGCGGGGCCCAGGTTCGCCGTCGTGCTGCTCGCCCGGAGCAGATAGCCGATCCCGAGGCTCTGCATGCCGGCGAACGCAATCAGGTCGACGTCCGGATAGAACGCGGCCTTCGCCACGCCAATCTCGTTCGCGGCGGCCTCGACGGCTTCGCGCCGCGCCGCGACATCGGGGCGATAGCCGAGGAGCAGCGACGTGACGTTCGACACCGGCGCGGGGTCCGCCAGCGCCCGAAGGTCGGGCCGCCGCAATTGATCGGCGAACGCGGGCGTTTTGCCGAGCAATGCCGCGATTTCATGGCGTCGCCGGGCGATGTCCGCGTCGTAGCGCGCGATGTCCGCTCGCGTCTGCGTGGCGGCATCGCGGACTTCGATTGCATTGAGGTCGGTGGACAAGCCGGCGTCGATGCGCAACGCCTGCAGCTTCAGTACGTCCTCGCGCCGCGACAGTCCTTGCGCGGCGACATCTCGCAGCTTGTACGTCGCATCGAGTTTCAGATACGCCGCCGCCAATGCGGTTTGAAGTACCAGCCTGGCGTCCTCCGCTTCGAATCCGGCCGATTCGGCGCGAAAGCGGGCGGCATTCGCAGCCTTGCTCCACTTGCCCCAGAAGTCGACGTGATAGCGCAGGTCGAGACCGAGCGCGCCTCTGCTGCCGGTGTTGTCCGCATAGGGCGCGGAATACGTGTCGTGGCCGGGGAACCGGTTGGCGCTGACCGACGCGGTGCCGTCCACGGTCGGCAGCAGGCCGGCCGCCGCGACTGCGCCGGCCGCCTCGGCTTGCTGCAGGCGAGACTCGGCGATCTGGATCGACGGTGCGTCACGGGCAGCCTGTTCCATCAGGGCATCGAGCTGCGCGTCGCCGAACGCTTGCCACCACATGGGGGCGGCGATGACGGGCTCGGCGGAACGCTGCAACGCCGAGATTTCCTTTCCGCTATCCAGCGTGTCGGGGGAGAGCGCGACGCGCGACGGTTGCATCCCGTTGCCGCTCGCGCATCCGGCGAGCACGGCGACCATGATGGCGGTGAGCGAAGCAGCGATGATCCGGCCGTCGATCGAGCGGCTGTCACGGCCGCTGCGGGAGCGGCACCGTCTCGTCGGCTCGTCGAGCCGTTTGAATAAGGAGCGGTTGATTTTGAGTCTCCGGTTGAGTGCATGGCTCGTATCCTGGAGGACTCGGTGAGTTGCGTGAATGATCTGTGCGATAAGTTAAACTTGCGTTTTTTGCAAGTGACGGATGTAACGGCGAGCGATCCGGGGGACATCTGGCGAGCTACATGGGAATCCTGCAGGCGGATGTTTTCGGCGGGTATGACAGGCTGTATCGCGACGGCACGAACATCGAGGCCGGGTGTATGCGCGGCGCAAGTTCCACGACCTGTGAAAGATGGATGGCCCATCAATTGCCCCAACAATAAGGCGGAGCGTGCGATCAGGCCGGTGGTTCCCGGCAGGCAAATTTGTCTGTTCTCAGGCTCCGACGGCGAGGGGCCAAAGCTCGACGGTGATCTATAGCCTGATGCACGAGTTCGTCTTCAGCGAAGACAGCTTGGGTAAGCCGGATGATTTCGGATTCCATATCGATCAATCGATGATCGATGAAACACGCATCACGCTGGAAAGGGCGATGGGACGGATGAAGTTCTACGACTAGGGTGACAACTGGCAGCCTGGGAGAAAGGTCGAGAAGGCGCTGGTGCTCGTTCCAGACAGACGCCGATCGCCGTGCTTGGGTGGGCGGAATGCGTGTCCACCGGAAGACGTCGATGGAGTGCGAGGATACGCCGACTTCTTCTGAGCGATCGCCGATCGGACGCTTGGTGTGGCGGCAGACTCGATCCCGCCGTGGCCGATCTCGTGCTCGCGAATCAGCGGTTCTCGGAGGTCAAGTTCCAATCGTCGAGACGGCGTCGGATTGACGCTTTCCTTCGAGCGTCGGCGCGACATTCGTCTTGCGTTGCTTTCCTTGGCCGCTGCCGTTATCTGTTCGCGATTTGCGGATGCCCCGTGTCGGCGAACCGGAATACCTAGTAATTCACATTGACGGTCACGGTGTCGGAGTAGGTGTCGGGGGTGTAGTTTGCGTTGGGTACGGTCGCATAGACCGTGAGCGACTGGCCCTGACCGCTGCCGCTACCGGATTTGCCGTTGCCTGCCGTCGTCGACGTAGCCGTGTTGCCCCACGGCGTTCCGCTCGGACCGGGCGTGGAACTGAGCTGGTACGGTACTTGATCGGTGTTGCCGCTCAAGGCCCCCTTCATGACGCCGGCGCCCGCGGTGTTGCCATTGGAAGGCGCGAGACCCACGAAATAGGGCGTGCCGTTGGTGCAGCTCACGTTAAGGGTATTGCTGGCGGTTGTGTTGACCGAGGTCGAGGGAACCGCGCCAAGGTTGACGTTGTTCGCCGTAACGACGCAGGCCTTCTGTACCGTCGCGGACGCGACAAATGACGCACTCCCGGCGTTGAGTGTGTTCGGGCCGCTCGAACAGGAACCCGGCGGCGTGCTTGTGTTCATGTTGTAGGAACCGCTGACGGTCGCGGAGAGCGTGCTCGTGTAAGTGCCGACCGGGGCGGTCGTCTGTCCTCCGGGTAACTGCGCATAGAACGGAGTCTGGCCCGTGACCGTGGTCGTCAGGATCAACCCGGCCGGAATGGCGACGGAAATGCTCAACGGTATCGGTGTCGCCGAGGTCGCCGTGGAACCCCATATCTGACTATCCGTCGCATTGGCATAAAGCTGGTATTGCAGGTTGCTGCTGCCGTTGTTGAGCAGGCGCGGGTTGGCCTGAGTCCCGCCGGTGCCGGTATTGAGATTCAGGCACATCACGATGTTTGCCTGCGGCGACAGGACGACACCCAGGATCCCCGTGCTGGTGCAGGACCATCCGATCGAGCCGCTGATGTTGACGGCGCCCGACGTGAAGTCGACCGTGCCGAACTGGACATTGCTGATGGTGGGGTTGGCGCAAGTGACCGTCTGGGCGTCGGCCGAGCGCGGCAGGGCAAGGCCGCCGATCAGCAGCGTCAGGATAAGGAGCAGCATGCGCTGATAGTGCCGGCTCATGGGGAGGCGTCCTTGCGACAGCGTAGTGGCCCGATCTCGGGAATGGTCCTGCTCTCGTTGTGATAGTCGAAACTCGCCTCACATGTTCCGGTGGGCGTGTGGACGACGAGCGTATTGTGTTCGTCCAGTGTGTCCAGGTAGACCACGCCGTCGAAACCGGTCATGGATCCACTGTCGGCGCGGTCCTTGATCGTCACGCGGCTGCCGAGCGGCAGGGGCTGGCCGCTGTCGTCATGCAGGATGATCGAGGCAGCGCGTATCGGTGCGATGCCAAAGCGCACCAGCGCTCCGGCGCGGTCGGTGGGGGTGGCGAGCGCCTTGACGCGATCGATTCTCACGTTCGCCGGAAGATCCATCGGATCGATGCTGAGCAGATTGTTCTGATAGGCATTCAGCGGCGACACCAGCAGCATGCCCCGGCTGTCCGTCGTGCCGATCGGATTGTTCTCGAGCTTCACGGGCACATCGGCGATGCCATCGGTGGATACCACGGCGAAACCCGTACTGATCTGCCGTGCGGCAAAGACGTCGCCGCTCATCAGCACCAGCGCGCCGGTGGCGCCCGCATACCCGTAGCGGGTCTGGCCGACGGAATTGACGCCTGCCTGCAACTGGCCGTAACGTCCCAGATAGTCGACCTCGCCTTGCGCGCCATTTTGATCGTTGCCTTGACGCGCCGCGGCGCGCCAGCTGAAGCCGCCCTCACTGGGTGGCGACTGGCTTGCGTTGACGACGAAGCCGGTACTGTTGCCGTTGCGCTGTACGCTGCCGCTTACGGTCATGTTGTGTTCCAGCGCGATGGTGGCCACCAGAAACATGCTTCGACTGGCCGCATTCCCTATGTTCTGGTTGAAACTGAGATTCAGCGACAAGGAATGCCCGAGGGATTTGAACCAGTACACGCTGGCAAAACGGGTGGCTTCCTGCTGCGGGTAGCGCAATTGGACGTAGCTCGCGCCGAAGCTGCCGAGATGCGTCGTGCTGTAACCGGCGGTCGCCTGCCCGCTGAGGTTGGGCGGAGGCGGCCCGTAGAGCGTGGCCGCATCACTGTAGTCGCCACGGGTATGAACGCCGCTGGCACTGAAATTGAAGCGGTCGTTGCGCCAGCTGTAGCCCAGCCCGTACTGCGATCCGCTATGACCGGCGAATGCGCTCTGCGCCAATGACGCGGACACGACGCCACCGGCGCTACCCAGCAGCAAGGCGCCGCCGCCGCCGCCGTTGATCACGCGGCTGGTCGCCTCGGCATGAGCTTCGACGGTGAGGTGGTCATTGACGCCGTAGCGCCACGTACCGCTGCCGACGGGGTCATGGCCGTAGCTGAACGAGGTCAGCCCGTAGTTCTCGCGCACGACACCGAATTCCGCCGACCAGTCCGAGAGGCCCTGCTTCAGCAGTTGCCGTTCATCGTACAGCGAGAAATCAAGGGTGGTGGATCGGCCCAGTGCATCGGTCAGCACGACTTGCGCGTTGCCGGCGCCGCTTATGTTGGGGATCGTATTGAGCTGGAACGGACCGGCCGGCACCTGGCCGCTGTATTGCTGCAAGCCGTTGATGAACAACTGCACATTCGAGGGCAGCGTGGCCGAACCGAGAAACGACGGTAGTGGCGCGGTGACCAGATAGGGCTGTAACGTGAAATTGGTGCCCAGCTGCACGCCGGCGATACGAGTCGGGCGAGACCACGACAACGCGTCAGTCAATGTGTCGCCGATCCGCAAGGTCGTCAGGCTGTCTGGAAACGAAGTGCTCCAGCTGGTATCCAGGCGGACCGAGTGGTTCTGCCAGCCCGTGCCGCTGCCGTGGGTGGCCTGCGAGAGCGTGGTGGAGCTCAATACGCCACTGCTGTCGAACGCACGCAATTCCGTGAATGCACTCAGGCTGCCGGCCTGCGGGCCCTGAGTCCCGAACAGGTTGTAGTTCAGCAGGATGCCGGGCGAGGCGGTTGCATGGGGACGACTGTTGTCGGGGGCATTGAGCACCGTCGTGCCCAGCTTGAGCATGCTCAGGGGGGCGATGACGGCCACCGTCTGGCGACGGGTATCGTAGTTCGCCTGCACCCCGTTCAGGCTATTCAGGCGTACCGGATCGGGTACGCTGGCCGGCAAGATGAAGCCGAGTCCACGCAAGGTCGCGGTGCTGGCCCATAGCTCGCCGTCGAGGTAGATGAAATGCGCCAGACCGCCCTGAACATCGTTGACGGTGACCTCGAGGTACAAGTCGGTGCCACCGAGGCGGCTCGCACTGTCACTGCTGTCGACGAGCGGTGCGGTATCGGTCGGGGAACCCGTGGACGTAGCCGTGCCGGCGGCATGGCTACCGGACACGAGCAGGCTCTGCAACAGGATGATCTCAGTGAGAACGGTCGGCCAGCGACAGGTTCTGCGTGACCTTCTCGCCATTCACCATTGCCTCAAGAGTGCCGCCAGATGCAAAGACCGCGGTGGATGGCTTCAGCATCCAGCGCATGGTCGCGCCCGGTAGCACGTAGCCCAGTAGTCCCGCGGTGATGTCGGTACGGTGTCCCGTGGCGTCCACATAAGCCAGGCCTGCCAGTTGGGTATGACTGCCGCCGTGATTGCTCACCTGCAGCATCACGTGATTGCCGTCCCGCAACAGGCTCCACTGCAGTTGTGGCGGAGCGGCCGCTACGCCGCCCGGCTGAATGAACACAGGTACCGAGTAGTGCAGCACAAACTGCAACCCCGGCTTGCCTTGCGCATCGATCGGCAGCTCGTCGATCGACAGCCGGTAGGCATCTTCCACCGCGCCGACACCATTCGGCGGCGCATCCACCCGGATAACCCGCACCAGTTGGCGATCGCCGACCGCCAGCTGCAGCATCGGCGGGCTGATCACGAGGCCGTGAGACTCCGCGAGTCGATCGCCCTGGCTATCCTGTGTCCAGTGGTATACGCGAACCTGTGCATGCACCACGCTGTCGCCGGTATTGCTGAGCCACAATCCGTCGGCGTTTTGCGTGGCCTTCAGGCTGAGGGTGGTGGGGGCCACCTGCAAACCGCTCGCATCAGCGCTTCCGCCTGCCGCCAGCAGACTGACGAGCAGGCCGCTGCATAGCGCATGCAGCCACCGTGTGTGCTTCATGGCATCGGTTAGAAGTTCACGTTGACGGTAACCGTATCGGCATAGCTGTCAGGCGTGAAGTTGGCACTGGGGGCGGTAGCGTATACCGTCAGCGATTGCGCGTTTCCCGTACCTGTGCCGGCCACGCCATTGCCCACCGAGGTCGAGGTTGCGGTATTGCCCCAGGGCGTACCCGACGGACCCGGGGTGGAGCTCAACTGGTACGGCACTTTGTCGGTGTTGCCGGCCAGTGCGTCGGCCGTGCTCATGGCGCCGCTGCCGGTGGTGGTGCCGCCGTTGGCGGCCGACGGCGCAAGGCCGATGTAGTACGGCGTGGTCTTCGAGCAGGTCACGCTGATGGTGTTGCTGCCGGTGGTGTTGACCGCAGTGGCGCTCACGGTGCCGAGGTTGATGTTGGAGGCGGCGCCGGCCGTCACGGAGCACGCCGTCTGAATGGTAATCAACACCTGGAAGGTCGCCGTGGCAGGACTGGCGGCGGTGGCGGGAAGGGCCGCCAGGCCGGCAGCGACGAGCAGGCTGGCGGCGAGCGGGGTTTTATTGAGCGACATGAAAGCATCTCCCGATGAATGAATTAACCGAAAACTCCAGGCAATATGAGGCGGCGGTTGTTAAACCACGGGGCGTATCTCCGGTTTTTTAAAATTCATCACGCGAGAATTATCGGCATTGCACGTAATTGAGGCCCCGGCAGCCACTAATCTTGAGCATGCCAGCCTGTCGAGCATCGCACTCCGCTTGCGGCTGCATACCCTCATCAGAGGCTGATTGTCGAGTACTTCCTTTTGTTTTGCTGTTTTGATTCGGACTGCTGTTAATTTAATGTAACAAAAAGGAATCTGTCAGCTTCGTCAGTCGTATGAAATTAAACGGATGCTCACTGCGCGACGCAGATGCTACCGAAAAATTTTCTCGCTTAATGTTAACAAATGATAGTACGAGTCGAACACTCCGTAAAAGTATTGCCGCGTCGGCGGAGCGGGTTCACGTGGAGCCTGATGGTGCCTATTGATTCGTGATGCAGATGGAATCTGGATGATTTCGGTGAATTCACACCATGTCGAGAAACGTGCGCCACGGCGTTTTCGATAGCGGCAGGCGCGCAGCAGATGCCGCTTCGAGGTATGGCCTTCGCGTCCAGTCGGACACATCATTCCGGGTTTCTCGACCCTTGAACCGGACTGTTTCTCGGGTTCGGGGCAGGTCAGGGTTGCCGGCGCGGCGTATCCGACAACGCGCACTTCGTTCCTACTACGAGTAGCGCGTTCCTCGCAATCCCCGAAAGACGATCGATTTCCCGCGTTTTTCGGGAAGCTGGCGCGCCTGGAGGCACTAGCATGATGTCGATCCAATCTGGTTCCATCGTATCCGTCCTGAAACAAGGCAAGGTTGAAAGAGCGGAAAGGTACAAGAGGTCAAGCCATGCTGAAAAACGCCACGACACGCGGGAAACTGCTTTCCGGGTTCGGTCTCGTTCTGCTGTTGTCTCTGATCGCTGGAATTGTGGCGCTGCTGCAACTGCGAATATCCAACGACAACCTGAGCCGGGTGGTGGTCGACGGCAACACCCGACTGGCCCTTGCCAAAGACTTATCCACGCAAATCCGGATCGGCCTGGCGTCGATTCTGACGACCGTGGTCGTGACGGATGCGGAAGCCGCGAAGTCCGCGATGAGCACCGGCCTCGCCGCGGAGCAACGATTCCTGAAAGGGAGGGAAGAGCTCCGCAAGCTGTACCGGGGCGACGCCGAGGGCAGCAAGCTGGTCGACGTCTTCTTCGACGTAGAGGACCACCGAACGAAGCCTGTTTTCTCGCACTACGTTGAGCTGGCGCAGCGGGGGAGTCGGGAGGAAGCCAGTGCCTGGCTGGTGTCGCGCACGCTGCCGTCGATGCAGCTCCTGCAGGATTCGATCACCAGTATCGTGGAATACCAGAGCCGCCAGATCCAGCAGATCCAGGAATCCAACAATCGCGACTACGGGCTTGCGATCTGGATGACCGTCGGCGCACTGGCGTTGTCGATGGTCGGAGGTGTCGCCGCAGCCGTCACCTTTTCGCGCAGCCTCTACAAGGAATTGGGCGCGGAGCCCAGGGACCTCGGCGCCGTCGCCAAGAGGATCGCGCAGGGTGATCTGAGCCAGGCCATTGACGCCGGCCATGATGACGTCAGCAGTGTGATGTCCAGCATCGCGAGAATGCAGGCCAATCTATCCGACGTGGTGGTCAAGGCGCGGATCAGTTCGGAAAGCGTCGCGTCCGCCAGTGCGCAGCTCGCGATGGGGAATACCGATTTGAGCCACCGTACCGAAGAGCAGGCCAGCGCGGTGGAAGAGATCGCGGCCACGACGGAACAGCTCAACAGCACGGTGCGCAACAACACCGACAACGCCAGGCAGGCCAGCCAACTCGCTCAAGTAGCGGCCGACGTTGCGACACAGGGCGGCGCGGTGGTGGGCCAAGTGGTCGGCACCATGCAGGCTATCAGCGACTCCAGCCGCAAGATCGGCGACATCATCGGCGTCATCGACGGCATCGCCTTTCAAACCAACATCCTCGCCTTGAACGCCGCCGTGGAGGCCGCCCGAGCCGGTGAGCAAGGTCGCGGCTTCGCCGTGGTCGCAGGCGAGGTGCGCAGCCTGGCGCAGCGCAGCGCAGTGGCGGCCAAGGAAATCAAGAGCCTGATCACTCACAACGTCGGGCAAGTCGGCCAGGGGACGACCCTGGTGGACCAGGCCGGCAAGACCATGCGCGACATCGTCACGTCCATCAAGCGGGTGAGTGACATCGTCGAGGAGATCAGCACGGCCACTCAAGAGCAGAGCAACGGTGTCCATCAAGTCGATGGAGCCTTGGGAAAACTGGACCAGACGACTCAACGTAACGCGGCCCTGGTGGAGGAGAGCGCCGCTGCAGCCGAGAGCCTGAAGGTTCAGGCGCAGCAACTCGTTCAGGTCGTTGCGTTCTTCAAGCTCGCCAGAGGCATCGGTATCAACGTCGAACAATCGGGATGACGAAGGGAATTGAACCGCATCGGGGTTAGTCGCGGCTCCGGCTCTTGAGGGAACGGAGCCGTGAGCGCGAAACCGGGCAAGTTGCCTCCGGACGTCCGGGAGCACGGCGCGTATCGCGATCAACTTTCCGCCAGGGCCTGTCGAGCCTGGCTGGATTCCGACAATATCGACGCGAGATTCGCTGCCTTGTCGAATCCGTCTCCCGGAGGCGGCTATCGCGGCGAATACGAGGACCGGAAAGTTCAAGGATTGTCATTTCCTGATCGTTTCCGTGCGCGGTCGGGGGGGACGACATTCACGCTCAGGCAAGATCATGCAAGAATTCCCGGCTGCTTCGCCGGTTAGGATCGAGAGTAAATAAAAAGCCTCCCACGCTTGTGACAAGGGTTCGATTCCTTTCGCTTGCTCCAGTGAAAGCATGATCGAGGAGCGTGGGCGAGCAGGTTTTCAGGTGAGTCGCAAAAAACGAAAGCGAAGTATTGTGATGCTCAAGATTGACGAAAAGCTTCCGATGGGAGCGCGCATTACCAATCTCATGTCGGACGGAGGTGAGTGGACCGTTACGGAACTTCGCCGATCGTTGGACCTGACATCCATTCAAGTGCGGCAAGTAATGCGCAAGTTGGCTGAAAATGGAATCGTCAGCGTTACTCACTGCCTTGTCGCGTCGCGCGCGCATGTCTATAAGCTCGCCGACGCCGAAACGTATGGCCAGGAGGACAGAGAGGCCGCTTTGGACCGAACTCACCGGTCGTACAAAGGATGGCCCGATGCAGACCTGAACGTATCCGCTGCCATGTATGCACTCGTGCGCGCAAGCGACAACGTTGAGGTCGGACTCGAAGATCAATAGGAAGCAGTCGGCACCGTCATGTTGCCGAGGGGTATCGCAGGATTTCGGGACGAAGAAGGCGAAATCGCGCGATCGCGCCATCGGTTTCAAGTGGCGGCCGTCGGCCTGGCCGCGCTTCAGCATCGCAAGACGTCGATTCGCATCGAAGGCGGCCCGGAATCCGCCGTGCTGCGTTCCGTTCTCGATCGCATTTTTCGATGATCGGTCCGCCTCAAAACACCAGGATCTGGATCGCGGCGGGCGTCACCGATATTCGATGCGGCTTCAATTCGTTGGCCGCGAAGGATCCGACACGGCCAAGGCGATTCGGTATGCACTGAATCGCTGGCCAGCGTTCGTCTACTGCTGCAGCGATGGGTGTGCCGAGATCGACAACAGGATCGCCGAGCGAGCACTGCGAGGCGTCGCTCCCGGAAGGCGGAACTATCTGCTCGCTGGCGCCGACTCCGGCGGCGAACGTGCCGCCACGATGTACAGCCTGATCGGCACGGCAAGCCTGAACGGCTCCGATCCCGACGCGTATCTCGCCTGCGTGCTCGAGCGCATCGCCGATCGTCCGGCCAACCGCGTCGACGAACTGCTTCCGTGTAACGTGGCGTCGTCGCTGTCGCCAACCGCTCGCGTCGAGCCCATCCGATAGCGCCGCGAATCTCGGTCTTCAACAACCAGCACTGCGGTACTGCCCGGGTGCTTTCGCCCCTCGACTAGAGGCAGAAATTGGAAAGCACCCATGCTGGACCAGGCTGGAGCAGGTATGTGCCATCAGGGGACCTCCGCGCAGTTCCCGGTAGGGCCCCCGCGATTTTTCAAAACACAGGTTCCCAACTCGATCGCTACCACTGCGCGTCCAGCCCCGAATCACAGCAACTGACCGAGCGGGCAAGACTTCGTTCGTCAGTGGCCCGCATGCGACACTCCGGCACTGCCGTTGCGACGGCAACACCGGCTCGATCTTTATCTAGAGCGTGCGCATCGAGGTTCGAGCGCGTGATCCGAACATAGCTGCGATGATCTGGCAAAAATGCAACCCAAAGCATGTTGCTTCGGTCCTCGTCCGTGCCTCTGTCGGAGAGCTCCCTATCCGGCCCTACCTCGTAGGCCGGCATCGCTACTTTGGCCCGATAGCACTCGTACATATTCGTTGCTGCGCCATCCGTGATTGGTTCAAACCAGGCCAAGTTCATTTTTCCGCCGGACCGACCATCGGACGGCACCACGGCAATGTTTACAAAGCCACCGCGTCCACCCTCGTATTCAACTTCACGGACGACATTTGGAACCTGCTTTGTTCCCGCCTTGATTCTTCCCATTTCAGGGAACATGCCGTCCTCACGCGGCGCCACGAAAGAACCGTTCCCCCACCAATTCGCAACCGAAATCCCCGTGAGAACGTACGCGTCCACACTTGGCGGCGATGTTGGCCGGACGCCATGCATGGAAAGATTGCGGATCTCGCCCTCGCCGGCATTGAGCACTTTGACAGTAACAGGCATGGGTGCCCATGCGCCCTGCGTCTCCTGAGAGGGGGCGAGATCGTGCACCGCATCCCCCTCGCGTTCATGGCCAAGCCATCGAACGCGCAGACGATTGCCGGGGAGAAACGTCAAGGACAAGATCGTGCGCGTAATGCCCAATTTTTCAGGCAAGGAAATCGGTGCCGTCACGCTGTGCACCTGCGACGTACCTTCAATTCGCTGCGACACCGACCACGTGACATGCAGAATGTCCTCGCCCGGTTGGGGCGGTATATCCGGGTGCACGGTGAGAGTCGGTTGGTCATCGCTCCAGTACGACTTTCCGGGACTAATGCCGTACTCGAGTACGTTCTGTCCATCGACGTGATGCAATTTGCAGCTCGGGTAACATGCCCGCTCACCAGACACCGAATACAGGGCTGGAATTACCGTGACTCTGAACACCTGATTGTCACCGGCTTCGTCCAGCGCGTTGTGTGCCTCGGCGAGTATTTCATGCGCGTTCGAGCCTGACTCTGCATTTGAAAGGGGCGTCGGTAGCTGCACGTCAGCAGGGTTGCAAGCAACCATCGCAGGCAAGACGAGTGCACCAACGATATTCGTGAATAGTCTGTGCGCAATCGGTTTCAGACGTGCTAAAAATGGCGTCATGCTGGTTAATAGGGCTTCGAAGGGGATTATGCAGAGGGGCCAAGGTGGGCCGATCATCACATATCAACTACGGCAGGCCAATCGAACGGCACTTTTGCGGGACCGCTTCCGGCCCGAACATGGGCAGCGGGCCACATTCGTTTGAGTGCTCGCGCGCCGACAAACTTGACTACCTCTTCGCTGCCGCCGGTTGCTCACGTCGAACTCATCCGGGGGCATCGCGTATCACTCATTGTCAAAGGCCTTCGCTACGGTAATGATCGAGCGCTTACAGTGCTCCTGCCCGGCTCCGTGCAAGGTCGTCACCGCCGGCTGCGCAGTTGTGCCGCGGCCAGACCCGAAGTAACGGAGCGGGGCGACGCAAAGTATGTGTTCGTCAGGGCGCGTGCCAAGGTCAACAACCTAGCACAGAAAGCGATCAGCCCGCCGGTGGACGTGAGCGGCGCATGCGCGGATTTCGTGCCTCGAAGCACACACTCACGCTAGTCGCGCGATCGTCGACCGATCCGTTGGCGTTTCGCCTAGTAGCGGTATCTGCTGCGTGCCTGCCTCCATCGCAAACACTTCGGCATACGTTTTTCGACATCGCGACACTTCGTCGATGTCGCCCGGAATCCGTCTGCGGCATGAAGCAATCGGCCGCTTTCACGGTCCTTGTGAACCTACTCGGTTGGCTGACAATTCGGTCGGACGATCTTACGGGCGGTAAGCGTTGTCAAGCATTGCAAAATCACCCGTACGGCGCTTGTCGACTGAAATGGGATCACGCAACATGGATTCCATAATTTGCCGAACTTGGTATTCGGCAATCACGGTGTTATTTCCGATTCGATGGGTTGTATGAAATATGATGAAACAATTATCAATCGCCATTCGGCTGCCGGACTATGCACGTTACGTGCTGATTGATGCGGCAAAGTTCGGTATCGATCGAATCGATCAGGTTGCAGAAAGATTGCGAGCGGAATATCCCGACGCCTTTCATTCTGAGGAATCTCTTCCGGAGCGAGGCTTCGTGCACCCGCCGATGACAGGGATTCCACACCGCCGGCACACATACAAGCAATTCCCACCGTTACTTATTTCCAGGCCAATCGTTCCGTGATGTCGGTTCACGTTTCCAATGATATTCAATAATTATTCTTGGTCGCATTAATTAAATATATTAAAAAATACGGGAAAATCAGTATATTTCTGAAACTTGTTGTGTGTTGGTTGATGAATCACTCAAGCTGGCAGAGCCATATCCGTTATGGAGGGTTCGGCACATTCAGGCTCCGGAAACCTCTTGCGGCGCCTGGCTCCGTGGTGTTTCGCATCTCTGGCTGTCTATCCGGTTATTTCAATGCAACGCCAGTGAGAATTTGCAGGTATACACGGGTTTGGATGCCATAAATCGTTCTCTTTATCCGCCGTGCGCCAGCGGGAATCAATGTGATCGACTATTCCCCAATTGTCGCTATCGGTTGAATAAGGCCACTCAGTAGATATGTGTAATTTGTTTGCGGAAACACGGTAATACGTGTCGCCCATGAAGTAACCGCGTATGTGCTTGAAATAGTGCTGACCATTCTTGGTTCCGAGATACCACAATCGATCGTAGCGGCTATCCGGCTGGTTTTTTCGTCGACCCATATCGGCCAGCATGGCGTCCAGTGTGAGCGGACGACTGATGTAACCCGATGACAGCCAGACGGCTCCACCCATTATCATGTTATCCAGGATTGGCAAACGGCTGAGGAAACCAAGAGACGCGAGTGCGACCACACACCAGCAGCACAGCAAGAAGCGCTTGCCAACGGGTTTCCCATTTCGTGATTTTGGCGATTTCATGATGTTATGGATTGGGCTGAACGTTCAGGCCACTTCGTTATACCTGTCTCGGGGCTTTATGTGCCCGATTTGCCGCCCGGCCCAGTGCGCGGGACTTTGCCGCAATCGAGACGCACCGGGGCAAGGGTTTTGCGGGCGGCTGGAACAACCGGCGAAGCATTGTCGCACGGGGCCTCGAACAGTCGACGGCATCCACCGTCGGACTGGTCGGCTAGCTGTAAAGCCTTGCCGGATAGGGGCGTGACTTTCGGTACGGTGTGTCCTTCGTCGGAGCGATTGTTGACGCTTCAGACGTTGGGGGCAAGCGGCTGCTTCCGGGCGCTCACCGCCCTATACCGGAGCGTGACAATCGCTTCGGGTGTGCGCTCTCGTTCAATCGGCATGACCGGTGGTTTCAAATTGTCGCGCCGTCAAGGTGGCGCTCATAGTGAATCTGGTCATGCCAGGTTCCGTGAAACTGCATGCTGCGTCGCGAAATTCCGTACGTAGCGAATCCGTTGCGCTCCAGCACGCGAGAAGAGGCCTGATTATCAACGCGGACTTGTGCTTCGATTCGCCATAAATCCAGGTCGACCAGGGCCGTTCGCAATACCAGCCTGACGGCCTGAGATGCATATCCGAGTCCGGCGAAGCGCTCACCGATACGATAGCCAAGAGAAGCTTTGCTGAAATAAGGTCGTACTACGCCGGTGAGGTTCACCCTGCCAACAATCACTCCGTCTTGCTTCAGGAGATGCTGATAGGCTCTGTCGTTTCGGGCGTCACTCGTTGCTGCCGCGATTGCATTTCGCACCGACTCGATGCTGTAGTAACTGTCATCCCGAGCTTGAACCCAGCGTTCAAACCATGCCCTGTTGTCGACCTCGAACTGCAACAGGGGTACCGCATCGTCTAGCGTCGGGTGGCGGATTTCCAGCATTTTTTTGAATGAGGTAAGAGCGGCCCGTTTTCCCGGGCAGATGGATTGCCTGTACTGTCGGACAGGGCTCATCCGACGATTGTCGATGATTTATCCGGTGCTGTCGAACGTCTCGACGTGGCGGATCCGGTCAGGTGTTTGGGCGGCACCGATACAGACTCGCATGACCAAGCTCGTACTCCCGGAGCGGGCCAAGTCGAATCTCGTCGGCATTCAATTGGCTTGCGAGCTTCACATAGGCAAACACGGATATCGATTTCGGGTTCGTGATATCGGCCGGTCTCACGTCGATTGATACGCGCCTGTAACCATCCGGCTGGCCGATGCGCTCCAGTAGATCCATCGCTGCCAACGTTTCCACGTCGACCTCGAACACCTGCCCCTTGACATGCTCGCCCCGGCCGGCGTGCAGGACTAGCCATGGCGAGTGACGTTCGCCCACGAGATACAGCGGATAGAGATCTTCCGTCTCGAAGTTGCCGCCGAGGCGAGTGCCTTTGTTGACCGCGAAGTTGGGGAAGCCCTCTTTCAGCGTTCCAAATACAAAGATTCTGTGCGTGGCGTTTGACATGGCGGCGTGCTCGATTCGCAAGTCGATTGCTCTTCGGTTCAGTTGAATCCAAAATCGGAAGACATGACTATGTGTTGTCAATATTCGGGCGTCCAGGAACGGCGCTGGCGGACCGGCGGTTCGAAAATCATTCGCTATCGATTGGCGTTGATTGCCTGCGGATTCAACCCGTCGATGCAACGAATTGATGAAATCGCTCAGCCGGTGTATCGAAGTCTAGTGTCTTTCGCGGACGCTCATTGAGCCGCCTGGCTACAGCATTGAGCTTGGCCTGCGAAT
>NZ_JPGM01000059.1:0-60530 GCF_000731655.1 Burkholderia sp. MSh2 | reverse complement strand
GCTCATTGAGCGTTAATCCCCGATGCGGTAAAACTCGGGCCGGGCGGGGGGATCGACCCGCTCGGCCCGAGTTTTACCGCATCGGGGATTAACGTTCAATCAGCAGCGCGGCGGCGACTTTGCGGCCCTCGGCCATCAGGATGTTGTAGGTGCGGCACGCGGCCTGGAAATCCATCGTCTCGACGCCGATCCGCTTCGCGGTGAGCGCGGCGACGAGCCGCGGGTGCGGGAAGCGCAGCCGCGCGCCGCTGCCGAAGATCACGAGTTCCGGCGTCGGGTCGAGCAGCATCGCGAAATGCTCGGGCGCGAGCGCGTCGAACGACGACACCGGCCATGCCTGGACCGGCGCGCCGGGCAGCACGATGACGCTCGTTTCGTGGCGTTGGAGATTGACGTCGACATAATCGGGGCCGTAGCCGGTGACGGTGTTGAGCGCGCCGCTCGCGTCCTGGTGCAGTTTCAAGTCGGTATTCCGCGGTTCCGAAGGGGAATGGGTCGCAGGGCCGAAGGGGCCCGGATGGCCGGATTCGCATGCCCGGGCGCGCGGGACGCCTGACGGCGCGGGCCCGGCGCGGCTATGGTGCATTGCGAAAGTCAGCCAAAATCCGCTAAATTATAACTTTTTGGTCGCCCCCGGGCGCCACTTGCGTCGTGCGTCGCCACAAGCCGCGTCCGACCGCCCGCTTTTTTCCCAGTCTAGACAGCGCGCACAGACCGGCCGCTTTCCAGTTTTGATCCCGTCCCCCGGCCGCGAGGCCAACCCAGGAACCGTGTCGTCGTGAAACCGATTCAGAAATCGAACAAGCTGCTCAACGTCTGCTACGACATCCGTGGCCCGGTGCTCGAGCACGCGAAGCGCCTCGAGGATGAAGGCCACCGCATCATCAAGCTGAACATCGGCAACCTCGCGCCGTTCGGTTTCGAGGCGCCGGACGAGATCATCCAGGACATGATCCGCAACCTGCCGTCGTCGTCGGGCTATTCGGATTCGAAGGGCGTGTTCTCTGCCCGCAAGGCCGTGATGCACTACACGCAGGAAAAGGGCGTCGTGGGCGTCGGCCTCGACGACATCTACATCGGCAACGGCGCGTCCGAGCTGATCGTGATGGCGACCCAGGCGCTGCTGAACGACGGGGACGAAGTCCTGCTGCCCGCGCCCGACTACCCGTTGTGGACGGCCGCGGTGAGCCTGTCGGGCGGCACGCCCGTGCACTACGTGTGCGACGAGCAGAACGCGTGGATGCCCGATCTCGACGACATCCGCCGCAAGATCACGCCGAACACGAAGGCGCTCGTCGTGATCAACCCGAACAATCCGACCGGCGCGCTTTATTCGGACGAATTGCTGCTCGAGCTGCTCGAGATCGCGCGCCAGCACGGGCTGATCGTGTTCGCCGACGAGGTCTACGACAAGATCGTCTACGACGGTCTCGAGCACACGGCGCTCGGTTCGCTGTCGGAGGACGTGATCACCGTCACGTTCAACAGCCTGTCGAAAAGCTATCGCTCGTGCGGCTACCGCGCGGGCTGGATGGCCGTCTCGGGCCTCGGCGGCGACAACCGGCGGCGCGCGAAGGATTACCTCGAGGGGCTCGGCATCCTGTCGTCGATGCGCCTGTGCGCGAACGTGCCCGGCCAGTTCGCGATCCAGACGGCGCTCGGCGGCTACCAGAGCATCAACGAGCTGATCGTGCCGAGCGGGCGCCTGTACAAGCAGCGCGAGCTCGCGTATGACATGCTCACGTCGATCCCGGGCGTGACCTGCGTGAAGCCGCAGGCCGCGCTGTACATGTTCCCGCGCCTCGACCCGAAGCTTTACCCGATCCAGAACGACCAGCAGTTCATTCTCGACCTGTTGCTCGAGGAGCGCGTGCTGCTCGTGCAGGGCACGGGGTTCAACTGGGCGACGCCGGACCATTTCCGCGTGGTCTTCCTGCCGAACCTCGACGACCTGGCCGATTCGATCAACCGGATCGCACGCTTCCTCGACGGCTACCGCAAGCGCCATTCGGCCTGAGCGGCGGGACCACACGAAACTCATGACTTCTCACTCATCGATCACACGCAGCATGGAACCGATCAAAGTTGGCCTGTTGGGCTTCGGCACGGTGGGCAGCGGCACCTTCACGGTGCTGGGCCGTAACCAGGAAGAAATCAAGCGACGCGCGGGGCGCGGCATCGAGGTGACGCGCATTGCCGTGCGCAATCCGGCGAAGGCGCTGGCCGCGCTCGGCGGCGACGCCGGCGCCGCGCAGATCACCGACGATTTCAACGCGGTCGTCGACGATCCGTCGATCGCGATCGTCGCCGAGATGATCGGCGGCACGGGCATCGCGCGCGAGCTCGTGCTGCGCGCGATCGCGAACGGCAAGCACGTCGTGACAGCCAACAAGGCGCTGCTCGCGGTGCACGGCACCGAGATCTTCGAGGCCGCGCGCGCGAAGGGCGTGATGGTCGCGTTCGAGGCCGCCGTCGCCGGCGGCATCCCGATCATCAAGGCGCTGCGCGAAGGGCTCACCGCGAACCGCATCCAGTACATCGCGGGCATCATCAACGGCACCACCAACTACATCCTGTCGGAAATGCGCGACCGCGGGCTCGACTTCGCGACCGCCCTGAAGGCCGCCCAGGCGCTCGGCTACGCGGAAGCCGATCCGACTTTCGACATCGAAGGCGTCGACGCCGCGCACAAGGCGACGATCATGAGCGCGATCGCGTTCGGCGTGCCGGTGCAGTTCGAACGCGCGTACGTCGAGGGCATCAGCAAGCTCGACGCGACCGACATCCGCTACGCGGAAGAACTCGGCTACCGGATCAAGCTGCTCGGCATCACGCGCCGCGCCGCAAACGGCATCGAGCTGCGCGTGCACCCGACGCTGATCCCCGAGAAGCGCCTGCTCGCGAACGTCGAGGGTGCGATGAACGCGGTCGTCGTGCATGGCGACGCGGTCGGCACGACGCTGTACTACGGCAAGGGCGCCGGCGCGGAGCCGACCGCGTCGGCCGTCGTCGCGGATCTCGTCGACGTCACGCGCCTGCACACCGCCGATCCCGAGCATCGCGTGCCGCATCTCGCATTCCAGCCCGACAGCCTGTCGAACACGCCGATCCTGCCGATCGACGAAGTGACGAGCGGCTACTACCTGCGCCTGCGCGTCGCCGACCAGACCGGCGTGCTGGCCGACATCACGCGCATCCTCGCCGCATCGGGCATCTCGATCGACGCGCTGCTGCAGAAGGAATCGGAGGAGGTCGACGCCGCGAACGGCGAAACCGACATCATCCTGATCACGCACGTCACGCTCGAGAAGAACGTCAATGCGGCGATCGCGCAAATCGAGAAGCTGGAGACGGTCGTGTCGAAGGTGACGAAGCTGCGCATGGAAGCGCTGAACTGAGCTGAGGGCGACATGAACTACATTTCCACGCGCGGCGCCGGCATCGGCGAGCGCCACACGTTTTCAGACATCCTGCTCGGCGGTCTCGCGAAGGACGGCGGGCTCTACCTGCCGGCCGAGTATCCGAAGGTCTCGGCCGACGAACTCGCGCGCTGGCGCACGCTGCCGTACGCGGATCTCGCGTTCGAGATCCTGTCGAAGTTCTGCGACGACGTTCCGGCCGACGACCTGCGCGCGATCACGCGCCGCACGTACACGGCCGACGTCTACCGCAACACGCGCCACGGCGAGAACGCGGCCGACATCACGCCGCTGAAGACGCTCGGCACCGAGCACGGCGCGGCGCTGTCGCTGCTCGAACTGTCGAACGGCCCGACGCTGGCGTTCAAGGACATGGCGATGCAGTTGCTCGGCAACCTGTTCGAGTACACGCTGGCCAAGCACGGCGAAGCGCTGAACATCCTCGGCGCGACCTCGGGCGACACCGGCAGCGCGGCCGAATACGCGATGCGCGGCAAGGCCGGCGTGCGCGTGTTCATGCTGTCGCCGCACCGGAAGATGAGCGCGTTCCAGACGGCCCAGATGTTCAGCCTGCAGGATCCGAACATCTTCAACCTCGCGGTCGAAGGCGTGTTCGACGATTGCCAGGACATCGTGAAGGCGGTGTCGAACGATCACGCGTTCAAGGCGCAGCAGAAGATCGGCACGGTCAACTCGATCAACTGGGCGCGCGTGGTCGCGCAGGTCGTCTATTACTTCAAGGGCTACTTCGCGGCCACCGGGTCGAACGACGAGCGCGTGTCGTTCACGGTGCCGTCGGGCAACTTCGGCAACGTCTGCGCGGGCCATATCGCGCGGATGATGGGGCTGCCGATCGCGAAGCTGGTGGTCGCGACCAACGAGAACGACGTGCTCGACGAGTTCTTCCGCACCGGCGCGTACCGCGTGCGCAGCGCCGAGAACACCTATCACACGAGCAGCCCGAGCATGGACATCTCGAAGGCGTCGAACTTCGAGCGCTTCGTGTTCGACCTGCTCGGCCGCGATCCGGCGCGCGTGATGCAGCTGTTCCGCGACGTCGAGGAGAAGGGCGGTTTCGATCTCGCGGCGAGCGGCGATTTCGCGCGCGTTGCGGAGTTCGGCTTCGTGTCGGGCCGCAGCAGCCATGCCGACCGCATCGCAACGATCCGCGACGTGTTCTCGCGTTACGACACGATGATCGATACGCACACGGCCGACGGCGTGAAGGTCGCGCGCGAGCATCTCGACGCGGGCGTGCCGATGGTCGTCCTCGAGACGGCGCAGCCGATCAAGTTCGGCGAGACGATCCGCGAAGCGCTCGATCGCGAAGCCGAGCGTCCGGCCGCATTCGACGGGCTCGAGGCGCTGCCGCAGCGCTTCGAGGTCGTGAAGGCCGACGCGCAGCAGGTGAAGGACTTCATCGCCGCACACACGGGCGCGTGACGCACGGCCGGGCCGCAGGCCCGGCCGCGCAGGACGGCCGGCATCCCGATGCGTCGAACGGATCGGGATGCCGGCCGTTTCGTTTGGTGGCGCGGTGGCGCGGGGCGCCGGCGGCGGCCGGTCCGCCGCGCGTCGCGTGAAACAGGTGCCAGACCGGCGCGTTCGCGCCAATCACAGTTCTCGCATGTCCGCCATATCGCGCGCCCGCGCGACGGCGTCGCTACAATGACGTATTGATTCCCACGCTCCCCGATTCCATCGATGTCGAACCCGAATCCCGCGGCGCCGCGCGCGCCGATGCTGTCGACCGCCGAAGCGCTCGCCGCGCTGCTCGACGCCGCGAAGCCGCTGCCCGGCGCCGAAACCGTCGCCACGCTCGATGCGCTGGGCCGCGTGCTCGCGGCCGACGTGAGTTCGCCGCTCGACGTGCCGCCGATGCACACGAGCGCGATGGACGGCTATGCGGTGCGCGTCGCCGACCTGCTGCACGGCGAGCGTCGCCTGCCGGTGTCGCAGCGCATTCCGGCCGGCCATCCGGCCGGGCCGCTCGCGGCCGGCACGGCCGCCCGGATCTTCACCGGTGCGACGGTGCCGCCGGGAGCCGATGCCGTCGTGATGCAGGAGCAGACCGCGGCCGACGGCGACGCGGTCGAGATCCTGCACACGCCGAAGGCGGGCGAGTGGATCACCGCGCAGGGCGCGGACATCCGGCAGGGGGCGGTGATCCTGCCGGCCGGCACGCGGCTCACGCCGCAGGCGCTCGGCCTGGCCGCGTCGGTCGGTTGCGCGCAGTTGTCGGTCGCGCGGCGGATTCGCGTCGCGGTGTTCTTCACCGGCGACGAACTGACGATGCCGGGCGAGCCGCTGAAGCCCGGCGCGATCTACAACTCGAATCGCTTCACGCTGCGCGGGCTGCTGGAGCGGCTCGGCTGCCATGTGACCGACTACGGGATCGTGCCCGACTCGCTCGCCGCGACGCGCGACACGCTGCGCGCGGCCGCGCGCGATCACGACCTGATCCTGACGAGCGGCGGCGTATCGGTCGGCGACGAGGATCACGTGAAGCCGGCCGTCGAGGCCGAAGGGCGGCTGGCGCTGTGGCAGATCGCGATGAAGCCCGGCAAGCCGCTCGCCTACGGCGCGGTGCGCCGCGGCGACGACCGGCCCGATGCCCACTTCATCGGGTTGCCCGGCAATCCCGTGTCGAGCTTCGTCACGTTCCTGCTGTTCGTGCGGCCGTTCCTGTTGCGCCTGTCCGGCGTGCGTGACGTCGCGCCGCGCGCGCTGTCGCTGCGTGCCGATTTTTCGCAAGGCAAGGGCGACCGGCGCAACGAATTCCTGCGCGCACGCGTCAATGCGGCCGGCGGCCTCGAGCTGTTTCCGAACCAGAGTTCGGCGGTGCTGACGTCGACGGTCTGGGGCGACGGTCTGATCGACAATCCGCCGCAGCACGCGATCAGCGCCGGCGAGACCGTGCGTTTCATCCCGTTTTCCGAACTGCTGTCGTAACGCGACGGCTTCCCGAACCATGAAGATTCAGCTGAAATTCTTTGCGAGCGTCCGCGAGGCGCTGGGCGTCGCCGACGAGCAGGCCGACGTACCGGACGGCGTTACGACCGTCGGCGACGTGCGCGCGTGGTTGCGCGTGCGCGGCGGTGCGTGGGCCGAGACGCTGGCCGAAGGGCGCGCGCTGCGCATGGCCTGCAACCACGAGATGACCGATCCCGGCACGCGGCTCACCGAAGGCTGCGAGGTCGCGTTCTTTCCGCCGGTGACGGGCGGCTGAGGCGCGCGATGGCAACGGTACGAATCCAGGCCGACGATTTCGACCTGAACGCCGAAGTGACGGCACTGCGGGCGCGCAATCCGAAGATCGGCGCGGTCGCGTGCTTCGTCGGCACGGTGCGCGACTTGAACGAAGGCGATTCGGTCGCCGCGATGGAGCTCGAGCACTACCCGGGGATGACCGAGAAGGCGCTCGAGAAGATCGCCGCGGAGGCCGGCCGGCGCTGGCCCGGCATCGACGTCGCGATCGTGCATCGCGTCGGCAGGCTGCTGCCGCTCGACCAGATCGTGATGGTGGCGACGGTTGCCGCCCATCGCGGCGATGCGTTCGCGTCGTGCGAGTTCGTGATGGACTACCTGAAGACCGAAGCGCCGTTCTGGAAGAAGGAAACGACGCCGGACGGCGAGCGTTGGGTCGATGCGCGCAGCACCGACGATGCCGCGCTCGCGCGCTGGGGCGTCGAATCGGGCAACGCGCGGCGCTGAGCGCGGCGTGCGTCATCGCGGTGCGGCGATGCGCCGCATCGGCGCGACCGCCGCGCGTGACGTGTCAGCGGCTGCGTCAAGCGTCAGGGTCGGTGCCGCGCCCGATGATCTTCGCCGGAAAGGGTTCGCCGCGGGCGCGCGACGGTAGCGCGTGCGGATCGTCGCCCGCGTCGCGGCGGCGCGGCGCGATGGCGTCGAGCAGCGCCTGCTGTTCGGGCGGAATCCGGTAGTCCCAGCCGAACCGGCTCAATTGCAGGCTCTGCGCGATCCGCAGTGCGGGTTCCATGAAGCGGATCGCCGCGGGCGGCGCGTAGCGCGTCTCGACGGTCTTCAGGAACAGCGACAGCCAGCGGCTGAAATGGGCCGGCTCGATCCCGTCGAGCGGCTGGTGCGCCTGCTGCACGTTGCCGCGGTAGCCCTTGGTGCCGAGCACGAGACTCGACCAGAACGTGACCATCTTCGGCAGGTGGTCGTTCCAGCGGCCGGCCAGCTTCGCGTCGAACACGGGCCCGAGCAGCGGGTCGGCGCGCACGCGGTCGTAGAACGCGTAGACGAGGTCGCGAATGTTTTCTTCGGTCGGCTCGGCGTCGCGAGGGCGGGCCGGTGCGGTATCGGGCGAGGCGGACATGACGGTCATGGCAAAAGGGCCGGGAAACAGGGGCGGAGGCGGCGCGGGCATCGAGCAGGACGCCGGCCGGATTTTGACGCAAAATAGCGTCCAGCGTCCCCTGCAAAACGTGCAGATGTAATGCATCTTATTGCGCACGCGCCATCCCGGCAACCGGGGGCCGTGGAACGGGGCCGCCGGCCGGCTTCCCGCGCCTCCCGATCGGCCCGGCTCACGTAATCGGGGTACGATCGATCTTTTCCGTATTCGCCCATGAGACTCACCGACTATACCGACTACTCGCTGCGCGTGATGCTGTACCTTGCCGTGCGCGGCGAGGGGCTCGCGACGATCCAGGAGATCTCGGACGCCTACGGCATCTCGAAGAATCATCTGATGAAGGTCGTGCAGCAGCTCGGCGAGCTGGGATGGGTCGACACGGTGCGCGGCCGCAATGGCGGGCTGCGGATTTTCCCGGAATCGCTGCAGCTGACGGTCGGCCAGGTCGTGCGCGCGACCGAGAGCGACTTCGCACTGGTCGGCTGCTTCCCGTCCGACGACGGCGAGGCGCGCGGCTGCGTGATCGAGCCGCAGTGCCGCCTGAAGGGCGTGCTGGCGGCCGCGCGCGATGCGTTCTTTGCCGAACTCGACCGTCACCGGCTCTGCGAGCTGGTCGAACCTGCCGCGCCGCTCATGACGTTGCTCGGCATCCGACCGGTTGCGCTTGCGCGCGCCGCATCGTCGCAGGACGACGCGACGGCGCCCGTCGAGCCGCCGTCGACGGGCCGCTGACCCGCGCGCGCCGCGCGCCCCGGTCCTGCTTTGGCGCGCCTCCGGGCCGCATCTCGGCGATCCGGCAATTTTTGCGCTGAATCAACCCGAATTTCGCTTGAAAGCCGCATAACCATCCTCATCTTGGTGTTAATCGAAAATTGGAGGTCTCGACTAAATGAGAATCGACAAGCTCACCACCAAGTTCCAGGAAGCACTCGCGGATGCGCAAAGCCTTGCGGCAGGCCGCGACAATCAATACATCGAACCTGTTCACGTACTGGCCGCGCTGGTCGCGCAGCAGGACGGCTCCGCGCGCTCGCTGATGTCGCGTGCGGGCGTTCACGTGCAGGCGCTGCAAGGCGCGCTGAACGAAGCCATCTCGCGCCTGCCGCAAGTGACGGGCACGGGCGGCGACATCCAGATCGGCCGTGAACTGGCCGGGCTGCTGAACCAGGCCGACAAGGAAGCGCAGAAGCTCAACGATACGTTCATCGCGAGCGAGATGTTCCTGCTTGCCGCGTCGGACGACAAGGGCGACGCGGGCAAGCTCGCGCGTCAGCACGGCATGACGCGCAAGGCGCTCGAAGCCGCGATCGCCGCGGTGCGCGGCGGCTCGCAGGTGCACAGCCAGGATGCGGAAAGCCAGCGCGAGGCATTGAAGAAATACACGGTCGACCTGACCGAGCGCGCCCGTGCGGGCAAGCTCGATCCGGTGATCGGCCGCGACGACGAAATTCGCCGCTCGATCCAGATTCTGCAGCGCCGCACGAAGAACAACCCGGTGCTGATCGGCGAGCCGGGCGTCGGCAAGACGGCGATCGTCGAAGGGCTCGCGCAGCGGATCGTCAACGGCGAAGTGCCGGAGACGCTGAAGGGCAAGCGCGTGCTGTCGCTCGACATGGCCGCGCTGCTGGCGGGCGCGAAGTATCGCGGCGAATTCGAGGAGCGCCTGAAGGCGGTGCTCAACGACATCGCGAAGGACGAAGGCCAGACGATCGTCTTCATCGACGAAATCCATACGATGGTCGGCGCCGGCAAGGCCGAGGGGGCAATGGATGCGGGCAACATGCTGAAGCCGGCGCTGTCGCGCGGCGAGCTGCACTGCATCGGCGCGACCACGCTCGACGAATACCGCAAGTACATCGAGAAGGATGCCGCGCTCGAGCGCCGTTTCCAGAAGGTGCTCGTCGACGAACCGAGCGTCGAGGCGACGATCGCGATCCTGCGCGGGCTGCAGGAGAAGTACGAGCTGCACCACGGCGTCGACATCACCGATCCGGCGATCGTTGCCGCGGCGGAGCTTTCGCACCGCTATATCACCGACCGCTTCCTGCCCGACAAGGCGATCGACCTGATCGACGAAGCCGCTTCGAAGATCAAGATGGAAATCGATTCGAAGCCCGAAGAGATGGACAAGCTCGACCGTCGGCTGATCCAGTTGAAGATCGAGCGCGAAGCCGTGAAGAAGGAGCAGGACGAAGCGTCGCAGAAGCGCCTGCAGCTGATCGAGGAAGAGATCGAGCGCCTGGGCCGCGAATATGCGGACCTCGAGGAGATCTGGACCGCCGAGAAAGCCGCGGTGCAGGGCAGTGCCCAGCTCAAGGAAGAAATCGAGAAGGTGCGTGCGGACATCGCGCGGCTGCAGCGTGACGGCAAGCTGGAGCGGGTCGCCGAGCTGCAGTACGGCAGGCTGCCGCAGCTCGAGGCCCAGCTGAAGCAGGTCACGCAGGCCGAAGAGCAGGAGCAGCACAACCCGACGCGTCCGCGACTGCTGCGCACGCAGGTCGGTGCAGAGGAAATCGCGGAAGTCGTGTCGCGCTCGACGGGGATTCCCGTGTCGCGCATGATGCAGGGCGAACGCGAGAAGCTGCTGCACATCGAGGAAAAGCTGCACGAGCGCGTGGTCGGCCAGCATGAGGCGATCGGCGCGGTGGCCGATGCGATCCGCCGTTCGCGCGCGGGTCTGGCCGATCCGAACCGTCCGTACGGCTCGTTCCTGTTCCTCGGCCCGACGGGGGTCGGCAAGACCGAGCTGTGCAAGGCGCTGGCGTCGTTCCTGTTCGATTCGGAAGAACACCTGATCCGCATCGACATGAGCGAGTTCATGGAGAAGCACAGCGTCGCGCGGCTGATCGGCGCGCCGCCGGGCTATGTCGGCTACGAGGAAGGCGGCTACCTGACGGAAGCCGTGCGCCGCAAGCCGTACAGCGTGATCCTGCTCGACGAGATCGAGAAGGCCCACCCGGACGTGTTCAACGTGCTGCTGCAGGTGCTCGACGACGGCCGCATGACGGATGGCCAGGGGCGGACGGTCGACTTCAAGAACACGGTCATCGTGATGACGTCGAACCTCGGCTCGCAGGTGATCCAGGCGATGACGGGTGCGCCGCAGGAAGAGATCAAGGACGCCGTGTGGCTCGAGGTGAAGCAGCATTTCCGCCCCGAGTTCCTGAACCGGATCGACGACGTCGTCGTGTTCCATGCGCTCGACCGCAGCAACATCGAGTCGATCGCGAAGATCCAGCTGGCGCGCCTGCACGATCGGCTCGCGAAGCTCGACATGGCGCTCGACGTGTCGGAGGCGGCGCTCGAGCAGATCGGCAAGGTCGGCTACGATCCGCTGTTCGGTGCGCGGCCGCTGAAGCGTGCGATCCAGCAGGAGATCGAGAACCCGGTCGCGAAGCTCATTCTCGCGGGCCGCTTCGGTCCGAAGGACGTGATTCCGGTCGACGTCCACGACGGCAAGTTCGTGTTCGACCGCGTCGTGCACTGACCGCGAGCCATCGGCCGCCGCCCGGTTCGGCCGGGCGCGCAAAAACAAACACCCCGCCGCAGGCGGGGTGTTTGCTTATGGAGGCGTCGACCGCGCCGCGCGCGGTCCCGGTCGCTCAGCCCTGCTTGTTGCCGCCGAACAGGCCGGCGATCTGCGACAGCGAGCCGAGCAGGTTCGACGTGTCGACCTGCGCCTGGCCGTCGGCCGGCACCGTGCCGTCCGGCGTCGCGTGGTTGACGACGTGCGGCAGCACCTGTGCGAGCACGGTCGAGGCCGTCGACGGATCGACGCCGAACTTGCTCGCCAGCGCACCGATCGCGTCCGAGCCGAGCACGTTCTGCAGCGTGTCCGGGGAGATCGGCTGGTTCTGGCCGGTGCCGACCCACGAACCGATGATGTCGCCGGCGCCGCCCGCCTTGAACTTCTCGATCAGGCCGTTCAGCCCGCCCGGCTGGTTGTTGATGAATTCGAGCGCGGTCGTGACCAGCGCGCCTTGCGAGTTGCCGCCGGCCTGGCCGCCGATCAGACCGCCAACGATGTCGAGGAGACCCATGGTTCTTCACCTTTACTGAAAAGGGCGTCGTGACGACGACGCCCGTTGAACGAATGCCGCGCGCACGCCGTCGCGCGCGCGGCGCACATCAGGCGCCCGACGCCGCGGCGGCGGAGGCTGCCTTGTCCTTCTTGCTCTTCTTCTTCGAACCCTTCGTCGCCTTTGCGGACGACGCTGCGGCCGGTGCGCTCGCAGCCGCACCCGCACCCGCACCCGCGTCGGCGGATGCCGCGGCGGCCGCCGCCGCTTTCTCCTTCTTCGATGCGCGCTTGCTCCTGGCCGGCTTCGCTGCCGCATCCGGTGTGCTTGCCGCCGGCGCCGTGGCCGTCGTGCCGGCGGTCGCGGCCGTGGACGTCGATGCGGTGCCCGCCGACGTCGTCGCCGGCGTGGCGGCCGGCTTCGACGGTTTCACGCCTTTCGGCGGCGTCGACGAGCCGCCGATCGTCAGGCCGTTTTCCTCGAGATGTCCCACCGATTTCGTGCCGAGGCCCTTCACGCGGTTCGCGAGATCGTCGGCGTCCTTGAACGGGCCGTTCCTGGTGCGCTCGTCGATGATCGCCTTCGACTTCACCGGCCCGAGACCCTTCACCGATTCGAGCGTGGCCTGATCGGCCGTGTTGACTTCGACGGCGGCGGCAAGGCCCGCAGCGAGCGACAGCGATAGCGCGACGAACAGCATCAGCAGCTTCTTCAGCATGGCAAAGGCTCCCTGGTTCTGGCGGATGAATGGCTGTTGCAACGGACGGCGGGACGGGGCCCGGCCGGGCGTCGCCGTTAAGCATAGGACAAATGCGTGCCCTTTTTAAGACAGGCTGACCGAATCTTGCTGAAGGCTTGCGCCGCTGTAAAGTCCGAAGCCCGCGCCGGGCGGCGATTTTGACCATTCTTTACGGTGTCGCGCCGATGTCGAGGGCGGCCGCCGCACTAGCCGTTCGACAGGGCTTGACTTAGAGTGAACTCTAACTCCTAACCTTGTTCCTGCCATGTCGAAAACCGCTGTCCCATCCTCTGCCGCCGCTCCGCTCACGATCGGCCAGGTCGCCGAAATGACCGGCGTGTCGGCGCACACGTTGCGCTATTACGAGCAGGCCGGCCTGCTGCGCGCGATTTCGCGCACGGCGGCCGGGCACCGGCTCTATGCGCCGGCCGATCTCGATTGGCTGGCCTTCGTGATGCGCCTGAAGGCGACCGGCATGCCGATCGCGCAGATGCAGGCATTCGCGGCGTTGCGCGCGCAAGGCGAGCCGACCTTCGGCGCGCGGCGCGAGTTGCTGGTCGCGCATCGCGACGCGGTGCGCGCGCATATCGCGGTGTTGCAGGCGAGCCTCGACGCGATCGGCGACAAGATCGCGTATTACGAGGCACGGGAGCGCGAAGCGGAACGACAGGCGAATTCTTCTCACTCTGCATCGGAACAGGACGGACACCATGGAACGACTCGTTGAAGACCGCTACGCGCGTGGCTGGAACAAACTGAAGGAAATCGACGGCGAAGTGGGCGAGCGCGTGATCGCGGCGCTTGCGCCGATCGCGCCGGACTTCGGACGGCTGCTGGTCGAGTTCGGTTTCGGCGACATCTACAGCCGGCCGCAACTCGACCTGAAGGCGCGCGAGATCGCGACGATCGCGGCGCTGGCCGCGCTCGGCAACGCACAGCCGCAGTTGAAGGTGCATGTCGAGGCCGCGCTGAACGTCGGCTGCACCCGCGACGAGATCGTCGAGGTATTCATGCAGATGGCCGTCTACGCGGGCTTTCCTGCCGCGCTCAATGCGCTGTTCGCCGCGCACGAGGTCTTCATGCAGCGCGAGGCCGCGGCCGTGCAGCCGGCGTGACGGCGCTCGCGCAGGCGCATCACGCGCGGTGCGGCGCGACGATCCGGTGCTTCGCGATGCGCCGGTACAGCGTCGCACGCGAAATGCCGAGCGCCTGCGCGGCCGCATCCGGCCGCCAGCGGTGCGCGGTGAGCGCCGCGACGATGCGGCCCCGTTCGTCGTCGGGCAGCGTGCCGGGCGACACCGTGCCGGGCGGCGCGGCGAAGTCGGCCGGCAGGTCGCGCCGCGTCACGCGTGCGGCGTCGCATACCGCGCACGCATAGCGCAGCACGTTGCGCAACTGCCGCACGTTGCCGGGCCACGGATGCGCGGCGAGCTGCTCGGCGAGCGCCGCATCGAGCGTCAGCACGTGGCCGGTCGCCTGCGCTTCCTCGGCGAACACGGCGGCTATCACGTCGCGCACGTCCGCGCGTTCGCGCAACGGCGGCAGTTCGAACGTCGCGCCGCCGAGCCGGTAGTACAGATCCTCGCGGAACGTGCCGTCGGCCACCATGCGCGCGAGATCGCGGTGCGTCGCGCAGATCACGTCGAGGTCGACGCGCACGGGCGTGTCGCTGCCGAGCGGCACGACTTCGCCGTCGGCGAGCACGCGCAACAGGCGTGTCTGCAGCGCGAGCGGCATGTCGCCGATTTCGTCGAGAAACAGCGTGCCGCCGTCGGCGAGCGCGATCTTGCCGCGAGCGCCGTGCTTGCGCGCGCCGGTGAACGCTCCGGCCGCATAGCCGAACAGTTCGCTCTCGATCAGCGCTTCCGGCAGCGCGCCGCAGTTGACCGCGACGAACGGCCGCGCGCGTCGCGCGCCGGCGTCGTGGATCGCGCGCGCGAACACTTCCTTGCCTGCACCGGTTTCGCCGAGCACGAGAATCGGCAGCCGCTTGCTCGCGACCCGCAGCGCGAGTTCGGCCTGCTGCGCGATGCGTGCATCGGGGCTGTGCAGGAACGGCGTGAGCGCGCCGACGTGGCGCTGCGCGCTGCCCGCGCGGCGTGAGGCCGTGCCGGGTTCGCGGCCGGTGCGCCGCAGCGGCGCACGCAGCCGTGCGTAGAGCGGCGCGCCGGTCGCGCGCAGCCGCAGCGCGACGATCGCGTCGAGCTGCGCGGCATCGCGCAGCGGCATCTCGGTCGCATCGAAGATCTCGTCGATATGGCGCGGTTCGCGCAGTGCCGGCAGCGCATCGCGCGCCTGCCGGTTCGCGGCGACGATATTGCCGCACTCGTCGAATGCGATCAGCCACTCGGGTTGCGCTTCGACGTAATGACGGTTCGGATGCCCGAACAGGATCCAGTACTGCGCGGTGCTGTGCACGAAGTAGCCGTCCTCGATCAGCGCCGCGCTCTGCCGCACGAGCTGATACACGAGACGCTGGCTGTCGCGGTTGTCCGGCGAGTGGACCGCCGACGCGTCGAGCACGCCGATCAGCTCGCCGCCGGGCGAGAAGATCGGCGCCGCACTGCAGGTGAGGGTCGTGAACGCCGCGCGAAAGTGGTCGGTCTTGTGCACGGTGATCGGCGCGAGATCGGTCAGCACGCTCGCGACGCCGCAAGTCCCTTCCTCGCTTTCCGACCAGCACGAGCCGATGTGCAACCCCGCATGACGGAAGTCGTTGCGGCGTTCGCGGTCGATCCGGTAGTCGATCGTCACGCCGTGCGCGTCGGTCAGCATCACGCAGTAGTCGGCGACGCGAATCATGTCGTGCAGCCGCGTCAGGCACTGGCCCGACGCGCGCAGGAACGCCTCCTCCTTGTCGCGCACCTCGCGCAGCTCGGCCGCGGTCAGCACGCGCGGGCCGATCGACGAAGCGGGGTCGAGACAGTAGCGCTCCAGCGACCGTTGCCACGACGACACGAGGCGCGCCGAATCGGCCGGCGCGGGCAGGCGCCCGGCGAGCGCGCCGAGCACGCGGTCGGCGTGCTGGGCCTGGGGGACGGCGTAGGGCATGGTCGGCTCCGGGGTTCCGTACGGCGGGGAATTCGATGTCCTTGTAGCACATCCCGTTCGGCGGATCACATTGCATCGCAGCACGCGGCGGGCTTGAGACGTTCGTCTCACCGGTATCTCGGTGCGTCTCGCATCGTTGAGACGCGGCCGCGGGCGTCGTGAAGGGATCGTCCGGCATCCGATCGAATCCGCGGTGCCGCGATGCCGCCGGGTTTGCGGGCAGCGCGCCGCGCCGATGCCGGCCTTCGCGGCGGTCGCGGCGGCCGTGGCGTTGCATCGAACGCGTGAGACGCACGGGCGGAAGCGGGCGCGCGCCGGGTCGTCACGGCAGCGGCGCCGGTGTGCGGGCAGGTCCGCCGCGCAAGCCTGTACGTGGGTTTCACGGTCGTCGCGTGGAAGATGGCACGCCGTTTGCAGGAATGTCCGGCAAGCCCGGCGCGATCGCGTCGGTGACGACGATCCGCCGCCCGTCGATGGCGGCGGACAAAACAGGCAGGGCCGGCGCTGGCGCCAATGCGCCGGCGCCGGCCGACTGGATGGAGACAAAACCGTGACGACGCCCGTTACCGTCGGCGTGATCGCGAACCCCGCATCGGGGCGCGACATCCGCCGCCTCACGACGCATGCATCCGTGTTCCCGACGGCGGAGAAGGCGAACATGATCGTGCGCCTGCTGGCCGGTCTCGGCGCGATGGGCGTCGAGCGCGTGCTGACGCTGCGCGACCGGACGGGCATTGCGACGCTGCTGCTGCGCGCGCTCGATACGCATCGTGCGGTCGCGTCGCGCGAGCGCTGGCCCGAGGTCGAGTTCGTCGACCTGCCGATCACCGATAGCGTTGCCGACACGCAGGCCGGCGCGGCGTACCTGCACCGGATGGAGGTCGCGCTGATCGTCGTGCTCGGCGGCGACGGCACCCATCGCGCCGTCGCCGCGCATTGCGGCGCGACGCCGCTCGTCGCGCTGTCCACCGGCACCAACAACGCATTCCCCGAACATCGCGAAGCGACCGTCGCCGGCGTGGCGGCAGGGCTCGTCGCGGCGGGCGCCGTGCCGGCCGAGATCGCGCTTGCGCGCAACAAGCGGCTCGTCGTGCGCTGCATCGCGGGCGCGCAGCCCGGGCGCGAGGAGATCGCGCTCGTCGACGTATGCGCGGCGCGACAGCGCTTCGTCGGCGCCCGCGCGATCTCGGGATCGGACGATATCGATTCTCTCTACCTGACGTTCGCGGAGCCGGACGGGATCGGCCTGTCCGCGCTCGGCGGCGCGTGGGCGCCGCTCGAACGCAGCGCGCCGCACGGGCTCGCGATGCGTTTTGCGGCCGAAGACAAGACGGCCGGCACGCCGCTCGTCGCGCCGATCGCGCCGGGCCGTGTCGATCGCGTCGTGATGCGCAGTTGCGAGCGGCTCGAGCCGGGTGCGTGGCAGACGATCCCGTTCGAGCGCGGCACGCTCGCGTTCGACGGCGAGCGAGAGATCGAGGTCGCGCGCGGCGATCGCTACGAGATTGCACTTGACTGGCACGGGCCGCTGACGGTCGACGTCGGCCGCACGCTGCGCTACGCGTCGTCCAGGCAACTGCTGCGCGATGCCGGCCCGTGGCGTGCTTGAGCGTTCGTTGCTCCGGTAAGCATTTCGGCATCCGTAACGATCATCGAGGAGACATCGCCATGACACTGCCACTCGAAGGACAAGCCGTCATCGTCACGGGCGGCGCGCGCTGCGCTTCGCGACGATGGACAACGTGACGGGCCGGACCGTGAACGTCGAAGGCGGCTTCACGTTCCGCTGACGGCCGCGCGCCGTGAGATCCGTCGCCGCGGCCCGGCCGCGGCGGCATTCGCAGTCAGACCTATCCAGGAGACATACATGACCGTTTCGAACCAGATCAGCAGGGACAAGCTGCTGGACGCCTACCGCCTGATGCGCACCATTCGCGAATTCGAGGAGCGCCTGCACGTCGAATTCGCGACCGGCGAGATTCCCGGTTTCGTGCACCTGTATGCGGGCGAGGAGGCGTCCGCGGTCGGCACGATGCTGCACCTCGGCCTCGCCGACTATGTCGCGACCACGCACCGCGGCCACGGCCATTGCATCGCGAAGGGCGTCGACGTGCACGGAATGATGGCCGAGATCTACGGCAAGAAGACCGGCGTCTGCCACGGCAAGGGCGGCTCGATGCACATCGCCGATCTGTCGATGGGGATGCTCGGCGCCAACGGGATCGTCGGCGCGGGCGGCCCGCTCGTGTGCGGCGCGGCGCTCGCGGCGAAGCACCGGAACACGGGCGGCGTCGGTGTGTGCTTCTTCGGCGACGGCGCGTCGAACCAGGGCGTGATCTTCGAGTCGATGAACCTCGCGGCGGTGTGGCGGCTGCCGGCGATCTTCGTCGCCGAGAACAACGGCTATGCGGAAGCGACGTCGTCGAGCTGGTCGGTCGCGACCGACAACATCGCCGATCGCGCGAACGGGTTCGGGATGCCGGGCGTGATCGTCGACGGCTTCGACTTCTTCGCGGTGCACGAGGCGCTCGGCGAGGCCGTCGAGCGCGCGCGCAACGGCGGCGGCCCGACGCTCGTCGAGGTGAAGTTCACGCGCTATTTCGGCCATTTCGAAGGCGATGCGCAAACCTACCGCGCACCGGGCGAGGTGCAGAAGCTGCGCGACGAAAAGGACTGCCTGAAGCATTTCGAGACGCGCGTCGTGCGCGCCGAAGCGCTGACGATCGGCGAACTGCGCGCGGTCGACGCGCAGGTGAAGGCGCTGATCGACGACGCGGTCGCGCAGGCCAAGAGCGCGCCGCTGCCCGATGCGGCCGACCTGCTGACCGACGTCTACGTGTCGTATCCGTGAGCGCGGCCTGACCCCGCGGCCGGCACGGCGAACCGAACATTCCAGGAGACAGACATGGCAAGGAAGATCACTTATTCGCAGGCGATCAACGAGGCGCTTGCGCAGGAGATGGCGCGCGACGAGAGCGTGATCGTGATGGGCGAGGACAATGCAGGCGGCGCGGGCGCGCCGGGCGAGGACGACGCATGGGGCGGCGTGCTCGGCGTGACGAAGGGGCTGTTCCACAAGTTTCCGGGCCGCGTGCTCGATACGCCGCTGTCCGAAGGCGGCTACATCGGCGCGGCGGTCGGCGCGGCCGCGTGCGGGATGCGGCCCGTCGCGGAGCTGATGTTCGTCGATTTCATGGGCGTGTGCTTCGACCAGATCTTCAACCAGGCCGCCAAATTCCGCTACATGTTCGGCGGCAAGGCCGTGACGCCGGTCGTGATCCGCGCGATGTACGGCGCCGGCCTGCGCGCTGCCGCGCAGCATTCGCAGATGCTCACGTCGCTGTTCACGCACATTCCCGGGCTCAAGGTCGTGTGCCCCGCGACGCCTTACGACGCGAAGGGGCTGCTGATCCAGGCGATCCGCGACAACGATCCCGTGATCTTTCTCGAACACAAGCTGCTCTATACGCGCGAAGGCGACGTGCCCGAGGAATCCTATGCGATTCCGTTCGGCGAGGCGAACGTGCTGCGCGACGGCGACGATGCGACGATCGTCACGTACGGCCGGATGGTGCATCTCGCGATGGACGCCGCCGCGACGCTCGCGAAGGACGGCATCCAGGTCGACGTGATCGACCTGCGCACGACGTCGCCGCTCGACACGGAGACGATTCTCGAAAGCGCGGAGCGCACCGGGCGCGTGGTGGTGGTCGACGAGGCGAACCCGCGCTGCTCGATCGCGACCGACATCGCCGCGCTCGTCGCGCAGCGCGCGTTCCGTGCGCTGCAGGCGCCGATCGAGCTTGTCACCGCGCCGCATACCCCCGCGCCGTTCGCGAGCGTGCTCGAAGACCTGTACATCCCGTCCGCCGATGCGATCGTGCAGGCGGTCCTGAAGACGAGGAGCTGACACGATGTCGATTCACATGATCACGATGCCCAAGTGGGGCCTGTCGATGGAGCAGGGGCAGGTCAACGGCTGGCTGAAGGCGATCGGCGAGCGCGTGACGAAGGGCGACGAAGTGCTCGACGTCGAGACCGACAAGATCTCGTCCGGCGTCGAATGCGCGTTCGACGGCACGCTGCGCCGCCAGGTCGCGCAGGAAGGCGAGACGCTGCCCGTGGGTGCGCTGCTCGGCGTCGTCGCGGCCGCCGATGCGAGCGATGCCGACATCGAGGCGGCGATCGCCGATTTCCAGCGCGATTTCGTGCCGAGCGCGGCTGCCGACGAGGCGGCCGGGCCGCAGCCCGAGAAGGCGCAGATCGGCGGCCGCACGGTGCGCTTCCTGAAGCTCGGCGACGGCGCGGGCACGCCCGCCGTGCTGATCCACGGCTTCGGCGGCGACCTGAACAACTGGCTGTTCAATCACGCCGATCTTGCCGCGCACCGGCCCGTGTGGGCACTCGACCTGCCGGGCCACGGCGAATCGGGCAAGGCGGTCGACATGGGCAGCCTCGACGAACTGGCGGACGCGGTGCTCGCGCTGCTCGATGCGCAGCACATCGACCGCGCGCACCTGATCGGCCATTCGATGGGCGGCGCGGTCGCGATGGCGGCCGCCGAGCGCGCGCCGCAACGCGTCGCATCGCTGACGCTGATCGCGAGCGCGGGGCTCGGCACGGACATCAATCGCACGTATATCGACGGCTTCGTCGCCGGCAACAGCCGCAACACGCTGAAGCCGCACCTCGGCGCGCTGTTCGCGGACAACGCGCTGGTCACGCGGCAACTCGTCGAGGATCTCGTCAAGTACAAGCGGCTCGAAGGCGTGCAGGCCGCGCTGGAGAAAATTGCGAACGCCGCGTTCGACGGCGCGGCGCAGCGGCGCGTGTTCCGCGACCGGCTCGCGTCGCTGGCGCCCCGTACGCTCGTGATCTGGGGCGAGCGCGACCAGGTGATTCCCGCGCAGCATGCGCAGGGCTTGCCGGACGGCGTGCGCGCCGAGGTGATCGCCGGCAGCGGGCACATGGTGCAGATGGAGGCCGCCGCCGACGTGAACCGCCTGATCGTCGCGTTTCTCGGAGCCTGACGATGGCCGCCGCGCTCGAACGACCCAGCCTCACGGCGCTCGGCCAGCCGGGCGCGCGCAGCCGCGACAAGCTCGCGCGCATCCCGGTGCGTGTCGAGCCCGCGGCCGGCGCGGCGCTGCCGAAGCCGCCGTGGCTGCGCGCGCGGCCGATGATGAGCGCGGCGGTCGCCGACATGGCGGCCGTGCTGCGCGACCATCGGCTGCATTCCGTCTGCGAGGAGGCGATGTGTCCGAACATCGGCGAATGTTTCGCGCAGCGCACCGCGACCTTCATGATCATGGGCGGGCTCTGCACGCGGCGCTGCCCGTTCTGCGACGTCGCGCACGGTCGTCCCGATCCGCTGGATCCCGGCGAGCCCGCGCGGCTGGCCGAGGCGGCCGCGGCGCTCGGGCTGCGCTACGTCGTGATTACGTCGGTCGACCGTGACGACCTGCGCGACGGCGGCGCCGCGCATTTCGCCGCGTGTATCGCGGCGGTGCGTGCAAGCGTGCCGGGCATCGGCGTCGAGGTGTTGACGCCGGATTTCCGCGGCCGTGTCGCGCGGGCGCTCGACGCGCTGTCGGCGGCCTGGCCCGACGTGTTCAACCACAACATCGAGACGGTGCCGTCGCTGTACCGGGCGGCGCGGCCGGGCGCCGACTATCGCGGCTCGCTCGAACTGCTCGCGCAGGCCAAGGCAGCGCGGCCGGGGCTGGTGACGAAATCGGGGTTGATGCTCGGGCTCGGCGAATGCGACGACGAGGTGCGCGACACGCTGCGCGACTTGCGCGCGCACGACGTCGACGTGCTGACGCTCGGCCAGTATCTCGCGCCGTCGGCGCATCATCTGCCGGTGCGGCGCTACGTGAGCCCGGCCGCGTTCGCCGCATGGCGCGACGAGGCGCTGGCGTACGGCTTCAGGGAGGTCGTGGCGGGCCCGCTCGTGCGGTCGTCGTATCACGCGGCCGACGTGCTGGACGGCGCGTAGCGGGGCGCGTCAGGCGCGGGCGGCGGCGACGCGCGCGCGGCTGACGCGGCGCAGGTAGGCCACGAGCCCGGTGCCCGCGAGCATCAGGCTGATCGTGTTCGCGAACCAGAAGCCGCGCGCGCCGGTCAGCCACGCGGGCGCGATCCCGCCCACGTCGAAGCCGAGCGTGTAGCCGCCGCTGAGCCCGACGCCCCACAGCGCGACCGCATAGATCACGGTCGGCACGATTGCCACCTTGTATGCGCGCAGCACGAACGCCGACGTGACCTGCAGTGCGTCGAACACGTGGTAGCACGCGACGATCGCGACGAGCGGCATCGCGGCCGCGGCGACGGCCGGGTTCGGCGTATAGCCGTCGATGATCAGCGGGCGCAGCCCGAACACGAGCAGGCCGTATGTCGCGGCAATGCCGCACGCGAAGATCACGCTGTGCCGGCCGAGCAGCCGGGCTTCCTCGGGACGCCCGGCGCCGAGCGCGCGCGCGACCAGCGTCGAGGCCGCCACGCCGATCGACAGCGGCGTCATGTACAGCACCGCGCCGATGTTGCCGGCGATCTGGTGGCCGGCGAGCGTCGTCGTGCCGAACTGCGCGATGAACAGCGCCATGCACGTGTACGACGTGACCTCGATCAGGTACGACAGGCCCATCGGCACGCCGAGCTTCAGGAGCGCCTTCTGACGCTCCCAGACGGGCCAGCAGAAGCGCGAGAAGATCGCGAGCGGCGCGAACACGTCGAGCTTCGCGAGCAGCGTGTAGCCGATCAGCGCGAGCGCCCAGTTGATCAGCGTGCTCGCGAGCCCGCAGCCCGGGCCGCCGAGGGCCGGCATGCCGAAACCGCCGAAGATGAACCACACGTTGAGCGGAAACTTGAGCAGCAGCGCGCCGACCTGCAGGATCATCGCCAGGCGCGGCTTGCCGGCCGCGTTGGTCAGTGCGTTGTAGATGCGGAAGACGAGGCTGGCGGGCAGCCCGTACGACAGGATGCGCAGGTAGTCGACGGTGCGGTCGTGCAGTGCGGCCGGTGCGTGTGCGATGCGCAGCAGCGGCTCCGGAAAATGCAGCAGGAGAAAGCCGGGGACCGCGAGCAGCAGCGCGAGCCACAGCGCCTGGCGGACTTCCTCGCCGATCTCGGCATGGCGCCGCGCGCCGTACAGTTGTCCGGCGATCGGCTGCAGCGCGGACAGGATGCCCATGAGGCCGATATAGATCGACACGTAGATCGACGAGCCGAGCCCTAGCGCGGCCAGATCGACGGCCGAATAGCGCCCGACCATCGCCGTGTCGATCACGCCGAACGCGATGATGGCGAGCTGGCCGACGAGCACCGGCCACGCGAGGCCTACGATCCGGCGAATGTCGCCGAGCATCGTCAGTCGGCCGCCTGCCGGCGCGGCGGACGCCGCTTGACCGGCGTCTTGGGCCGCTCGATGCGTTCGTACAGGCGGAAGCGTTCGTCGCGGTCGGCGACGCGGCGGCCTTCCCACACGAGACGCCACACGTATTGCGACATCGAGCTCGGCTCGCCGTAGTCCGCACGGTCCTGACGCAGGATCACGTCGCAGTCGCCGGAGAAATCGAAGCGCATGTTGCCGAAATATGCAAAGGTCGCGATCTGCGCGTCGCCGAGCCGCACGGGCGAGATGCACTCGTAATCGGACGGCAGGTGCACCGCGATCTGCTGCGCGACGTCGCGGTAGGTCCGGCCGTAGTTGACGATCGGCAGCCACAGCGTCATCAGCAGCACCCACATCAGCGTGGTGCCGGCGCCCGACAGCACGACGCTGCGCCACAGCACCTTCGGCTGTCGCGAGATGCGCCAGCGCACGAGCACGCACCAGCATACCGTGGCGATGATCGCGCAGATGAACGACAGGATCTTGAAATGCGGCTCGTAGCCGGGCACGAGCCGCGCAAGGTTGCGCGCGAGCGGGTGCGGGAAGCCCGTGAGCGACGCGAGCCACACGAGCCACACGAAGGAGCCGAGGATCGTGAAGCTCAGCACCGCGAACCAGTCGATCGCGTTGATCGCGCCGCGCTTGAGGGTCGGCAGCGCGAACGTCGCGAGCACCGCGAGCGGCGGCAGCAGCAGCATGTACATGCGGTTCGACTGCTGGCTCTGCAGGATCACGAGCGCGACGAGCGGCACGGCGACCGACAACGGGATCGCGATGTGGGCGCGGCGGCGCAGGCCGGCCCAGCTCCACCACGCCCAGATCGCGAGCGGCCACGCCGGCCAGGTGAACAGCGGCAGGTTCTTTGCCGCGTAGCCGAGCACGGCGGTCGGCGGGCCGGAAAAACGCAGCAGGCTGCCGTGGATCCACTGGTCGAGGAACCACGCGGCGTCGTCGGGCGCCGCGATGAATGCGGCCAGCGGCCACAGCGCGAAGATCGCGGCTGCGAGCGGCACGCCGACCAGCGGCAGCCGGAGGTTGCGCATCTCGGGCGTGACGAGCCACAGCACGGCCGTGCCGGCGAGCAGGGCGGCGACCAGCACCGGGTTGCCGGACAGTGCGACGAGGCCCATCGCGAGCCCCCACCACAGCGCGCCCTGCATCGGCTTGTCGATGCTGCGCACGATCCCGTAGACGAGCATCGCGATCCACGCGAACTGCGCGAGCTGCGGCGTCGTCTCGTGTCCGCGTTCGGCGAGGCCGAAGCAGGCGACGAGGACCAGCAGCGCGCCGTCGGCGAGCGTACGGCCGTAGTCGCGCGGCTCGGGCTCGCCGCCGAATGCGTATTTGAACGGCTGGACCTCGGCGCGCCGGCCGAGCAGGTAGGCCGCGTACCAGACGAACGCGCACGCGATGCAGAACAGCACGCCGGTATCGATGCGCGATGCGTTGCTCGCATCGACCCACGGGCCGAGGCCGCGGATCGACAGCGCGCCGAGCCAGTAGCCGAGCGGCCCGTCGGTCGTGATGAACTTGCCGACCAGGTTGGGCAGCAGCCAGTCGTGCCAGCCGCCCTTGGCCATCGTCCACATCACGCCGAAGCCCGCCGCGTCCTCGTTCTTCCACGGGTCGCGGCCGAACAGGCCGAACGCTGCGTAGACGAAACAGAGCGTGAGCAGCAGCCAGCGCGGCAGCGCGCGCGTGGCGGAGGCGGTGAGACGGACGACAGGCTTCATGCAGATGAGCGATTTGTTATGGGCGGGCGGCCGGCGCGGTTACGCGCGGTCGAGCCGGTTTCGAGCATCCGGCATTGTAGTCGCGCGGGCTGTTGCGCGTCAGGTCGATGCCCCGGGCAGCGGCCGGCGGTTTTCCGGCGAGCGGAGACAAAAAAGGGCAGCCTGGGCTGCCCTTTTGTGCGATACCGGTGCGTTGCAACCACCGGATGCGGTGCGAAGCTTACTTCGCCTTGCCGCTGGCGCGAACGCCGAACTTGTTCTTGAACTTCTCGACACGGCCTGCCGTGTCCATGATCTTTTGCTGACCCGTGTAGAACGAGTGCGATTCCGACGACACTTCGATCTTGGCGAGCGGGTAGGTCTTGCCTTCGTGATCGATGGTTTCACGCGTCTGGATCGTCGAGCGCGTGATGAACTTGAAGCCGTTCGACATGTCTTGGAAGACGACTTCGCGGTAATTCGGGTGGATGCCTTCTTTCATGGTCTTTCCTTGGTGAGAGCGGTAGCCAACCCGCCGCTTGCCGTGCCGGAGTGCACTCATTGCGCAAACCAGACGACGCCAAGCCCGGCGCGAGCCACTTGCCTAAGGTCGAAAAACGGCGATTATGCCAGAAAATCAGATGGTTGACGAATAATTTTCACGGTGCGTCGAGCGCGCCGGCACCGGCCGGATCCTGGCGGTAGTAGCGCGCGAGCAGCCGGTACAGCTCCGGGAATTCGGACTCGAACGCTTTCGGCCTTACGAACAGCGCCTCGCTGCATACCGCGAAGAATTCCGACGGGTGGTCGGCGGCATACGGATCGATCAGCGAATCCCGCTCGAAGCGCGCCCACGCGCGGTCCGGCACCGCATCGACGCGCGCGCAGAACTGATCGTACGCGTGCTCGAACACGTCGGCCCACGCCTGCGCGTCGAGGTGCGGCGCATGCCAGCGGCGAAAGAGGGGCGGATAGCCGTCGGCCGCGCCGTTGACCATGTCGATCTTGTGCGCGAACTCGTGGATCACCACGTTGTACGCGTCGCGGCCGTCCGTCATCTGCGCGTCTTCCCACGACAGGATCACCGGCCCGCCTTCCCAGGCCTCGCCGCTCGCGTCCTGCTCGACTTCGTGGACGACGCCGTCCTCGTCCTGCACGGTCTTGCGGATCACGAATTCGCCCGGATACACGACCACGCCGACCCAGCCGTCGTACAGCGACAGATCGAGGTTCAGCACCGGCAGGCAGGCCTGTGCGGAGATCGCGACGATCATCGCGTCGGTCAGCTCGAGCCCGTGCGCGGTCGAAAACGATTTCTTCGCGACGAACAGGCTCGTCAACTCGCGCAGCCGGCCGAGTGCGTCGGGCGACAGCGCGGCGAGGAACGGCAGGCGCTCGACGGTGTCCTGCCACAGCGCGTCGGGGATCGGGTGGCTGCGCAGCGCGCGATCGCGGCGGCGGTCGTCGAGCCAGCGGGTCAGTTTCGAGAGCATGGGGCGGCGCGCGGAAATCCAAAGCCTGTCTTTTAACTCAATCGATCTCTTTTTGCCATGCCGCGAAGAGGCCGCCGACGAGCGCCACGCCCGCGAGGAAGTAAAAGCCGTCGAGCGACGCGAGGAACGAGGCCTGCTGCGCGACCATCCGCGCAATCGAGGCGATCGCGAGGCCGTGCGCCTCGTTCGGTGCGTGGCCGGCCGCCGCATAGCCTTGCGTCAGCGCGTCGACGGTCTGCTGGAACAGCGGGTCGAACACGTTGGCGCGCTCGACGAGCCGCGTCTGGTGCACGGCCACGCGGTGCTGCTCGACGATGATGACCGATGACGTCGCGAACGAGATCGTCAGTTGCCGCACGATGTTCTTCAGCCGGTAGCCGTGCGTGTACTCGTCGATCGCGAAGATCCGGAACGTGAGGTTGGCCACCGGCAGCACGATGAAGAGCAGCAGCAGCCCGCGCAGCAAGAGCGGGACGATCAGCGCGGCTTCGCCGACCTGCGGCGTCATGCGCGTCATCCACAGCGCCGCCGTGACGGCGATCGCGAACCCCGGCACGACGAACCATTTCTTGTGCGTGACGAATTTCGCGTAACGCAGGTAAGCGAACAGCGCGGTGGCCGAAATCAGCGACGTCGTGCCCACCAGGCGCCCGGCATTCTCGACCGGATAGCCGAGCCCGCTTTCGAGAAAGCGCGATGTCAGGTAGCTGAAACCCGTCGACTCGTAGTAATAGAACATGTAGAGCAGCAGCCCGACCTGGAAGGTCCGTTCGCGAAACGCGTGCAGCCGCACGAGCGGCGTCGGGTGGTTCCACTGGTGATAGGCGAACCAGGCGAGGGCGCCGATCCCCGCGATCGTCAGCAGGATCAGCATCGGCGAGCCGCTGTAGAGCTGGTAATGCACCTGCTGCAGCACGATCTGCAGCGCGCCTTGCGCGAGCGCGAACACGACGTACGGCCAGAAGTGCCCGGCGCCGCGTTCGTCGTCGGGAGTCCTGCCCGAGTCGGGCAGCGTGAGCAGCGCGAGGATCGCGAACGCGATGCCGGCCGGCGCCGTGCATGCGAACAGCGCGCGCCACGTCGAATGCGCGACGAGCAGCCCGCCCGCGATCGGCGCGAGCGCGCTGCCGAGCAGGATCATGACCAGGAACGCGCGCGTTGCCGGCGGCCGTTCCTGCGGCTTGAAGCTGATCTGGATCAGGATCCGGCACGCGCCCATCATCGGGCCGATGAAGTATCCCTGGAAGCCGCGTGCGAATGCCAGTTCGAGCGACGTGTCCGCCAGTGCGGCCGCGATCGCGCCGAACGAGAACATCAGCATGCAGCCGGCCACGTAGCGGCGATGCCCCAGCCGGTCGACCCACCATTGCTGCTGCAGGATGCCGAGCACGGCCGTGACCGCGTACGCGCTCGACGACCACACGAGCTCGTCGGGCGATGCGTTGACGCCGCCCGCGATGTAGCTCGCGAAGAACGAGAAGGCCGCGTTGTCGAAGTAGTCGAGGCCGGTCACGAGCGCGAGCGCCCACGGGAACAGGTCGGCGCGCAGGTTCGCGCGGCTCCACAGCGGCGGGCGGCCGGGCAGCGCGTTCATTCACGATCCTTGCGTGCGCGCCGCGGGCCGGCTTCGGCCCGGCGCTGCGCGATCAGCGCGTCGGGGTTTTCGCCGGCGAGGCGTCGCTCGACGTAATCGATGTCGTGCTGCAGTTCCTTGCGCAGCGCGACGGCTTCCTTCAGTTCGCGCTGGACGGCTTCGATCCGCCGGTCGAGCGTGTCGATCTGCCCGGCGAGGCCGGCGCGGATGTCGCGCAGCGACGCGTCCGAATAACGGCGCCGGCCGTCGCCGGTTTCCTCGAGCGGGCGCTTCAGCATCTCGGTGATGCCGTGCAGCGAGAACCCGAGCGCGCGCAACCGCAGGATGCGCGCGAAGCGTTCGAGGTCGGCTTCGTCGTAGAGGCGGTAGCGGCCTTCGCTGCGCGACGGCGTGACGAGCCCGCGTTCTTCGTAGTACTTCAGCGTGCGCGGCGTGACGCCGAGCCGTGAGGCGGCATCGCTCACGGTCAGCAGCGGGGTGGAGGCGTCGTTCGGCATCGGCGGGCGGAGGAGTCGATCGGGGCGATGACGCGATTGTAGATCAACCTGTACGTTCACGTTCATGTTTAGGCAAAAAAACGGCCGCCGGCGAGATGCGCGGGCGGCCGTTCTTTGCGGGGCGGGGCGATCAGCCGCCGCGGCGCATCAGGTCGAAGAACTCGGAGTTGCTCTTCGTCTGGCGGATCTTGTCGAGCAGGAATTCCATGGCCTCGACTTCATCCATGTCGTGAATGAACTTGCGCAGCACCCAGATCTTCTGAAGGATCTCGGGCTTGATCAGCATTTCCTCGCGGCGCGTGCCCGACTTGTTCAGGTTGATCGACGGATACACGCGCTTTTCCGCGAGACGGCGCTCGAGGTGCACTTCCATGTTGCCGGTGCCCTTGAACTCTTCGTAGATCACGTCGTCCATGCGGCTGCCGGTTTCGATCAGTGCGGTGCCGATGATCGTGAGCGAGCCGCCTTCCTCGATGTTGCGCGCCGCGCCGAAGAAGCGCTTCGGACGCTGCAGTGCGTTCGCGTCGACACCGCCCGTCAGCACCTTGCCCGAGGCCGGGATCACGGTGTTGTATGCGCGGGCGAGACGCGTGATCGAGTCGAGCAGGATCACGACGTCGTGCTTCATTTCGACGAGGCGCTTGGCCTTCTCGATCACCATTTCGGCGACCTGCACGTGACGCGTGGCCGGTTCGTCGAACGTCGACGCGATCACTTCGCCGGCAACCGAGCGCTGCATTTCGGTCACTTCTTCGGGGCGCTCGTCGATCAGCAGCACGAACAGGATCACGTCCGGGTGGTTCTGCTTGATCGCGTGCGCGATGTGCTGGAGCATCACGGTCTTGCCCGACTTCGGCGACGCGACGAGCAGGCCGCGCTGGCCCTTGCCGATCGGCGCGATCATGTCGATGATGCGGCCCGTGACGTTTTCCTCGCCGCGCATTTCGCGTTCGAGCGACAGCGGCTTGTTCGGGTGCAGCGGCGTGAGGTTCTCGAACATGATCTTGTGTTTCGAGGCCTCGGGCGGCTGCCCGTTGACTTTGTCGACCTTCACCAGCGCGAAGTAGCGTTCGCCGTCCTTCGGCGTGCGGACTTCGCCTTCGATGGTGTCGCCGGTATGCAGGTTGAAGCGGCGGATCTGCGACGGGCTGATATAGATGTCGTCGGTGCTCGCGAGGTACGACATTTCCGGCGAGCGCAGGAAGCCGAAGCCGTCCGGCAGCACTTCGAGCGTGCCGTCGCCGAAGATCGTCTCTCCCGTCTTGGCGCGCTTTTTAAGAATGGCGAACATCAACTCCTGCTTGCGCAGGCGGTTCGCGTTTTCGATCTCGAGGCCATTGGCCATTTCGATCAGTTCGGACACGTGCAGAGACTTGAGCTCGGATAAATGCATACGGAGAACCCGCCAGGGAGGAGACGACGAAAGAAATAAAGGGAGGAGGGCGAGCGGAAGCGCTCAGAGACTTAAATGCGTCTTGTAGACGTTTTTTAATTCTAGCATACGCCGATTCGCGCTTGAGCGGACGATCGGCGGCTGGGCGGCGGACGTGTTGCCGGTTGACAACACGTCCGCGGAACTGCCGGTATTACAGGTGGCTGTCCAGGAATGCGGTGAGCTGCGACTTCGACAGCGCGCCGACCTTCTGCGCGGCGGCCGCGCCGTTCTTGAACAGGATCAGCGTCGGGATGCCGCGCACGCCGAACTTCGCGGGCGTGGCCTGGTTGTCGTCGACGTTGATCTTCGCGATCTGCAGCTTGTCGCCGTAGTCCTTTGCGACTTCGTCGAGGATCGGGGCGATCATCTTGCACGGGCCGCACCATTCGGCCCAGAAATCGACGAGCACGGGCTTGTCGGATTTGACGACGTCCTGTTCGAACGATGCGTCGCTGATGTGTTTGATCTGTTCGCTCATTGGGTCAATACCTCTTACGGTTCGGGGACTGCCTGCTTGCGCGTCGCGGCGGCCGGCCGCCGCGACGCGCAAGCAGGCAGTCCCCGAACCGTAAGAGGTATTGACCCAATGAGCGAACAGATCAAACACATCAGCGACGCATCGTTCGAACAGGACGTCGTCAAATCCGACAAGCCCGTGCTCGTCGATTTCTGGGCCGAATGGTGCGGCCCGTGCAAGATGATCGCCCCGATCCTCGACGAAGTCGCAAAGGACTACGGCGACAAGCTGCAGATCGCGAAGATCAACGTCGACGACAACCAGGCCACGCCCGCGAAGTTCGGCGTGCGCGGCATCCCGACGCTGATCCTGTTCAAGAACGGCGCGGCCGCCGCGCAGAAGGTCGGCGCGCTGTCGAAGTCGCAGCTCACCGCATTCCTGGACAGCCACCTGTAATACCGGCAGTTCCGCGGACGTGTTGTCAACCGGCAACACGTCCGCCGCCCAGCCGCCGATCGTCCGCTCAAGCGCGAATCGGCGTATGCTAGAATTAAAAAACGTCTACAAGACGCATTTAAGTCTCTGAGCGCTTCCGCTCGCCCTCCTCCCTTTATTTCTTTCGTCGTCTCCTCCCTGGCGGGTTCTCCGTATGCATTTATCCGAGCTCAAGTCTCTGCACGTGTCCGAACTGATCGAAATGGCCAATGGCCTCGAGATCGAAAACGCGAACCGCCTGCGCAAGCAGGAGTTGATGTTCGCCATTCTTAAAAAGCGCGCCAAGACGGGAGAGACGATCTTCGGCGACGGCACGCTCGAAGTGCTGCCGGACGGCTTCGGCTTCCTGCGCTCGCCGGAAATGTCGTACCTCGCGAGCACCGACGACATCTATATCAGCCCGTCGCAGATCCGCCGCTTCAACCTGCATACCGGCGACACCATCGAAGGCGAAGTCCGCACGCCGAAGGACGGCGAACGCTACTTCGCGCTGGTGAAGGTCGACAAAGTCAACGGGCAGCCGCCCGAGGCCTCGAAACACAAGATCATGTTCGAGAACCTCACGCCGCTGCACCCGAACAAGCCGCTGTCGCTCGAACGCGAAATGCGCGGCGAGGAAAACGTCACGGGCCGCATCATCGACATGATCGCGCCGATCGGCAAGGGCCAGCGCGGCCTGCTCGTCGCGTCGCCGAAGTCGGGCAAGACCGTGATGCTCCAGCACATCGCGCACGCGATCAAGCAGAACCACCCGGACGTGATCCTGTTCGTGCTGCTGATCGACGAGCGCCCCGAAGAAGTGACCGAAATGCAGCGCTCGGTTGCCGGCGAAGTGATCGCGTCGACGTTCGACGAACCGGCCACGCGTCACGTGCAGGTCGCCGAAATGGTGATCGAGAAGGCCAAGCGCCTCGTCGAAATGAAGCACGACGTCGTGATCCTGCTCGACTCGATCACGCGTCTCGCCCGCGCATACAACACCGTGATCCCGGCCTCGGGCAAGGTGCTGACGGGCGGTGTCGACGCGAACGCACTGCAGCGTCCGAAGCGCTTCTTCGGCGCGGCGCGCAACATCGAGGAAGGCGGCTCGCTCACGATCATCGGCACCGCACTGATCGAAACCGGCAGCCGCATGGACGACGTGATCTACGAAGAGTTCAAGGGCACCGGCAACATGGAAGTGCACCTCGAGCGCCGTCTCGCGGAAAAGCGCGTGTATCCGTCGATCAACCTGAACAAGTCGGGCACGCGCCGCGAGGAAATGCTGATCAAGCCCGAGATCCTTCAGAAGATCTGGGTGCTGCGCAAGTTCATTCACGACATGGATGAAGTCGAGGCCATGGAATTCCTGCTCGACAAGATCCGCCAGACGAAGAGCAACTCCGAGTTCTTCGACCTGATGCGCCGCGGCGGCTGATCGCCCCGCCCCGCAAAGAACGGCCGCCCGCGCATCTCGCCGGCGGCCGTTTTTTTGCCTAAACATGAACGTGAACGTACAGGTTGATCTACAATCGCGTCATCGCCCCGATCGACTCCTCCGCCCGCCGATGCCGAACGACGCCTCCACCCCGCTGCTGACCGTGAGCGATGCCGCCTCACGGCTCGGCGTCACGCCGCGCACGCTGAAGTACTACGAAGAACGCGGGCTCGTCACGCCGTCGCGCAGCGAAGGCCGCTACCGCCTCTACGACGAAGCCGACCTCGAACGCTTCGCGCGCATCCTGCGGTTGCGCGCGCTCGGGTTCTCGCTGCACGGCATCACCGAGATGCTGAAGCGCCCGCTCGAGGAAACCGGCGACGGCCGGCGCCGTTATTCGGACGCGTCGCTGCGCGACATCCGCGCCGGCCTCGCCGGGCAGATCGACACGCTCGACCGGCGGATCGAAGCCGTCCAGCGCGAACTGAAGGAAGCCGTCGCGCTGCGCAAGGAACTGCAGCACGACATCGATTACGTCGAGCGACGCCTCGCCGGCGAAAACCCCGACGCGCTGATCGCGCAGCGCCGGGCCGAAGCCGGCCCGCGGCGCGCACGCAAGGATCGTGAATGAACGCGCTGCCCGGCCGCCCGCCGCTGTGGAGCCGCGCGAACCTGCGCGCCGACCTGTTCCCGTGGGCGCTCGCGCTCGTGACCGGCCTCGACTACTTCGACAACGCGGCCTTCTCGTTCTTCGCGAGCTACATCGCGGGCGGCGTCAACGCATCGCCCGACGAGCTCGTGTGGTCGTCGAGCGCGTACGCGGTCACGGCCGTGCTCGGCATCCTGCAGCAGCAATGGTGGGTCGACCGGCTGGGGCATCGCCGCTACGTGGCCGGCTGCATGCTGATGTTCTCGTTCGGCGCGATCGCGGCCGCACTGGCGGACACGTCGCTCGAACTGGCATTCGCACGCGGCTTCCAGGGATACTTCATCGGCCCGATGATGGGCGCGTGCCGGATCCTGATCCAGATCAGCTTCAAGCCGCAGGAACGGCCGCCGGCAACGCGCGCGTTCCTGGTCATGATCCTGCTCGGCAGCGCGCTCGCGCCGATCGCGGGCGGGCTGCTCGTCGCGCATTCGACGTGGCGCGCGCTGTTCGCATGCACGGCGCCGGCCGGCATCGCGTTCGCGATCCTCGCGCTGCTCACGCTGCCCGACTCGGGCAGGACTCCCGACGACGAACGCGGCGCCGGGCACTTCTGGCCGTACGTCGTGTTCGCGCTCGCGCAAGGCGCGCTGCAGATCGTGCTGCAGCAGGTGCATTACCAGCTCTACAGCGGCTCGCCGATGCTGATCCTGCTGACGATCGCGGGGATCGGCGCCCTCGCCTGGTTCGCCTATCACCAGTGGAACCACCCGACGCCGCTCGTGCGGCTGCACGCGTTTCGCGAACGGACCTTCCAGGTCGGGCTGCTGCTCTACATGTTCTATTACTACGAGTCGACGGGTTTCAGCTACCTGACATCGCGCTTTCTCGAAAGCGGGCTCGGCTATCCGGTCGAGAATGCCGGGCGCCTGGTGGGCACGACGTCGCTGATTTCGGCCACCGCGCTGTTCGCTTACCTGCGTTACGCGAAATTCGTCACGCACAAGAAATGGTTCGTCGTGCCGGGGTTCGCGATCGCCGTCACGGCGGCGCTGTGGATGACGCGCATGACGCCGCAGGTCGGCGAAGCCGCGCTGATCGTCCCGCTCTTGCTGCGCGGGCTGCTGCTGCTCTTCATCGTGCTGCCGGTGGCCAACCTCACGTTCCGGATCTTCGCGATCGACGAGTACACGCACGGCTACCGGCTGAAGAACATCGTGCGGCAACTGACGATCTCGTTCGCGACGTCATCGGTCATCATCGTCGAGCAGCACCGCGTGGCCGTGCACCAGACGCGGCTCGTCGAGCGCGCCAACGTGTTCGACCCGCTGTTCCAGCAGACCGTCGACGCGCTGACGCAAGGCTATGCGGCGGCCGGCCACGCACCGAACGAGGCGCACGGCCTCGCGATCGCCTCGATTGCGCGGATGGTCGCGCAGCAGGCCTCGTTCCTCGCGTCGCTCGACGGCTTTTACTTCCTCGCGGGCGTGGCGCTCGTCGGCGGCCTCTTCGCGGCATGGCAAAAAGAGATCGATTGAGTTAAAAGACAGGCTTTGGATTTCCGCGCGCCGCCCCATGCTCTCGAAACTGACCCGCTGGCTCGACGACCGCCGCCGCGATCGCGCGCTGCGCAGCCACCCGATCCCCGACGCGCTGTGGCAGGACACCGTCGAGCGCCTGCCGTTCCTCGCCGCGCTGTCGCCCGACGCACTCGGCCGGCTGCGCGAGTTGACGAGCCTGTTCGTCGCGAAGAAATCGTTTTCGACCGCGCACGGGCTCGAGCTGACCGACGCGATGATCGTCGCGATCTCCGCACAGGCCTGCCTGCCGGTGCTGAACCTCGATCTGTCGCTGTACGACGGCTGGGTCGGCGTGGTCGTGTATCCGGGCGAATTCGTGATCCGCAAGACCGTGCAGGACGAGGACGGCGTCGTCCACGAAGTCGAGCAGGACGCGAGCGGCGAGGCCTGGGAAGGCGGGCCGGTGATCCTGTCGTGGGAAGACGCGCAGATGACGGACGGCCGCGACGCGTACAACGTGGTGATCCACGAGTTCGCGCACAAGATCGACATGGTCAACGGCGCGGCCGACGGCTATCCGCCCCTCTTTCGCCGCTGGCATGCGCCGCACCTCGACGCGCAGGCGTGGGCCGACGTGTTCGAGCACGCGTACGATCAGTTCTGCGCGCGCGTCGATGCGGTGCCGGACCGCGCGTGGGCGCGCTTCGAGCGGGATTCGCTGATCGATCCGTATGCCGCCGACCACCCGTCGGAATTCTTCGCGGTATGCAGCGAGGCGCTGTTCGTAAGGCCGAAAGCGTTCGAGTCCGAATTCCCGGAGCTGTACCGGCTGCTCGCGCGCTACTACCGCCAGGATCCGGCCGGTGCCGGCGCGCTCGACGCACCGTGAAAATTATTCGTCAACCATCTGATTTTCTGGCATAATCGCCGTTTTTCGACCTTAGGCAAGTGGCTCGCGCCGGGCTTGGCGTCGTCTGGTTTGCGCAATGAGTGCACTCCGGCACGGCAAGCGGCGGGTTGGCTACCGCTCTCACCAAGGAAAGACCATGAAAGAAGGCATCCACCCGAATTACCGCGAAGTCGTCTTCCAAGACATGTCGAACGGCTTCAAGTTCATCACGCGCTCGACGATCCAGACGCGTGAAACCATCGATCACGAAGGCAAGACCTACCCGCTCGCCAAGATCGAAGTGTCGTCGGAATCGCACTCGTTCTACACGGGTCAGCAAAAGATCATGGACACGGCAGGCCGTGTCGAGAAGTTCAAGAACAAGTTCGGCGTTCGCGCCAGCGGCAAGGCGAAGTAAGCTTCGCACCGCATCCGGTGGTTGCAACGCACCGGTATCGCACAAAAGGGCAGCCCAGGCTGCCCTTTTTTGTCTCCGCTCGCCGGAAAACCGCCGGCCGCTGCCCGGGGCATCGACCTGACGCGCAACAGCCCGCGCGACTACAATGCCGGATGCTCGAAACCGGCTCGACCGCGCGTAACCGCGCCGGCCGCCCGCCCATAACAAATCGCTCATCTGCATGAAGCCTGTCGTCCGTCTCACCGCCTCCGCCACGCGCGCGCTGCCGCGCTGGCTGCTGCTCACGCTCTGTTTCGTCTACGCAGCGTTCGGCCTGTTCGGCCGCGACCCGTGGAAGAACGAGGACGCGGCGGGCTTCGGCGTGATGTGGACGATGGCCAAGGGCGGCTGGCACGACTGGCTGCTGCCCAACCTGGTCGGCAAGTTCATCACGACCGACGGGCCGCTCGGCTACTGGCTCGGCGCGCTGTCGATCCGCGGCCTCGGCCCGTGGGTCGATGCGAGCAACGCATCGCGCATCGATACCGGCGTGCTGTTCTGCATCGCGTGCGCGTTCGTCTGGTACGCGGCCTACCTGCTCGGCCGGCGCGCCGAGGTCCAGCCGTTCAAATACGCATTCGGCGGCGAGCCCGAGCCGCGCGACTACGGCCGTACGCTCGCCGACGGCGCGCTGCTGGTCCTCGTCGCCTGCTTCGGCCTCGCCGAACGCGGACACGAGACGACGCCGCAGCTCGCGCAGTTCGCGTGGATCGCGATGCTCGTCTACGGGATCGTGCGCAGCATCGACAAGCCGATGCAGGGCGCGCTGTGGTGGGGGCTCGCGATGGGCCTCGTCGCACTGTCCGGCAACCCGGTGCTGGTCGCCGCCCTGCTCGCCGGCACGGCCGTGCTGTGGCTCGTCACGCCCGAGATGCGCAACCTCCGGCTGCCGCTGGTCGGCGTGCCGCTCGCAGCCGCGATCTTCGCGCTGTGGCCGCTGGCCGCATTCATCGCGGCGCCCGACGACGCCGCGTGGTTCCTCGACCAGTGGATCCACGGCAGCCTGCTGCGTTTTTCCGGCCCGCCGACCGCCGTGCTCGGCTACGCGGCAAAGAACCTGCCGCTGTTCACCTGGCCGGCGTGGCCGCTCGCGATCTGGGCGTGGTGGAGCTGGGCCGGCCTGCGCCGCCGCGCCCACATCGCGATCCCGTTGTCGGTCGCCGTGCCGCTCGTCGCGCTCGTGATCCTGCAGAGCCAGCAGTCGAACCGCATGTACATGCTGCTGCTGCCGCCGCTCGCGGTGCTCGCGACGTTCGCGCTGCCGACCCTCAAGCGCGGCGCGATCAACGCGATCGACTGGTTCGCGGTGCTGAGCTTCACGATCCTCGGCTCCTTCGTGTGGCTCGTGTGGCTCGCGTCGCTCACGGGCTTCCCGCACCCGCTCGCGCGCAACCTTGCGCGGCTCGTGCCCGGCTACGAGCCGCATTTCAAGATCCTGTCGTTCATCTGCGCGATCATCGCCACGGTATGCTGGTGCGTGCTCGTGCGCTGGCGCATCTCGCGACAGCCGAAGGTGCTGTGGCGCAGCGTCGTGCTGTCGGGCGCCGGCACCACGCTGATGTGGGTGCTGCTGATGACGCTGTGGCTGCCGATCGTCAACTACGGCCGGACCTACCGCGACGTCGCGCAGCAGATCGCGGTGCACCTGCCGTCCGATTACGAGTGCATCTCGCCCGTGCGGCTCGGCGACGCGCAGATCGCGACCTTTGCATATTTCGGCAACATGCGCTTCGATTTCTCCGGCGACTGCGACGTGATCCTGCGTCAGGACCGTGCGGACTACGGCGAGCCGAGCTCGATGTCGCAATACGTGTGGCGTCTCGTGTGGGAAGGCCGCCGCGTCGCCGACCGCGACGAACGCTTCCGCCTGTACGAACGCATCGAGCGGCCCAAGACGCCGGTCAAGCGGCGTCCGCCGCGCCGGCAGGCGGCCGACTGACGATGCTCGGCGACATTCGCCGGATCGTAGGCCTCGCGTGGCCGGTGCTCGTCGGCCAGCTCGCCATCATCGCGTTCGGCGTGATCGACACGGCGATGGTCGGGCGCTATTCGGCCGTCGATCTGGCCGCGCTAGGGCTCGGCTCGTCGATCTACGTGTCGATCTATATCGGCCTCATGGGCATCCTGTCCGCGCTGCAGCCGATCGCCGGACAACTGTACGGCGCGCGGCGCCATGCCGAGATCGGCGAGGAAGTCCGCCAGGCGCTGTGGCTCGCGCTGCTGCTCGCGGTCCCCGGCTTTCTCCTGCTGCATTTTCCGGAGCCGCTGCTGCGCATCGCACACGCACCGGCCGCACTGCACGACCGCACCGTCGACTACCTGCGCATCCTGTCGTACGGGCTGCCCGCCAGCCTCGTCTTCCGCATCTACAACGCACTGACCAACGCGGCCGGCAAGCCGCGCCTGGCGATGATCCTGCAGGTCGGCGCGCTGCTGCTCAAGTTTCCGCTCAACGTGTGGTTCATCTTCGGCGGTTTCGGCATGCCGGCCCTCGGCGGCCCGGGCTGCGGGCTCGCGAGCACGCTGATCAACTGGGCGCTCGCGCTGATCGGCTACACGCTGCTCGCGAAGCTCGACGTGTTCGCGCCGCTCGCGATCTTCTCGCGCTTCTGCTGGCCCGTCTGGGAGCGTCAGAAGGCGCTCCTGAAGCTCGGCGTGCCGATGGGCCTGTCGTACCTGATCGAGGTCACGTCGTACACGTGCATGGCGCTGTTCATCGCGCAGTTCGGCACGACGACGCTCGCCGGCCACCAGATCGCCGGCAACATCGGCGCGGTGCTGTACATGACGCCGCTGTCGATCGGCGTGGCGGCCTCGACGCTGGTCGCGCGCGCGCTCGGCGCCGGGCGTCCCGAGGAAGCCCGGCTGCTCGGCCGGCACAGCGTGATCTTCGCGTGCGGCATTGCCGCGACATACGGCCTGCTCGTGTTCGGGCTGCGCCCGCTGATCATCGACGGCTATACGCCGAACCCGGCCGTCGCCGCGGCCGCGATGCCGCTCGTCGCGATCGTCGCGTGCTACCACGTGTTCGACGCACTGCAGGTCACGTCGGCGTTCGTGCTGCGCGCATACAAGGTGGCAATCGTGCCGACCGTGATCTATGCGGTCGCGCTGTGGGGCGTCGGGCTCAGCGGCGGCTACACGCTCGGCTTCGACGTGGGCGGGATCGCGCCCGCGTGGCTGACCGGCGCGCGCGGCTTCTGGTTCGCGAACACGATCAGCCTGATGCTCGCGGGCACCGGGCTCGTGGCCTACCTGCGCCGCGTCAGCCGCGCGCGCGTCGCCGCCGCCCGCGCCTGACGCGCCCCGCTACGCGCCGTCCAGCACGTCGGCCGCGTGATACGACGACCGCACGAGCGGGCCCGCCACGACCTCCCTGAAGCCGTACGCCAGCGCCTCGTCGCGCCATGCGGCGAACGCGGCCGGGCTCACGTAGCGCCGCACCGGCAGATGATGCGCCGACGGCGCGAGATACTGGCCGAGCGTCAGCACGTCGACGTCGTGCGCGCGCAAGTCGCGCAGCGTGTCGCGCACCTCGTCGTCGCATTCGCCGAGCCCGAGCATCAACCCCGATTTCGTCACCAGCCCCGGCCGCGCTGCCTTGGCCTGCGCGAGCAGTTCGAGCGAGCCGCGATAGTCGGCGCCCGGCCGCGCCGCCCGGTACAGCGACGGCACCGTCTCGATGTTGTGGTTGAACACGTCGGGCCAGGCCGCCGACAGCGCGTCGAGCGCCCGCGCGACACGGCCGCGGAAATCCGGCGTCAACACCTCGACGCCGATGCCCGGCACGCTTGCACGCACCGCCGCGATACACGCGGCGAAATGCGCGGCGCCGCCGTCGCGCAGGTCGTCACGGTCGACCGACGTAATCACGACGTAGCGCAGCCCGAGCGCCGCGGCCGCCTCGGCCAGCCGCGCGGGCTCGCCGGGATCCAGCGGATCGGGACGACCGTGCGCGACGTCGCAGAACGGGCAGCGCCGCGTGCAGAGCCCGCCCATGATCATGAAGGTCGCGGTGCGCTGCGCGAAACATTCGCCGATGTTCGGACACATCGCCTCCTCGCAGACGGAATGCAGCCGATGGTCGCGCAGCACGGCCGCCATGTCGGCGACCGCCGCGCTCATCATCGGCCGCGCGCGCAGCCACGGCGGCTTCGGCAGCGCCGCGCCGGCCGCGGGCTCGACACGCACCGGGATGCGCGCGAGCTTGTCGCGGCTGCGCGCGCCCGGCTGGCCGAGCGCCGTGAGGCTGGGTCGTTCGAGCGCGGCGGCCATCGTCAGGCTCCGAGAAACGCGACGATCAGGCGGTTCACGTCGGCGGCGGCCTCCATCTGCACCATGTGCCCGCTGCCGGCGATCACCTCGGCGCGCACGCCGTCCGGCAAGCCCTGCGCATGCTGCGCGGGAATCACCTGGTCGCGCTCGCCCCAGATCACGAGCGTACGGGGCGCCAGCGACGCGAGCCGGTCGCGGAACACGCGCCGCTGCGCCGCGCCGTCGAACGCGGCGTTCGCAATTTTCTCCAGCGCGGCCTGCACGCCTTCGAGCCGCTTGTACTTGACGAGATCCTCGACGAGTTGCCGCGTGACCAGCGCGTTGTCCGCGAACAGCGCGCCGAGGTGCGGCTTCAGCGTGTTGCGGCTGTTGCCGGCGACGAAGCCGTCGATATACGTGCGATTGATGTCCGTGCCGAGCCCCGCGCTCGCGATCAGCGTCAGCGATGCGACGCGTTGCGGCGCGCGCTCGGCGGCCGCCATCGCGACCGCGCCGCCCATCGAATGGCCGATCAGGTGCGCGCGGTCGATGTGCTGCGCATCGAGCAGCGCGAGCACCGCGTCCGCCAGTTCGTCGAGGCTGCCCATGTCGACCGCCTTGCCCGATTCGCCGTGGCCCGGCAGGTCGAGTGCCCACACGGGCCGGTGCGCGGCAAGATCGGCGTGATTGAACAGCCAGTTGTTCAGGTCGCCGCCGAAGCCGTGGATCAGCACGGCGGGCGTGCCCGCGCCGTCGCCGAGCTTCAGGAAGCGCACCGTGCGGCCGCCGATCTGCGCCTTCTCGGGCTGCGGCCCGGCCGCCTCGTCGGCAGCCGCGCTCGGCACGAAATCGCGCTGGAAATCGGCGATCGCCGCCTCGATGTCGGCATCGCTCGCATCGGCGGCCGCGACGACGCCGAGCAGCGCACCCACGGGCAGCGTCTCGCCTTCCTGCGCGACCTGGCGGCGCAGCGTGCCGTCGAACGCGCATTCGACGCCGGACGAGATCTTGTCGGTCTCGACGTCGAGCACTTCGTCGCCCTTCGTCACGCGCTCGCCGATCGCCTTCAGCCAGCCGTTGACCTGCCCCTGCTCCATCGACAGGCCCCACTTGGGCATCGTGATCATGTGAATCGACATCGTGTCAGCTCCTCGTCTTCAGGACCGCCTGCACGATCGCATCGGCGGACGGGATGTACAGGTCTTCGAGCACGCTCGCGAACGGCGCGGGGGTATGCGGCGCGGTGACAAGCTCGATCGGCGCCTGCAGCGCACGGAACGCGCGCTGCGCGACGAGCGCGGCGATGTCGGTCGCGATCGAGCAGCGCGGGTTCGCCTCGTCGACCACCACCACGCGCCCGGTGCGCTCCGCGCTTTCGAGAATCGTCTCCGTGTCGAGCGGCGACGTCGTGCGCAGGTCGATCACGTCGACCTGGATGCCGTCCTTCGCGAGCGTCGCGGCGGCGTCCATCGCGAGATGCACCATCCGGCCGTACGTGACGATCGTCGCATCGTCGCCGTCGCGCAGCACGTTCGCCTCGCCGAACGGAATCGCATAGGATTCCTCGGGCACGTCGCCTTCGCGCGTATAGAGCAGCTTGTGTTCGAGAAAGATCACGGGATCGTTGTCGCGGATCGCCTGGATCAGCAGCCCCTTCGCGTCGTAAGGCGTCGCGGGGCACACGACCTTGAGCCCGGGAATGTGCGTGAACAGCGACGTGAGCATCTGCGAATGCTGCGCGGCAGCGCGCAGGCCGGCGCCGTACATCGCGCGGATCACGACCGGCGTCACGGCCTTGCCGCCGAACATGTAGCGGAATTTGGCGGCCTGGTTGAAGATCTGGTCGAAGCACACGCCCATGAAATCGACGAACATCAGCTCCGCGACGGGCCGCATCCCGCACGCGGCCGCGCCGACCGCCGCGCCGATGTAGCCGCCTTCGGACAGCGGCGTATCGAGCACGCGGCCCGGAAACTTGTGGAACAGCCCCTTCGTCACGCCGAGCACGCCGCCCCATGCGTCGTCCTCGCCCGGCGCGCCCGCGCCGCCTGCATTGTCCTCGCCCATCACGATCACGCTCTCGTCGCGCGCCATCTCCTGCGCAAGCGCCTCGTTGATCGCCTGCGAATAAGTGATCTTCCTTGCCATGTCTGTCTCCTGGAATGTTCGGTTCGCCGTGCCGGCCGCGGGGTCAGGCCGCGCTCACGGATACGACACGTAGACGTCGGTCAGCAGGTCGGCCGCATCGGGCAGCGGCGCGCTCTTGGCCTGCGCGACCGCGTCGTCGATCAGCGCCTTCACCTGCGCGTCGACCGCGCGCAGTTCGCCGATCGTCAGCGCTTCGGCGCGCACGACGCGCGTCTCGAAATGCTTCAGGCAGTCCTTTTCGTCGCGCAGCTTCTGCACCTCGCCCGGTGCGCGGTAGGTTTGCGCATCGCCTTCGAAATGGCCGAAATAGCGCGTGAACTTCACCTCGACGAGCGTCGGGCCGCCGCCGTTGCGCGCGCGCTCGACGGCCTCGCCGAGCGCCTCGTGCACCGCGAAGAAGTCGAAGCCGTCGACGATCACGCCCGGCATCCCGAACCCGTTCGCGCGATCGGCGATGTTGTCGGTCGCGACCGACCAGCTCGACGACGTCGCTTCCGCATAGCCGTTGTTCTCGGCGACGAAGATCGCCGGCAGCCGCCACACCGCCGCGAGGTTCATCGACTCGAAGATCACGCCCTGGTTCGACGCGCCGTCGCCGAAGAAGCACACACCGACGCCGCCCGTGTTCCGGTGCTTCGCCGCGAGCGCCGCGCCGCACACGAGCGGGCCGCCCGCGCCGACGATCCCGTTGGCGCCGAGCATCCCCATCGACAGATCGGCGATGTGCATCGAGCCGCCCTTGCCGTGGCAGACGCCGGTCTTCTTGCCGTAGATCTCGGCCATCATTCCGTGCACGTCGACGCCCTTCGCGATGCAATGGCCGTGGCCGCGGTGCGTGGTCGCGACATAGTCGGCGAGGCCGAGGTGCAGCATCGTGCCGACCGCGGACGCCTCCTCGCCCGCATACAGGTGCACGAAACCGGGAATCTCGCCGGTCGCGAATTCGACGTGCAGGCGCTCCTCGAATTCGCGAATGGTGCGCATCAGGCGGTAGGCGTCCAGCAGCTTGTCCCTGCTGATCTGGTTCGAAACGGTCATGTATGTCTCCTGGATAGGTCTGACTGCGAATGCCGCCGCGGCCGGGCCGCGGCGACGGATCTCACGGCGCGCGGCCGTCAGCGGAACGTGAAGCCGCCTTCGACGTTCACGGTCCGGCCCGTCACGTTGTCCATCGTCGCGAAGCGCAGCGCGCGCCGCCCGTGACGATGACGGCTTGTCCTTCGAGTGGCAGTGTCATGGCGATGTCTCCTCGATGATCGTTACGGATGCCGAAATGCTTACCGGAGCAACGAACGCTCAAGCACGCCACGGGCCGGCATCGCGCAGCAGTTGCCTGGACGACGCGTAGCGCAGCGTGCGGCCGACGTCGACCGTCAGCGGCCCGTGCCAGTCAAGTGCAATCTCGTAGCGATCGCCGCGCGCGACCTCGATCTCTCGCTCGCCGTCGAACGCGAGCGTGCCGCGCTCGAACGGGATCGTCTGCCACGCACCCGGCTCGAGCCGCTCGCAACTGCGCATCACGACGCGATCGACACGGCCCGGCGCGATCGGCGCGACGAGCGGCGTGCCGGCCGTCTTGTCTTCGGCCGCAAAACGCATCGCGAGCCCGTGCGGCGCGCTGCGTTCGAGCGGCGCCCACGCGCCGCCGAGCGCGGACAGGCCGATCCCGTCCGGCTCCGCGAACGTCAGGTAGAGAGAATCGATATCGTCCGATCCCGAGATCGCGCGGGCGCCGACGAAGCGCTGTCGCGCCGCGCATACGTCGACGAGCGCGATCTCCTCGCGCCCGGGCTGCGCGCCCGCGATGCAGCGCACGACGAGCCGCTTGTTGCGCGCAAGCGCGATCTCGGCCGGCACGGCGCCCGCCGCGACGAGCCCTGCCGCCACGCCGGCGACGGTCGCTTCGCGATGTTCGGGGAATGCGTTGTTGGTGCCGGTGGACAGCGCGACGAGCGGCGTCGCGCCGCAATGCGCGGCGACGGCGCGATGGGTGCCGTCGCCGCCGAGCACGACGATCAGCGCGACCTCCATCCGGTGCAGGTACGCCGCGCCGGCCTGCGTGTCGGCAACGCTATCGGTGATCGGCAGGTCGACGAACTCGACCTCGGGCCAGCGCTCGCGCGACGCGACCGCACGATGCGTATCGAGCGCGCGCAGCAGCAGCGTCGCAATGCCCGTCCGGTCGCGCAGCGTCAGCACGCGCTCGACGCCCATCGCGCCGAGACCGGCCAGCAGGCGCACGATCATGTTCGCCTTCTCCGCCGTCGGGAACACGGATGCATGCGTCGTGAGGCGGCGGATGTCGCGCCCCGATGCGGGGTTCGCGATCACGCCGACGGTAACGGGCGTCGTCACGGTTTTGTCTCCATCCAGTCGGCCGGCGCCGGCGCATTGGCGCCAGCGCCGGCCCTGCCTGTTTTGTCCGCCGCCATCGACGGGCGGCGGATCGTCGTCACCGACGCGATCGCGCCGGGCTTGCCGGACATTCCTGCAAACGGCGTGCCATCTTCCACGCGACGACCGTGAAACCCACGTACAGGCTTGCGCGGCGGACCTGCCCGCACACCGGCGCCGCTGCCGTGACGACCCGGCGCGCGCCCGCTTCCGCCCGTGCGTCTCACGCGTTCGATGCAACGCCACGGCCGCCGCGACCGCCGCGAAGGCCGGCATCGGCGCGGCGCGCTGCCCGCAAACCCGGCGGCATCGCGGCACCGCGGATTCGATCGGATGCCGGACGATCCCTTCACGACGCCCGCGGCCGCGTCTCAACGATGCGAGACGCACCGAGATACCGGTGAGACGAACGTCTCAAGCCCGCCGCGTGCTGCGATGCAATGTGATCCGCCGAACGGGATGTGCTACAAGGACATCGAATTCCCCGCCGTACGGAACCCCGGAGCCGACCATGCCCTACGCCGTCCCCCAGGCCCAGCACGCCGACCGCGTGCTCGGCGCGCTCGCCGGGCGCCTGCCCGCGCCGGCCGATTCGGCGCGCCTCGTGTCGTCGTGGCAACGGTCGCTGGAGCGCTACTGTCTCGACCCCGCTTCGTCGATCGGCCCGCGCGTGCTGACCGCGGCCGAGCTGCGCGAGGTGCGCGACAAGGAGGAGGCGTTCCTGCGCGCGTCGGGCCAGTGCCTGACGCGGCTGCACGACATGATTCGCGTCGCCGACTACTGCGTGATGCTGACCGACGCGCACGGCGTGACGATCGACTACCGGATCGACCGCGAACGCCGCAACGACTTCCGTCATGCGGGGTTGCACATCGGCTCGTGCTGGTCGGAAAGCGAGGAAGGGACTTGCGGCGTCGCGAGCGTGCTGACCGATCTCGCGCCGATCACCGTGCACAAGACCGACCACTTTCGCGCGGCGTTCACGACCCTCACCTGCAGTGCGGCGCCGATCTTCTCGCCCGGCGGCGAGCTGATCGGCGTGCTCGACGCGTCGGCGGTCCACTCGCCGGACAACCGCGACAGCCAGCGTCTCGTGTATCAGCTCGTGCGGCAGAGCGCGGCGCTGATCGAGGACGGCTACTTCGTGCACAGCACCGCGCAGTACTGGATCCTGTTCGGGCATCCGAACCGTCATTACGTCGAAGCGCAACCCGAGTGGCTGATCGCATTCGACGAGTGCGGCAATATCGTCGCCGCGAACCGGCAGGCGCGCGATGCGCTGCCGGCACTGCGCGAACCGCGCCATATCGACGAGATCTTCGATGCGACCGAGATGCCGCTGCGCGATGCCGCGCAGCTCGACGCGATCGTCGCGCTGCGGCTGCGCGCGACCGGCGCGCCGCTCTACGCACGGCTGCGTGCGCCGCTGCGGCGCACCGGCCGCGAACCCGGCACGGCCTCACGCCGCGCGGGCAGCGCGCAGCGCCACGTCGGCGCGCTCACGCCGTTCCTGCACAGCCCCGATGCACGCATCGCGCAGCAGGCCGAACTCGCGCTGCGGGTCGCGAGCAAGCGGCTGCCGATTCTCGTGCTCGGCGAAACCGGTGCAGGCAAGGAAGTGTTCGCGCGCGCGATCCACGACGCCGGCGCGCGACGCGCGCGGCCGTTCGTCGCGGTCAACTGCGGCGCGCTGCCGGAAGCGCTGATCGAGAGCGAACTGTTCGGCTATGCGGCCGGAGCGTTCACCGGCGCGCGCAAGCACGGCGCTCGCGGCAAGATCGCGCTCGCCGACGGCGGCACGCTGTTTCTCGACGAAATCGGCGACATGCCGCTCGCGCTGCAGACACGCCTGTTGCGCGTGCTCGCCGACGGCGAAGTCGTGCCGCTCGGCAGCGACACGCCCGTGCGCGTCGACCTCGACGTGATCTGCGCGACGCACCGCGATCTCGCGCGCATGGTGGCCGACGGCACGTTCCGCGAGGATCTGTACTACCGGCTCGGCGGCGCGACGTTCGAACTGCCGCCGTTGCGCGAACGCGCGGACGTGCGCGACGTGATAGCCGCCGTGTTCGCCGAGGAAGCGCAGGCGACCGGCCACGTGCTGACGCTCGATGCGGCGCTCGCCGAGCAGCTCGCCGCGCATCCGTGGCCCGGCAACGTGCGGCAGTTGCGCAACGTGCTGCGCTATGCGTGCGCGGTATGCGACGCCGCACGCGTGACGCGGCGCGACCTGCCGGCCGACTTCGCCGCGCCGCCCGGCACGGTGTCGCCCGGCACGCTGCCCGACGACGAACGGGGCCGCATCGTCGCGGCGCTCACCGCGCACCGCTGGCGGCCGGATGCGGCCGCGCAGGCGCTCGGCATTTCGCGTGCGACGCTGTACCGGCGCATCGCGAAGCACCGGATCGTCGCGCCGCACCGCGCGTGATGCGCCTGCGCGAGCGCCGTCACGCCGGCTGCACGGCCGCGGCCTCGCGCTGCATGAAGACCTCGTGCGCGGCGAACAGCGCATTGAGCGCGGCAGGAAAGCCCGCGTAGACGGCCATCTGCATGAATACCTCGACGATCTCGTCGCGGGTGCAGCCGACGTTCAGCGCGGCCTCGACATGCACCTTCAACTGCGGCTGTGCGTTGCCGAGCGCGGCCAGCGCCGCGATCGTCGCGATCTCGCGCGCCTTCAGGTCGAGTTGCGGCCGGCTGTAGATGTCGCCGAAACCGAACTCGACCAGCAGCCGTCCGAAGTCCGGCGCGATCGGCGCAAGCGCCGCGATCACGCGCTCGCCCACTTCGCCGTCGATTTCCTTCAGTTTGTTCCAGCCACGCGCGTAGCGGTCTTCAACGAGTCGTTCCATGGTGTCCGTCCTGTTCCGATGCAGAGTGAGAAGAATTCGCCTGTCGTTCCGCTTCGCGCTCCCGTGCCTCGTAATACGCGATCTTGTCGCCGATCGCGTCGAGGCTCGCCTGCAACACCGCGATATGCGCGCGCACCGCGTCGCGATGCGCGACCAGCAACTCGCGCCGCGCGCCGAAGGTCGGCTCGCCTTGCGCGCGCAACGCCGCGAATGCCTGCATCTGCGCGATCGGCATGCCGGTCGCCTTCAGGCGCATCACGAAGGCCAGCCAATCGAGATCGGCCGGCGCATAGAGCCGGTGCCCGGCCGCCGTGCGCGAAATCGCGCGCAGCAGGCCGGCCTGCTCGTAATAGCGCAACGTGTGCGCCGACACGCCGGTCATTTCGGCGACCTGGCCGATCGTGAGCGGAGCGGCGGCAGAGGATGGGACAGCGGTTTTCGACATGGCAGGAACAAGGTTAGGAGTTAGAGTTCACTCTAAGTCAAGCCCTGTCGAACGGCTAGTGCGGCGGCCGCCCTCGACATCGGCGCGACACCGTAAAGAATGGTCAAAATCGCCGCCCGGCGCGGGCTTCGGACTTTACAGCGGCGCAAGCCTTCAGCAAGATTCGGTCAGCCTGTCTTAAAAAGGGCACGCATTTGTCCTATGCTTAACGGCGACGCCCGGCCGGGCCCCGTCCCGCCGTCCGTTGCAACAGCCATTCATCCGCCAGAACCAGGGAGCCTTTGCCATGCTGAAGAAGCTGCTGATGCTGTTCGTCGCGCTATCGCTGTCGCTCGCTGCGGGCCTTGCCGCCGCCGTCGAAGTCAACACGGCCGATCAGGCCACGCTCGAATCGGTGAAGGGTCTCGGGCCGGTGAAGTCGAAGGCGATCATCGACGAGCGCACCAGGAACGGCCCGTTCAAGGACGCCGACGATCTCGCGAACCGCGTGAAGGGCCTCGGCACGAAATCGGTGGGACATCTCGAGGAAAACGGCCTGACGATCGGCGGCTCGTCGACGCCGCCGAAAGGCGTGAAACCGTCGAAGCCGGCCGCCACGCCGGCGACGACGTCGGCGGGCACCGCATCGACGTCCACGGCCGCGACCGCCGGCACGACGGCCACGGCGCCGGCGGCAAGCACACCGGATGCGGCAGCGAAGCCGGCCAGGAGCAAGCGCGCATCGAAGAAGGAGAAAGCGGCGGCGGCCGCCGCGGCATCCGCCGACGCGGGTGCGGGTGCGGGTGCGGCTGCGAGCGCACCGGCCGCAGCGTCGTCCGCAAAGGCGACGAAGGGTTCGAAGAAGAAGAGCAAGAAGGACAAGGCAGCCTCCGCCGCCGCGGCGTCGGGCGCCTGATGTGCGCCGCGCGCGCGACGGCGTGCGCGCGGCATTCGTTCAACGGGCGTCGTCGTCACGACGCCCTTTTCAGTAAAGGTGAAGAACCATGGGTCTCCTCGACATCGTTGGCGGTCTGATCGGCGGCCAGGCCGGCGGCAACTCGCAAGGCGCGCTGGTCACGACCGCGCTCGAATTCATCAACAACCAGCCGGGCGGGCTGAACGGCCTGATCGAGAAGTTCAAGGCGGGCGGCGCCGGCGACATCATCGGTTCGTGGGTCGGCACCGGCCAGAACCAGCCGATCTCCCCGGACACGCTGCAGAACGTGCTCGGCTCGGACGCGATCGGTGCGCTGGCGAGCAAGTTCGGCGTCGATCCGTCGACGGCCTCGACCGTGCTCGCACAGGTGCTGCCGCACGTCGTCAACCACGCGACGCCGGACGGCACGGTGCCGGCCGACGGCCAGGCGCAGGTCGACACGTCGAACCTGCTCGGCTCGCTGTCGCAGATCGCCGGCCTGTTCGGCGGCAACAAGCAGGGCTGAGCGACCGGGACCGCGCGCGGCGCGGTCGACGCCTCCATAAGCAAACACCCCGCCTGCGGCGGGGTGTTTGTTTTTGCGCGCCCGGCCGAACCGGGCGGCGGCCGATGGCTCGCGGTCAGTGCACGACGCGGTCGAACACGAACTTGCCGTCGTGGACGTCGACCGGAATCACGTCCTTCGGACCGAAGCGGCCCGCGAGAATGAGCTTCGCGACCGGGTTCTCGATCTCCTGCTGGATCGCACGCTTCAGCGGCCGCGCACCGAACAGCGGATCGTAGCCGACCTTGCCGATCTGCTCGAGCGCCGCCTCCGACACGTCGAGCGCCATGTCGAGCTTCGCGAGCCGATCGTGCAGGCGCGCCAGCTGGATCTTCGCGATCGACTCGATGTTGCTGCGGTCGAGCGCATGGAACACGACGACGTCGTCGATCCGGTTCAGGAACTCGGGGCGGAAATGCTGCTTCACCTCGAGCCACACGGCGTCCTTGATCTCTTCCTGCGGCGCACCCGTCATCGCCTGGATCACCTGCGAGCCGAGGTTCGACGTCATCACGATGACCGTGTTCTTGAAGTCGACCGTCCGCCCCTGGCCATCCGTCATGCGGCCGTCGTCGAGCACCTGCAGCAGCACGTTGAACACGTCCGGGTGGGCCTTCTCGATCTCGTCGAGCAGGATCACGCTGTACGGCTTGCGGCGCACGGCTTCCGTCAGGTAGCCGCCTTCCTCGTAGCCGACATAGCCCGGCGGCGCGCCGATCAGCCGCGCGACGCTGTGCTTCTCCATGAACTCGCTCATGTCGATGCGGATCAGGTGTTCTTCCGAATCGAACAGGAACGACGCCAGCGCCTTGCACAGCTCGGTCTTGCCGACCCCCGTCGGGCCGAGGAACAGGAACGAGCCGTACGGACGGTTCGGATCGGCCAGACCCGCGCGCGAACGGCGGATCGCATCGGCCACCGCGCCGATCGCCTCATGCTGGCCGACCACGCGCTCGTGCAGCTTTTCCTCGATGTGCAGCAGCTTCTCGCGTTCGCCCTGCATCATGCGCGACACGGGAATCCCCGTCGAGCGCGACACGACTTCCGCGATTTCCTCTGCACCGACCTGCGTGCGCAGCAGTCGCGGACGCGTCGGGTTGTGCTGCTCCTGCTCTTCGGCCTGCGTGACCTGCTTCAGCTGGGCCTCGAGCTGCGGCAGCCTGCCGTACTGCAGCTCGGCGACCCGCTCCAGCTTGCCGTCACGCTGCAGCCGCGCGATGTCCGCACGCACCTTCTCGATTTCTTCCTTGAGCTGGGCACTGCCCTGCACCGCGGCTTTCTCGGCGGTCCAGATCTCCTCGAGGTCCGCATATTCGCGGCCCAGGCGCTCGATCTCTTCCTCGATCAGCTGCAGGCGCTTCTGCGACGCTTCGTCCTGCTCCTTCTTCACGGCTTCGCGCTCGATCTTCAACTGGATCAGCCGACGGTCGAGCTTGTCCATCTCTTCGGGCTTCGAATCGATTTCCATCTTGATCTTCGAAGCGGCTTCGTCGATCAGGTCGATCGCCTTGTCGGGCAGGAAGCGGTCGGTGATATAGCGGTGCGAAAGCTCCGCCGCGGCAACGATCGCCGGATCGGTGATGTCGACGCCGTGGTGCAGCTCGTACTTCTCCTGCAGCCCGCGCAGGATCGCGATCGTCGCCTCGACGCTCGGTTCGTCGACGAGCACCTTCTGGAAACGGCGCTCGAGCGCGGCATCCTTCTCGATGTACTTGCGGTATTCGTCGAGCGTGGTCGCGCCGATGCAGTGCAGCTCGCCGCGCGACAGCGCCGGCTTCAGCATGTTGCCCGCATCCATTGCCCCCTCGGCCTTGCCGGCGCCGACCATCGTATGGATTTCGTCGATGAAGACGATCGTCTGGCCTTCGTCCTTCGCGATGTCGTTGAGCACCGCCTTCAGGCGCTCCTCGAATTCGCCGCGATACTTCGCGCCCGCCAGCAGCGCGGCCATGTCGAGCGACAGCACGCGCTTGCCCTTCAGCGTCTCCGGCACTTCGCCGTTGACGATCCGCTGCGCGAGCCCTTCGACGATCGCCGTCTTGCCGACGCCCGGCTCGCCGATCAGCACCGGGTTGTTCTTCGTGCGGCGCTGCAGAATCTGGATCGAGCGGCGAATTTCGTCGTCGCGGCCGATCACCGGATCGAGCTTGCCCGCACGGGCGCGCTCGGTCAGGTCGACCGTGTATTTCTTCAATGCCTCGCGCTGGCTTTCCGCATCCTGGCTGTGCACCTGCGAGCCGCCGCGCACCGCGGCGATCGCGGCTTCGAGCGCCTTGCGCGTCATGCCGTGCTGACGCGCGAGCTTGCCCGCGTCGCCCTTGTCGTCCGACGCGGCAAGCAGGAACATCTCGCTCGCGATGAACGTATCGTTGAGCTTCTGCGCTTCCTTGTCGGCCTGGTTCAGCAGCCCGGCCAGTTCACGGCCGATCTGGATGTCGCCGCCCGTGCCCGTCACTTGCGGCAGGCGCGAGATGGCTTCGTTCAGCGCGCCTTGCAGCGCCTGCACGTGAACGCCCGCACGCGACATCAGCGAGCGCGCGGAGCCGTCCTGCTGCGCGACCAGCGCGGCCAGTACGTGAACAGGTTCGATGTATTGATTGTCGCGGCCTGCCGCAAGGCTTTGCGCATCCGCGAGTGCTTCCTGGAACTTGGTGGTGAGCTTGTCGATTCTCATTTAGTCGAGACCTCCAATTTTCGATTAACACCAAGATGAGGATGGTTATGCGGCTTTCAAGCGAAATTCGGGTTGATTCAGCGCAAAAATTGCCGGATCGCCGAGATGCGGCCCGGAGGCGCGCCAAAGCAGGACCGGGGCGCGCGGCGCGCGCGGGTCAGCGGCCCGTCGACGGCGGCTCGACGGGCGCCGTCGCGTCGTCCTGCGACGATGCGGCGCGCGCAAGCGCAACCGGTCGGATGCCGAGCAACGTCATGAGCGGCGCGGCAGGTTCGACCAGCTCGCAGAGCCGGTGACGGTCGAGTTCGGCAAAGAACGCATCGCGCGCGGCCGCCAGCACGCCCTTCAGGCGGCACTGCGGCTCGATCACGCAGCCGCGCGCCTCGCCGTCGTCGGACGGGAAGCAGCCGACCAGTGCGAAGTCGCTCTCGGTCGCGCGCACGACCTGGCCGACCGTCAGCTGCAGCGATTCCGGGAAAATCCGCAGCCCGCCATTGCGGCCGCGCACCGTGTCGACCCATCCCAGCTCGCCGAGCTGCTGCACGACCTTCATCAGATGATTCTTCGAGATGCCGTAGGCGTCCGAGATCTCCTGGATCGTCGCGAGCCCCTCGCCGCGCACGGCAAGGTACAGCATCACGCGCAGCGAGTAGTCGGTATAGTCGGTGAGTCTCATGGGCGAATACGGAAAAGATCGATCGTACCCCGATTACGTGAGCCGGGCCGATCGGGAGGCGCGGGAAGCCGGCCGGCGGCCCCGTTCCACGGCCCCCGGTTGCCGGGATGGCGCGTGCGCAATAAGATGCATTACATCTGCACGTTTTGCAGGGGACGCTGGACGCTATTTTGCGTCAAAATCCGGCCGGCGTCCTGCTCGATGCCCGCGCCGCCTCCGCCCCTGTTTCCCGGCCCTTTTGCCATGACCGTCATGTCCGCCTCGCCCGATACCGCACCGGCCCGCCCTCGCGACGCCGAGCCGACCGAAGAAAACATTCGCGACCTCGTCTACGCGTTCTACGACCGCGTGCGCGCCGACCCGCTGCTCGGGCCCGTGTTCGACGCGAAGCTGGCCGGCCGCTGGAACGACCACCTGCCGAAGATGGTCACGTTCTGGTCGAGTCTCGTGCTCGGCACCAAGGGCTACCGCGGCAACGTGCAGCAGGCGCACCAGCCGCTCGACGGGATCGAGCCGGCCCATTTCAGCCGCTGGCTGTCGCTGTTCCTGAAGACCGTCGAGACGCGCTACGCGCCGCCCGCGGCGATCCGCTTCATGGAACCCGCACTGCGGATCGCGCAGAGCCTGCAATTGAGCCGGTTCGGCTGGGACTACCGGATTCCGCCCGAACAGCAGGCGCTGCTCGACGCCATCGCGCCGCGCCGCCGCGACGCGGGCGACGATCCGCACGCGCTACCGTCGCGCGCCCGCGGCGAACCCTTTCCGGCGAAGATCATCGGGCGCGGCACCGACCCTGACGCTTGACGCAGCCGCTGACACGTCACGCGCGGCGGTCGCGCCGATGCGGCGCATCGCCGCACCGCGATGACGCACGCCGCGCTCAGCGCCGCGCGTTGCCCGATTCGACGCCCCAGCGCGCGAGCGCGGCATCGTCGGTGCTGCGCGCATCGACCCAACGCTCGCCGTCCGGCGTCGTTTCCTTCTTCCAGAACGGCGCTTCGGTCTTCAGGTAGTCCATCACGAACTCGCACGACGCGAACGCATCGCCGCGATGGGCGGCAACCGTCGCCACCATCACGATCTGGTCGAGCGGCAGCAGCCTGCCGACGCGATGCACGATCGCGACGTCGATGCCGGGCCAGCGCCGGCCGGCCTCCGCGGCGATCTTCTCGAGCGCCTTCTCGGTCATCCCCGGGTAGTGCTCGAGCTCCATCGCGGCGACCGAATCGCCTTCGTTCAAGTCGCGCACCGTGCCGACGAAGCACGCGACCGCGCCGATCTTCGGATTGCGCGCCCGCAGTGCCGTCACTTCGGCGTTCAGGTCGAAATCGTCGGCCTGGATTCGTACCGTTGCCATCGCGCGCCTCAGCCGCCCGTCACCGGCGGAAAGAACGCGACCTCGCAGCCTTCGGTGAGCCGCGTGCCGGGATCGGTCATCTCGTGGTTGCAGGCCATGCGCAGCGCGCGCCCTTCGGCCAGCGTCTCGGCCCACGCACCGCCGCGCACGCGCAACCACGCGCGCACGTCGCCGACGGTCGTAACGCCGTCCGGTACGTCGGCCTGCTCGTCGGCGACGCCCAGCGCCTCGCGGACGCTCGCAAAGAATTTCAGCTGAATCTTCATGGTTCGGGAAGCCGTCGCGTTACGACAGCAGTTCGGAAAACGGGATGAAACGCACGGTCTCGCCGGCGCTGATCGCGTGCTGCGGCGGATTGTCGATCAGACCGTCGCCCCAGACCGTCGACGTCAGCACCGCCGAACTCTGGTTCGGAAACAGCTCGAGGCCGCCGGCCGCATTGACGCGTGCGCGCAGGAATTCGTTGCGCCGGTCGCCCTTGCCTTGCGAAAAATCGGCACGCAGCGACAGCGCGCGCGGCGCGACGTCACGCACGCCGGACAGGCGCAACAGGAACGGCCGCACGAACAGCAGGAACGTGACGAAGCTCGACACGGGATTGCCGGGCAACCCGATGAAGTGGGCATCGGGCCGGTCGTCGCCGCGGCGCACCGCGCCGTAGGCGAGCGGCTTGCCGGGCTTCATCGCGATCTGCCACAGCGCCAGCCGCCCTTCGGCCTCGACGGCCGGCTTCACGTGATCCTCGTCGCCGACCGATACGCCGCCGCTCGTCAGGATCAGGTCGTGATCGCGCGCGGCCGCGCGCAGCGTGTCGCGCGTCGCGGCGAGCGAGTCGGGCACGATCCCGTAGTCGGTCACATGGCAGCCGAGCCGCTCCAGCAGCCCGCGCAGCGTGAAGCGATTCGAGTTGTAGATCGCGCCGGGCTTCAGCGGCTCGCCCGGCATCGTCAGTTCGTCGCCGGTGAAGAACACCGCGACGCGAATCCGCCGCGCGACCGACAACTGCGCGCAACCGACCGACGCGGCCAGGCCGAGCGCCTGCGGCGTGAGCCGCGTGCCGGCCGGCAGGATCACCGCCCCCTGCCGGATGTCCGCGCCCTGCGCGGTGATCCACTCGCCCGCCTTCGGCGTGTGCAGGATCTCGACCGCGTCGCCGTCGGCCGCGGTCTGCTCCTGCATCACGACGGCATCGGCTCCCGGCGGCACCGTCGCACCGGTGAAGATCCGGGCGGCCGTGCCGGCCGCGAGCGGCCCGGCCGGATGGCCGGCCGGAATGCGCTGCGACACCGGCAGGCGACGCTCGCCGTGCAGCAGGTCGGCGACGCGCACCGCATAGCCGTCCATCGCGCTCGTGTGCATCGGCGGCACGTCGAGCGGCGAACTCACGTCGGCCGCGAGCACGCGGCCCAGCGCATCGAGCGTGGCGACGGTTTCGGCGCCGGGCAGCGGCTTCGCGGCGTCGAGCAGCGCGGCGAGCGCTTCGGCGGTCGACAGCATCGGCGCGCGCGGCGCCGCGGGATTCGGGTTCGACATCGATGGAATCGGGGAGCGTGGGAATCAATACGTCATTGTAGCGACGCCGTCGCGCGGGCGCGCGATATGGCGGACATGCGAGAACTGTGATTGGCGCGAACGCGCCGGTCTGGCACCTGTTTCACGCGACGCGCGGCGGACCGGCCGCCGCCGGCGCCCCGCGCCACCGCGCCACCAAACGAAACGGCCGGCATCCCGATCCGTTCGACGCATCGGGATGCCGGCCGTCCTGCGCGGCCGGGCCTGCGGCCCGGCCGTGCGTCACGCGCCCGTGTGTGCGGCGATGAAGTCCTTCACCTGCTGCGCGTCGGCCTTCACGACCTCGAAGCGCTGCGGCAGCGCCTCGAGCCCGTCGAATGCGGCCGGACGCTCGGCTTCGCGATCGAGCGCTTCGCGGATCGTCTCGCCGAACTTGATCGGCTGCGCCGTCTCGAGGACGACCATCGGCACGCCCGCGTCGAGATGCTCGCGCGCGACCTTCACGCCGTCGGCCGTGTGCGTATCGATCATCGTGTCGTAACGCGAGAACACGTCGCGGATCGTTGCGATGCGGTCGGCATGGCTGCTGCGGCCCGACACGAAGCCGAACTCCGCAACGCGCGCGAAATCGCCGCTCGCCGCGAGATCGAAACCGCCCTTCTCCTCGACGTCGCGGAACAGCTGCATCACGCGCGCCGGATCGCGGCCGAGCAGGTCGAACACGAAGCGCTCGAAGTTCGACGCCTTCGAGATGTCCATGCTCGGGCTGCTCGTGTGATAGGTGTTCTCGGCGCTGCGCACGCGGTACGCGCCGGTGCGGAAGAACTCGTCGAGCACGTCGTTCTCGTTGGTCGCGACCACCAGCTTCGCGATCGGCAGCCCCATCATCCGCGCGATATGGCCCGCGCAGACGTTGCCGAAGTTGCCCGACGGCACCGTGAACGACACGCGCTCGTCGTTCGACCCGGTGGCCGCGAAGTAGCCCTTGAAGTAATAGACGACCTGCGCGACCACGCGCGCCCAGTTGATCGAGTTGACCGTGCCGATCTTCTGCTGCGCCTTGAACGCGTGATCGTTCGACACCGCCTTCACGATGTCCTGGCAATCGTCGAACACGCCTTCGACCGCGAGGTTGAAGATGTTCGGATCCTGCAGGCTGAACATCTGGGCCGTCTGGAACGCGCTCATCTTCCGGTGCGGCGACAGCATGAACACGCGCACGCCGGCCTTGCCGCGCATCGCGTATTCGGCCGCGCTGCCGGTGTCGCCCGAGGTCGCGCCGAGGATGTTCAGCGCTTCGCCGTGCTTGGCCAGCGTGTACTCGAACAGGTTGCCGAGCAACTGCATCGCCATGTCCTTGAACGCCAGCGTCGGGCCGTTCGACAGTTCGAGCAGCGACAGCGCCGCGCCGTGCTCGGTGCCGAGCGTCTTCAGCGGCGTGATGTCGGCCGCGTTCTCGCCGTGGCGCGTGTTGCGGTAGACGTCGGCCGTGTACGTGCGGCGCGTGATCGCGCGCAGGTCGTCGGCCGGAACGTCGTCGCAGAACTTCGACAGGATCTCGAACGCGAGATCCGCGTACGGCAGCGTGCGCCAGCGCGCGAGTTCGTCGGCCGAGACCTTCGGATACTCGGCCGGCAGGTAGAGCCCGCCGTCCTTCGCGAGACCGCCGAGCAGGATGTCTGAAAACGTGTGGCGCTCGCCGATGCCGGCGCCGCGCGTGGAAATGTAGTTCATGTCGCCCTCAGCTCAGTTCAGCGCTTCCATGCGCAGCTTCGTCACCTTCGACACGACCGTCTCCAGCTTCTCGATTTGCGCGATCGCCGCATTGACGTTCTTCTCGAGCGTGACGTGCGTGATCAGGATGATGTCGGTTTCGCCGTTCGCGGCGTCGACCTCCTCCGATTCCTTCTGCAGCAGCGCGTCGATCGAGATGCCCGATGCGGCGAGGATGCGCGTGATGTCGGCCAGCACGCCGGTCTGGTCGGCGACGCGCAGGCGCAGGTAGTAGCCGCTCGTCACTTCGTCGATCGGCAGGATCGGCGTGTTCGACAGGCTGTCGGGCTGGAATGCGAGATGCGGCACGCGATGCTCGGGATCGGCGGTGTGCAGGCGCGTGACGTCGACGAGATCCGCGACGACGGCCGACGCGGTCGGCTCCGCGCCGGCGCCCTTGCCGTAGTACAGCGTCGTGCCGACCGCGTCGCCATGCACGACGACCGCGTTCATCGCACCCTCGACGTTCGCGAGCAGGCGCTTCTCGGGGATCAGCGTCGGGTGCACGCGCAGCTCGATGCCGTTTGCGGCGCGGCGCGTGATGCCGAGCAGCTTGATCCGGTAGCCGAGTTCTTCCGCGTAGCGGATGTCGGTCGCGTCGAGCTTGCTGATGCCCTCGACGTACGCGCGTTCGAACTGCACCGGCACGCCGAACGCGATCGCGCTCATGATCGTCGCCTTGTGCGCGGCGTCGACGCCTTCGATGTCGAAAGTCGGATCGGCTTCCGCGTAGCCGAGCGCCTGGGCGGCCTTCAGGGCGGTCGCGAAGTCGAGCCCGCGGTCGCGCATTTCCGACAGGATGTAGTTGGTGGTGCCGTTGATGATGCCCGCGATGTACTGGATGCGGTTCGCGGTGAGCCCTTCGCGCAGCGCCTTGATGATCGGGATGCCGCCGGCGACGGCGGCCTCGAACGCGACCATCACGCCCTTCGCGCGCGCGGCCTCGAAGATCTCGGTGCCGTGCACCGCGAGCAGCGCCTTGTTGGCTGTCACGACGTGCTTGCCGTTCGCGATCGCGCGCAGCACGAGCTCGCGCGCGATGCCCGTGCCGCCGATCATCTCGGCGACGATCGCGATCGACGGATCGTCGACGACCGCGTTGAAATCGTCGGTGATCTGCGCGGCGCCGGCGTCGCCGCCGAGCGCGGCCAGCGCCTTCGCCGGATTGCGCACGGCAATGCGCGTCACCTCGATGCCGCGCCCCGCGCGTCGCTTGATTTCTTCCTGGTTACGGCCCAGCACCGTGAAGGTGCCGCTGCCCACCGTGCCGAAGCCCAACAGGCCAACTTTGATCGGTTCCATGCTGCGTGTGATCGATGAGTGAGAAGTCATGAGTTTCGTGTGGTCCCGCCGCTCAGGCCGAATGGCGCTTGCGGTAGCCGTCGAGGAAGCGTGCGATCCGGTTGATCGAATCGGCCAGGTCGTCGAGGTTCGGCAGGAAGACCACGCGGAAATGGTCCGGCGTCGCCCAGTTGAACCCCGTGCCCTGCACGAGCAGCACGCGCTCCTCGAGCAACAGGTCGAGAATGAACTGCTGGTCGTTCTGGATCGGGTAAAGCTTCGGGTCGAGGCGCGGGAACATGTACAGCGCGGCCTGCGGCTTCACGCAGGTCACGCCCGGGATCGACGTGAGCATGTCATACGCGAGCTCGCGCTGCTTGTACAGGCGCCCGCTCGGCACGATCAGCTCGTTGATGCTCTGGTAGCCGCCGAGCGCCGTCTGGATCGCGAACTGGCCGGGCACGTTCGCGCACAGGCGCATCGACGACAGGATGCCGAGCCCCTCGAGGTAATCCTTCGCGCGCCGCCGGTTGTCGCCGCCGAGGCCCGAGACGGCCATCCAGCCCGCGCGGTAGCCGCACGAGCGATAGCTTTTCGACAGGCTGTTGAACGTGACGGTGATCACGTCCTCCGACAGCGAACCGAGCGCCGTGTGCTCGAGACCGTCGTAGACGATCTTGTCGTAGACCTCGTCGGCGAACACGATCAGCCCGTGCTGGCGCGCGATCTCGAGCAGCTCGAGCAGCAATTCGTCCGAATAAAGCGCGCCGGTCGGATTGTTCGGGTTGATCACGACGAGCGCCTTCGTGTTCGGCGTGATCTTGCGGCGGATGTCGTCGAGATCGGGCATCCACGCGTTCTGCTCGTCGCACACGTAGTGCACGGGCGTGCCGCCCGACAGGCTCACCGCGGCCGTCCACAACGGGTAGTCGGGCGCGGGCAGCAGGACTTCGTCCCCGTCGTTCAGCAGCGCCTGGGTCGCCATCACGATCAGCTCGGACGCGCCGTTGCCGATGTAGATGTCGTCGAGGCCGACGCCCACGACGCCCTTTTCCTGCGTGTAGTGCATCACGGCCTTGCGGGCAGAGAACACGCCCTTCGAATCCGAATAGCCCGACGACGACGGCAGGTTGCGGATCATGTCCTGGATGATCTCGTCCGGCGCCTCGAAACCGAACGGCGCGAGGTTGCCGATGTTCAGCTTGATGATGCGGTGGCCTTCATCCTCGAGGCGCTTCGCGTGCTCGAGCACCGGGCCACGGATGTCGTAGCAGACGTTGAGCAGCTTGTTCGATTTCTGAATCGGTTTCACGACGACACGGTTCCTGGGTTGGCCTCGCGGCCGGGGGACGGGATCAAAACTGGAAAGCGGCCGGTCTGTGCGCGCTGTCTAGACTGGGAAAAAAGCGGGCGGTCGGACGCGGCTTGTGGCGACGCACGACGCAAGTGGCGCCCGGGGGCGACCAAAAAGTTATAATTTAGCGGATTTTGGCTGACTTTCGCAATGCACCATAGCCGCGCCGGGCCCGCGCCGTCAGGCGTCCCGCGCGCCCGGGCATGCGAATCCGGCCATCCGGGCCCCTTCGGCCCTGCGACCCATTCCCCTTCGGAACCGCGGAATACCGACTTGAAACTGCACCAGGACGCGAGCGGCGCGCTCAACACCGTCACCGGCTACGGCCCCGATTATGTCGACGTCAATCTCCAACGCCACGAAACGAGCGTCATCGTGCTGCCCGGCGCGCCGGTCCAGGCATGGCCGGTGTCGTCGTTCGACGCGCTCGCGCCCGAGCATTTCGCGATGCTGCTCGACCCGACGCCGGAACTCGTGATCTTCGGCAGCGGCGCGCGGCTGCGCTTCCCGCACCCGCGGCTCGTCGCCGCGCTCACCGCGAAGCGGATCGGCGTCGAGACGATGGATTTCCAGGCCGCGTGCCGCACCTACAACATCCTGATGGCCGAGGGCCGCAAAGTCGCCGCCGCGCTGCTGATTGAACGTTAATCCCCGATGCGGTAAAACTCGGGCCGAGCGGGTCGATCCCCCCGCCCGGCCCGAGTTTTACCGCATCGGGGATTAACGTTCAATCAGC
>NZ_JPGM01000058.1:0-64681 GCF_000731655.1 Burkholderia sp. MSh2 | reverse complement strand
ACGGCGGTGACGCTGACGGCGAACGTGGCGGGGGGGGCGCCCAGCGGGCTGGTGACGTTCTTCAGCGGTATGACGCTGCTGGGCACGGCTACCGTGGTCGACGGCGTGGCGACGCTGGTGACGGACTGCCTGCCGGCGGGTGCGGATGCGTTGACGGCTGCGTATGCGGGCGACACGAACAACCTGGGCAGCGTGGCGGACACGGGGCCGACCGTGCAGGTAGCGGCGGCGTCCGGGGCGCCGCAGCCTCCTGCACTGACGGACGGAACAGTTCGTTTCTCGATGCGCGTGCCTTTACCGGATGGCCAGCAGATCGGCTTCCCGGTTGCGCTCACGCCTTATGTGTTCAGCGATTCTACGACGGGCACGTTCAGCGTGTTCGACGGGCAGACGCTGGTGGCCAGTTTCACGAACCCGGACGAGGAGCAGCAGTACCTTTCGCCGATGTCGCTGGGCACGCATGACCTGACGGTGGTGTACTCGGGGGATTCGGAGACGCCGGCGGGAACGGGGACGACGCAGGTGACGGTCGGGCAGGCGGCGGGGACGGTGGCGTTGAGCACGTCGACTTCGCAGGCGACGGTGGGGGTGCCGCTGACGCTTACGGCGACGGTGGGCGCAAGCCAGCATGACGAGTCCTGGTACGGCGTCCCATTCAGCGGACCGTCGGCGACGGGCACGGTGACGTTCTACAGCAACGGCACGGCGATCGGCACGGCAAACGTGGTCAATGGCGTGGCGACGCTGACGACGGATGGTCTGGCGCTCGGCACGGACAGTCTCACGGCGAGCTACTCGGGCGATACGAACTTCACGGCCGCTACCTCGACCACACTCTCGCAACAGGTGGGGGCGCAGCCCCCGGCGACCTGGCTGTCGTTCAGTCCGTCGGCGCTCAACGAGTCCTACGGCTCGGCATCGACGGTCCAGATCACGGTTGATGGCCAGGGTAATCCGCCGACGGGCACGGTGAGTGTCTACGACGGCGCGCAATTGCTGAGTACCGCATCGGTCACGGCAGGCGTGGCGAACGTGAGCGTGGGCAACCTCGCAGCGGGCACGCATTACCTGAACGTGGTGTACTCGGGCGATGCCAGCAATGCCGGCAGCACCAATAATCTCGAAGTGACAGTCGCGCCGGCGGCCAGCACGCTGTCGAACCTGAGCGCGGCGACGGTGGCGCCGGATGGCGCACTGTCGGTGCAGGTGGCGGGCGCGAACCCGACGGGGCTGGTGAACTTCTTCAATGGCACGACGCTGCTGGGTACGGCGCAGGTGGTCAACGGAGTGGCCACGCTTACCGGGGCAGCGCTGCCCACCGGCACCTGGACGTGTACCGCTGCGTACTCGGGAGATACGAGCAATACCCAGAGCGTAGTGCAGTTCTCACAGACGGTTGCCGTTTCGGCAGAGCCTGTGGTCGCGCCGTGGCTGACAGTCACGACGAGCGGTTCGTCGGCGCTGGGCGAGCCGGTGACGCTGCAGGCGAACGTGAGCGGCGGCAACGGCGGGGAAGTGACGTTCTTCAACGGCAGCACGGTCCTGGGCAGCGCCGTGATGACGAACGGCACGGCCAGCTTCACGACGAGCGCGCTGCCGGTGGGCGTGAACAACATCAGTGTGGTGTATTCGGGCGATGCATCGCATCCGAGCGGGGTGTCGGCGGTCGCGCAGGCGACCGTTACCGGCGCGGCGACGAACGTTACCGTGAACTGGCAGATGCCGGGGGGGGACCAGTCCGGGCTCCCGATCTTGGGCGAACCGGTCACCCTGTCGGCGGCGGTGACGGACCAGGTGCAGGGCCTGCCGGTGGCGAGCGGCCAGGTGACGTTCTACAACGGGACGACGGTGCTGGGCACGGCCACGCTCGTCAATGGCCTGGCACTGCTGACAGTGACGGACCTGCCCGTTGGGGCTACGAACATCGAGGCCGTCTACGCAGGCGATGCGACGCATGTGGGATCGAACACCGAGCAGCAGGTGTCGGTCGATGTACAGCCGACGACGACCATGCTGCAGGTGTCCGGCACGGGCAGCACACTGAACCTTCAGGCTTCGGTGAGTGCGCCGGCGGGCTCGCCCGCGATGCCGGGCGGGACGGTGACGTTCTATAACGGCAGCACGGCGCTGGGCACGGCCACGCTGGTCAATGGCGCGGCGAGCCTTGCGTATGGCGGCACGCTGTCGGCGGCGCCCCTGAGCGCGGTCTACAGCGGCGATACCAATAGCGCGACGAGCAGCAGTGCCATTACGGGCTTTTCGAGTCAACCCGCCACGCAATCGCCGACCTCGACGACGCTGACGGCGTCGGCCACGAGCGTGACGCAGGGCGACGCGGTGACGCTGACGGCGAACGTGGCGGGGGCGGCGCCCAGCGGGCTGGTGACGTTCTTCAGCGGTATGACGCTGCTGGGCACGGCTACCGTGGTTGACGGCGTGGCGACGCTGGTGACGGACTGCCTGCCGGCGGGTGCGGATGCGTTGACGGCTGCGTATGCGGGCGACACGAACAACGTGGGCAGCGTGGCGGGCACGGGGCCGACCGTGCAGGTCGCGGCGGCGTCCGGGGCGCCGCAGCCTCCGACGCTGGAGAGCGGAGGCGTTTACCTCTGGACGGAGGTGCCTCCGGGTGGTCAGTCGATCGGCTATCCTGTTCAGCTCAATACGTATGTCTCCAGCGATTCTGCGACGGGCACGTTCAGCGTGTTCGACGGGCAGACGCTGGTAGGCAGTTTCATGAACCCGGACGAGGAGGGGCAAGACCTTTCGCCGATGTCGCTGGGCACGCATGACCTGACGGTGGTGTACTCGGGGGATTCGGAAGCGCCGGCGGCAACGGCGACGACGCAGGTGACGGTCGGGCAGGCGACGGGGCGGGTGGTGTTGAGCACGTCATCCTCGCAGGCGACAGTGGGGACGCCGCTGACGCTCACGGCGACGGTCAGTTCGGGCCTCGGGTACAGCTACGCCGGTCCCCCGTACAGCGGGCCGGCGGCAACCGGCACGATGACGTTCTACAGCAACGGCACGGCGATCGGCACGGCGAACGTGGTCAATGGCGTGGCGACGCTGACGACGGGCGACTTGGCGCTGGGCACGGACAGTCTCACGGCGAGCTACTCGGGCGATACGAATTTCACGACGGGTACTTCGACCACACTCTCGCAGCGGATCGTGGCCTCGACCCAGGTGGTGCGAACGACGACCACGCTGAGCGCGTCCGAGCCCACCGTCAGTTACGGCACGGGCCTGACATTGACAGCGTCCGTGCAGGCCAATACCAATCAGGCCGAGGTGCCTGGCGGTACGGTTAGCTTCTACAACGGCGCCACCCTGCTGGGCACCGCGGCACTCGTGAATGGTCAGTCGAGCCTGACGGTCAGTCAGTTGCCGGTTGGCACGGATTCGGTGACCGCGGTCTACAGTGGCGATACGCAGAATGCGACGAGCGTATCGAGCCTGAGCCAGACGGTTACGCAATCGCCGACCTCGACGACGCTGACGGCGTCGGCCACGAGCGTGACGCAGGGCGACGCGGTGACGCTGACGGCGAACGTGGCGGGGGCGGCGCCCAGCGGGCTGGTGACGTTCTTCAGCGGTATGACGCTGCTGGGCACGGCTACCGTGGTTGACGGCGTGGCGACGCTGGTGACGGACTGCCTGCCGGCGGGTGCGGATGCGTTGACGGCTGCGTATGCGGGCGACACGAACAACCTGGGCAGCGTGGTGAGCACGGGGCCGACCGTGCAGGTCGCGGCGGCCTCCGGGGCGCCGCAGCCTCCGACGCTGGAGAGCGGAGGCGTTTACCTCTGGACGGAGGTGCCTCCGGGTGGTCAATCGATCGGCTATCCTGTTCAGCTCAATACGTATGTCTCCAGCGATTCCGTGACGGGCACCTTCAGCGTGTTCGACGGGCAGACGCTGGTAGGCAGCTTCATGAACCCGGACGAGGAGGGGCAATTCCTTTCGCCGCTGTCGCTGGGCACGCATGACCTGACGGTGGTGTACTCGGGGGATTCGGAAGCGCCGGCGGGAACGGGAACGACGCAGGTGACGGTCGGGCAGGCGACGGGGCGGGTGGTGTTGAGTACGTCGTCCTCGCAGGCGACGGTGGGGATGCCGCTGACGCTCACGGCGACGGTCAGTTCGGGCCTCGGGTACAGCTACGCCGGCCCCCCGTACAGCGGGCCGGCGGCAACCGGCACGATGACGTTCTACAGCAATGGCACGGCGATCGGCACGGCGAACGTGGTCAATGGCGTGGCGACGCTGACGACGGATGGTCTGGCGCTCGGCAGGGACAGTCTCACGGCGAGCTACTCGGGCGATGCGAATTTCACAGCCGCTACCTCGACCACACTCTCGCAACAGGTGGTATCGCAGCCGCCGCCAACCGGGCTGTCGTTTAGTCCGTCGGCGCTCAACGAGTCCTACGGCTCGGCATCGACGGTCCAGATCACGGTTGACGGCCAGGGTAATCCGCCGACGGGCACGGTGAGTGTCTACGACGGCACGCAATTGCTGGGTACCGCATCGGTCACGGCAGGCGTGGCGAACGTGAGCGTGGGCGGCCTCGCGGTGGGCGCGTACAACCTGAACGTGGTGTATTCGGGGGACGACAGCAACGCTGGCAGTACGAGCAGCCTTGGCGTGAGGGTCGCGCCGGCGGCCAGCACGCTGACGAACCTGAGCGCGGCGACGGTGGCGCCGGATGGCGCGTTGTCGGTGCAGGTGGCGGGCGCGAACCCGACGGGGCTGGTGAACTTCTTCAACGGCACGACGCTGCTGGGTACGGCGCAGGTGGTCAACGGAGTGGCCACGCTTACCGGGGCCGCACTGCCTACGGGCACCTGGACGTTCACGGCTGCGTACTCGGGGGATGCAACCAATACCCAGAGCACGCTGTCGTTTTCCCAGAGCGTGGGAGCGACCCCGCAGGTCGTCGTGCAGACGACACCCGATGCTTCGCTGGATCGCACGACCACCGACATCTACAACCCGAACGGGCAGCTTTTTGCAACCATCGACGCGGATGGTTATCTCACGCAGTACTGCTACGACAGTGCAGGCCGCGAAATCCAGACGATCCAGTACGCGACCGCCGTGCCGGATTTCGGCGATGCGGCTTCGTTCGCGGCCGACGTGAATGCGGCGCGCGCGAGCGGCAACCTGGGTGCACTGCTGCCGCCCGCGAGTACGAACGACATCCACACGTACAGCATTTACAACGCACGTGCTCAGACAGTCGGTCAGATCGATGGCGACGGTTACCTGACGGAGACGGTCTATGACGCGAACGGCAACGTTGCGCAGACCATCCGTTACGCGACCCCGGTGCAGATCGTGCCGGGCGAGACACTGACGCTGGCAGCGGTCCGCCCGTCGTCGTCGCCGGCCGATCAGGTTGTGACCCAGACGTGGAATACTGCGAACGAGCTGCAGTCGAGTACCGCTGCCGACGGCACGGTAACGAGCTACACGTACGACAGCATGGGCAACGTGATCGAGGCGACGACCGCGCTCGGCACGTCCGATCAGCGTACGGTCATGACCCGCTACGACGTGCAAGGTCGCGTGATCGCGGAATTGTCCGGCGACGGCGCGGCATTGATCACGGGCAACCAGACCCAGGCGCAGATCGACGCGATCTGGAATCAGTACGCGGTGACCTATACGTACGATGCGGCTGGCCGCCGCCTGAGTGCGACCGATGCAAATGGCAATCGCACGACGTATTTCTACGACGATGCCGGCCGCCTGCGTTTCACGGTCAATGCGGCCGGGGACGTGACCGAGGACACTTACGACGCGCTGGGTCATCTCGTATCGAAGACCCAATATGCGACCGCACTGAGCGGCACTGCACTGTCCGGGTTGCAGGGAGGCCTGTTGAGCGCGGCGTCGAATCAGGGCGCGGTGACGGCGCTGCAAAACGCGCGCGCCGCGGACGCGCAAGACAACAGCGTCACGCAATACGCGTATGACGACGATGGTGAACTGATTCAGATGACCGACCCGACGGGCGGCGTCACGACAACGGGCTACGACGCTTTCGGCGATGCGGTACAGACGACGGAAACCATTTCCGCCGGTCGCTCGGTAACTTCCACGGCGAGCTACGATCGTCGCGGTCTCCAAACGGGCACGGTCGCTGATACGGGCGGCGTTGCGGCGGCCACGAGCGTGCAATATGACGCGTTCGGGCGGGTAATCGCGTCGACCGATGCGAACGGAAACGTGACGCATACCAGCTACGACGCGCTGGGACGCGTGATCGCGACGACCGATGCGGCCGGCTCGACGCGTTCGAGCACTTACGACGCATTCGGCCGGGTGCTGACACAGACGGATGCACTCGGCAATACCACGACATACACCTACGATACAGCCGCGCGCACCGTCACGACGACGACGCCGGACGGCGTCGCGGTCACGGTCACGCACAATCGTGAAGGCCAGACCTTGAGCGTCACCGACGGCAACGGCAATACGACCGCCTATACGTACGATGCCGACGGAAATCTGCTGTCGACGGCGACCCCGCTGACGACCACGACGAACCAGTACGACGCGGGCGACCGGTTGATCAGCAGCACCGATGCGAACGGTGTCGCCACTACCTATACGTATGACGCGGCGAATCGTTTGCTGTCGCGTACGCTCGATCCGAACGGACTCGCGTTGACCACGCAATATGCGTATGACGCAAAAGGCGAGCAGATCAGTGTGACGGATCCGAACGGCAACGTCACGCAGAATACCTACGATCTGAAGGGTGAACTGCTGACGCAAACTGTCGACCCGGGCGGTCTTGCGTTGACCACCAGCTACAGCTACGACCAGACGGGCAATGTCGTCACGATGACGAACCCCGGTGGCACCGTCACGCAGTACACCTACGACGACCTTGGCCGCAGGGTGATGACGCAGGTCGATCCGTCCGGGCTCGACTTGACGACCCGGTACGCGTACGACGCGAACGGCAACATGGTCAGCAGCACGGACGGTGACGGCAACGTGACGCGCTACACCTACGATGCGGATAACCGCGTTGTCTATACGGTGAACGGTGCGGGAGATGTCAGTCTCACCCAATATGACGCTGATGGGCGTATCGCGCAGACGACGGCTTATGCGTCACCGATAGATGCCGGTCAGTTGGGTGCCGCGCCGAGTTCAGCCGATATTGCGTCGCTGGTGCAGTCCCAGCCGGGGCGTGATGTCGTTCAGCGCAATGTCTATGACGGGGACGGCAATCTGACCTATACGGTCGATGGTGCCGGCGATGTCGCACACTATGTCTATGACAGCGACGGCAACGTAATCGAGCGGATTCAATATGCGAACCGCGTTGCCGGCTACACGAGCGGTGTCCCGCAGGTCGCGGCGGACCCCGCCCACGATGTGGATGTGAGGACGGTCTACGACGCGCTGAACCGGGCGATCTTCACGATCGACGGGACAGGCGCCGTCACGCAGCAGACCTACGACGGCAACGGCAATGTGCTCGAGAAAACTGCGTATGCCGCGCCGGTGCCTGTGGGAACGCCCGCGACTGCGTCCGCGTTGAGCGCCGCCGTCGCGAATATCGCCGATCCCGCACACGACGAAAGCGTACGAGATGTCTACGATGCGGCGAATCGCGTAACGTGGAGCGTCAACGGTGTCGGTGCCGTAACTCACTACACCTACGACAGCGACGGCAATGTGACGAGCAAGATCGCGTATGCGACCGCGCTGGCTGCAGGCGCCGATCCGTCCACAGTCGCTGCCAGTGATCAAGACGAGGAAACCGACTGGGTATACGACGCCGCCGGGCGCGTCATCTACCAACTCCAGGTTACCGATCATGCTGACGACGTAATCGCCGGCGTATCGGACATGCGAGCCGTGACGTCGTATCAATACGATGCGAATGGCAACCGCATCCGAACGGTCGAGTTGGCATGGCCGCTGCAGAGCTACGTGCCGCTGGACGCGCAGAGCATCTACGACAACATGACGGTTGCGCCCCAGCTCGACCGTGTCCAGACCGACGCCTATGACGCTGCGGGACGTCTCGTCTACAGCCAGGATGCGTCCGGCGCGATCACCCAGTATGCATACGACGGCGCGAGTCAACTGACGTCGACGACCCAGTACGCTCAAGCCGCCGCCGTCGACGAATCGTTCAACGGTGAGTCGGACGGGGTGCACGGGTTCCAGACCACGACACCGAACGCTGCTGCTTTTGCGCAGATGGTGAAAGCGACGCCCGGTCAGGATCGCACAACGCAATTTGCGTATGACGGAGCCGGACGTCAGGTCTACCAGATCGACGCGCTCGGTTATGTCACGCAGACGCGCTATGACGGCGTCGGGCGTGCCGTGGGCTCCACGCTCTATGCAAATGCCGTCGCGGTCAATGCACAAGGCAATCCCGCCGCTGTCGCAGCTGCGATCGTTCCAGCGCCGGCCGACGACGAAACCACGTCGTCCGTATTCGATGCTGCCGGCAATCTGGTCACGTCGACCGATGCGCTCGGACATACCCAGCAATACGTCTACAACGGCGTTGGCGACAAGCTGACCTATATCAATCAGAACGGAGCCGCGTGGACCTACGACTACGACGCGGCCGGGCGAGTCATCAGCGAAACTTCGCCGGCGGTCGACGTTACCACGGTTGCGCAGGATGGCAACGGCAACCTCGTGCAGAGCGGCGCATCGAGTACGAACATCGTGACGGTGATGAGCTACGACGCGCTCGGCAACCTCACATCCAGGACCGAAGCCGCCGGCACGTCCGGCGCGCGTACGACGCAATACGTGTATGACGCGCTCGGTCGGCAGGTCGAGACCCTCTATCCGCCCGTCGGTGTTTACGACGCAAGCGCCGATGCGCTCAACGTCAATGGCGAAGGCGCGGCGGCAACCCGCACCGATACGACCCAGACGCTGTACAGCCAGGTGTTTTACGACACGCTTGGCAATGCAGTGGCCGATCGCGATGTGTCGGGGAACTACACCTACAAGGTGTACGACCGTACCGGGCAGCTTCGCTATGACATCGACGCGCTGGGCCACGTCACCGCGTATCAGCGGGATGTGTTCGGCGATCAGATCGGACTGACACGATACGCGAACAGTGTTTCCACGGCGAACTGGGGCAGTACACCACCGACCGATGCCGACATGGCCGGGCTGGCCGACAGCCTCGCGAGTGCCGATGACCGGACCATCACGACCGAATACGACCAGCTCGGTCGCGCGGTGCAGGTGACGCAGCCGGAGGCGTGGGTCGACAACGGCGCCGGGCAGAGCAGCATGGCGAGCGAGGTGACGAAGACGGCCTACAACGCGTTCGGCAATGTCGTGCAAACGTCGGCCCTTGCCGACGCATCGAGCAATACCTGGGCGACGACGACTTACTACTACGATTTGCGCGGGCAACAGGTCGCCAGTGTCGACGCGCTCGGCTACGTCACGACCCAGCAGTTCGATGCGGCCGGCAATGTTGTCGCGCAGACCCAATATGCGAACGCGTCGAGCGGCTGGTCGGCGTCGGGATACGCGACACCGGCGAACAGCGGGCAGGATCGGGAAACCACCTACGGTTACGATCAGGCCAATCGCAAGGTCAGCCAGACGCTGGTCGGCGCAACGTACAGCACCGCGCCGGACGGCAGCAGCGTCGTTGGCAATCTGACGACCACCTATGGCTACGACGCGGTCGGCAATCTCACGCGCACGACCGATGCACTCGGCAACAGCACCTATTCCTACTATGACGCATTGGGCCGGGTGATCGCTACTGCGCAGCCGACTGTATCGGATACGGCGAATGGACAGGCGCTGACTCCGTTGACGACGTATGCGCTCGACGCGTACGGCAACATTGTCGCCAAGACGCAATATGTGAACGGCGCGGCATGGGCCAATCAGTCGGGTTACGGGATTGCCGGCGCGAGTTCCGCCGATCGCGTCACGTTGACCGAGTACGACAGTCATGGCAACGCGATCGAAACGACCGATGCCGATGGCAACAGCCACTTCATGTCGTACAACGCGGCTGGCCAGTTGGCAAAGGACTGGCAGTCCGTGCAAGGGCTCGACGGTGTCGTGCACACGATCTATACCGTCTACCAGTACGATGCGCTTGGGCAGCAAACGGCGATCATTACGCCGAATTCGGACAGCATCGTATCCGGCGGCGGTATCACGACCGAGAGTCAGGCGCAGGCGGGTTCGCTGACCACTTCAATGGTCTACGACGCATTCGGCGACATGGTCCAGCGCGGTAGCTATGCAACGGGCGGATCGCCGCAATACCAGGAGTATTTCGACTACGACAACGCGGGGCGACTGTGGCGGACCAACAGCGGCGACGGCACAGTGCACGTCGCGCTGTACGACCTGCAAGGCTTCAAGACTGCCGACATCACCAGTGCCGGCAGCGAGGGTGGTTCGGGAGCCGGTGTCGATCTGAGTCAGTCTGCATCCGCTCAGGCGGTTGATCAGACGGGATCGAACGGACTGCGCCGTACCGACATGCAGGTCGACCTGCTTGGCCGAACGGTCGCGGAGATCCTCCCGATGAGGCAGGACAGCACCGATGCGGTTGCTTACCGGCCCGTCGTGTACCAGACTTACGATCGCTGGAACAACGTCCTGAGCCAGAGCGATCCGCGCGACAGCGCATGGGTCACGTACTACAGCTACAACTGGAACAATCAGGTTGTCCAGCGCGTCCAGCCCGACGAGAACGGTCAGGAAAGCGCCGACAGCCCCGTCACGCAGATTTACTACGACGCATTGGGCCGACAGGTGGCGATTCGCGACGCGGATGGCAATGTCAACGGCCAGGTATGGGACGCGGAAGGCAATCTGCAAAGCGAATTGCATGCGGATGGCGGCGTCGTGACACACGAATACGACGCATTCGGCGAACAGGTCAAGCTGATCGACGCGGACGGCAACGTAACCGACTATGGTTACGACAACATGGGCCGCAACCTCAGCATCACGAACGAGGGGGTCGGCGTCTACGTCAGCAATGGACAGGGCGTTTCCGGCGGGGTCCAGAACCTGACCACCTATTCGACCTACGACGCGGCTGGCCGGAAGCTCACGCAGACCGACGGAACCGGTGCGGTTACGCGCTACACGTACGATCTGCTCGGCAACGCGATCGCGACGACGGATGCCGACGGTTACACCAGTTATGCGGCGTACAACGCGCAAGGCAAGCAGATCGGATCGCAGGACGCGAATGGTGCGGTCTCGACGTGGAGCTATGACTATTTCGGCGAGCTGACCGGCCACACCGACATCGGCGGGGCGAGCTATACGTTTGCCTATGACAACGCGCGCCAACTCATGTCGCAGACCAATACGCGCGGCCAGAATCTGTCATACAGCTATGACGCCGCGGGACAGCTCGTTCAGATCAACGATGCCGCGCTGAATCAGCAAACCTACTACAGCTACAACGCGGCGGGCCAGCACGTGCTGGAGCAGACCGTACAAGCCGGTGTGACGTACCAGAACCAGACGCTCGGCTACGACACGCTGGGGCGTCTGAGCATCGTCAATGCGATGGATGGCGTGACAACCCAGACCGACTACGACAAGGTCGGCAACAAGATGCACGAGCATGTCACGTACAACACGCTGCAGGCGCATACGGTCATCGACTATACGAACGTGCAGAGCGTCGACGAGTCGGGCAATCCGATCTACCAGCAGGTGCAGACCGGAACGCAGCAGGTGCAGACCGGTACACAGCAGGTTCAGACCGGCACGCAAACGGTTCAGACCGGCACGCAGCAGGTGCAGACCGGGACGCAACAGGTCCAGACCGGCACCGATGAATCCGGCGCGCCGATTTATACGACGGTGCCGGTGTACACGACAGTGCCTGTGTACGGCACGGTGCCGGTCTATACGACGGTGCCGGTCTATACGACGGAGCCCGTCTATACGGAGGAGCCGGTCTATCACCAGGTCGCGATCGGCAGTCACGTCGAGTACAACACGATCGGTCATGCTCAGGATCTGTTCTTTGCGTACGACAGCATGAACCGGCAGATTCTCGTCGACGGAGCGGTCGACAACAACGCGAACAATCTCGCGAACGTCACGCCGGGGCAGGGTCATATCCTGGCGTACGACCACAACGGTAACCGGATCGAGGATCGATCGTGGGGGACGCAGGTTACGCCGGAGTACGTGCAGAACTATGACGAGTCGGGTACGGCGCTCGGTGCGCCGCAACTCGTCGGCTATCAGTCGCAAACGGGCATCCAAACGACCTGGTATTCGTACGACAAGATGAACCGGCTGTCGACGGTGGCAACGGGCGCCTACGGGCAGGTCCAGACGGGGGTGCAGCAGACGGGTGTCGACGAGTCGGGGCAGCCGATCTACTCGCCGGTTTATACGACGCAAGCGCTGGGGCAGGCTCAGGCGATCGTGCTCGATACGCGCTTGTATGACGGAGCAAGCCGGGTGGTGCAGTCGGGTCCCGCAGGGAGCCTGCCTGCCGGGTACGTGAAAGCGCTGACGGACGGCAACCTGAATCTGTCCGGCGCGACGACGACCGTGAGCCAGTACGACGCAGACGGCCGTGTGCTGTCGCAAGCGGTGACGAACGAGGCGGATCCGAGTTCCAGCACGACGACGAAGTACACCGAGTACGACGCGGCGGGGAACCTCGAGGCGTACCAGACCACACAAGGCGTGAATGGGGACACGATCGTTACGAACACGACGATCACGCTCGGTCGCTACGACGGTTATGTCGAGACGCTGCAGAGTTCGGTCAGCACGAACGAAAGCTCGGGCAACCAGACGAGCGGGACGACGACGGAAAGCTACGACGCGAACGGTCGATTGATTTCGGTGGTCGATTCGGCGACGAGCAGCAACAGTCGCACGCTGGTGAACGACGCGCAGGGGCACGTGCTGGACAAGAACCAGCAGGGGGAACTGCACGAACTGGTGGTGAACGGCCAGGTGGTCGGGATCTACGGTCAGACGATCGACAGTGCGAACCCGACGCAGGCCGATGGCTCGCCGAACTACGATGCGGTGGGGAATTTCGATCTGGCGTACACGCCGGTGACGAACAGCTATCCTGCCGCGACAACGGGGCAGTATCCGGTGCAGGCGGGCGACACGCTGCAGAGCATCGCGCTGGCGGCCTACGGGGACAGCAGTCTGTGGTACCTGATCGCCGATGCGAACGGGTTGAAGGGGAACGAAGACCTGAAGGTCGGGCAAGTGCTGAATATCCCGACGCGGGTCGGGGACGTGCACAACAACGCGCAGACATATGCGCCGTATGACGCGAACCGGATTGTCGGGTCGACTTCGCCGGAGCTGCCGGTGCCGGCGGGGAATGCGGACAGTGGGGGCGGGTGCGGGCCAATCGGCGAGATCATCATGGCGGTGGTCGCGGTGGTGGCGACGATCTATACGGCCGGCGCGGCATCAGTCGCATTGGGTCTCGCGAACGGTGCGGTGGCGGCGGGCGAGAGCACGTTTGCGATTGGTCTGGATACGCTGAGTGGTTCGCTTGGTTTGAGTGGCGCGGCGGCGCTGGAGGGGGCTGGAGCTGCCGCGTTTGGTGGTGCAGTTGGATCGGTGGCCAGTCAGGCAGTAGGCGATGCGATTGGAGCGAGTTCCGGTTTCAGTTGGGACGGTGTGGCGCTCGGAGCGCTCGGAGCAGGCGTCACTGCGGGTGTGGGCGAAGAAGCATCGGTACTGGGAGTCGGAGGTTCCAATGCAACCGCGGTCGCTGAGCGGGCTGCCTTGAGCAGCGCAGTCACTCAGGGAATCGGAGTGGCAACCGGGTTGCAGCACTCGTTCAACTGGCAAGGCGTCGCAGCAGCGGCAATAAGTGCCGGAGTTGGGGACAAGGTCGGGCAAGAATTCGCCATTAGCGATTTCGCAAAGTCGCTTGCACCGGCGACAGCAAACGCGGTGGGAGCGGGATTGTCCACCGTAGCGGGCGGGGTGGCGGCGTCTGTCATGAGCGGTGGGCGCATCGATGTAGCGCAGATCGCAGGGGATGCGTTTGGCAATGCGCTGGGGGCGGACCTGGCGCAGCAGAATCTGGCGGCGAACGCGCCCGGCCCGCAAGTGGACCCGGCGTGGGCCGCCGCGACAGCGGCCGCGCAAGTGGCAAACCAGATTAACGTGGGCAACTCTGGCGATGCAGCGCTGTTCGGGCCTAACGGCGGCACGACAGACGCATGGAGGGCACCCGCCAGCGCTGCGAATAACTATGGGTTCGCAGTGGGCTCGAATCTGAACGTCGGAGCGCCGGGCGACGCGGTGATGTTCGGGCCGTTGGGTAACGCAGATAGCTATGTGCCAGCTAGTGTGAGCGCGTTCTATGGTTTGAGCGGCAATGTTGGCGGCATGGTTGCTGGCGCGACGTCGACGATCGGCAACGGACTGCAGAACAGCTACGGCTTTCTGTCTGCAACGAATTACACCGTGAAGCCAGGAGAGAGTTATGCAAGCATCGCACGCGACTGGTATGGAGATGAGCGGCTAGCGGGACTGATCATGCAGGCCAATGGAGTCAATCCGACCTATGGGAATGTGCACGGCTTGCAGGCTGGTACGCAATTGGCAATGGTCGACATCGGCGCCATGCCGGACAGCCAGTTGTCGCAATTCATGAACGGTGGGGCGCGGCTACTTTCGGCAGATCAGCGAATGACTGATCAGATTGCATTGGCAAATCAGGTAGCCGCGCGACAAGTTGCAACAGATCCGACACAATCGTCGATTGACTTCGGTTATGGCCGCAGCGACTGGAGCGATTCGAGCGGCGAGTGGAGTGCCGACGACGTCAATTTCATCAGTAACATTCTGTCGCGACCGAGTGGTGCTTCCAGCGGAAATCCGCCGTACGTCTCACCGACATTCACCACGCTGCCTCTCTCGGCTGGAGCGATTTCGACAGATGTACGTGGTGGATTTGACACTTTTGGGAACAGCACGGCCAACGTGGCCGAATATAGTCTGGGTAGCGCCCTTCAGGCGGTGGGTGGGGTAGTTGCCGCGCCATTCGTAGAGTACGGCAATCAGGTTCGGGATGTTATCGCGGCACTGGGCGGTGCGACGAGTGGATTCCAAAGCACGTTCGCCCAGCAGGTGACTGCGAGCAACTACGGTTCGGCTGCGTTATCCGAGGCGGCAATGATCGGAGGAGTCCTCCCGGTGGCGTCTGTCGGGGGCGACTTGGCGGCGCAGATGGGCATGGCGGGCTTGAAGGCAATGGCGCCTGTTATGCAATCGGGATACGAGAATTGGGCATTCCGCCTGGGTGCGCTATCATCGATAACGGAGCCGATGCCAACGGTGGTCTTGGAAGGGGTGGACGCGGCGAGTGTTGCGACAGGGAGTGCTGGCCTCACTGGGGTGCCAATAAACGGTGCCACACGCACCGTCCCCCTTGGATTCACCCCTGAGACGCAATTCACGGCTGCGGCACAAGACCTACAAAATGCGCTCACTCAGAGCGGCATTACCGACGCTACCATTGGTGTTCGCGGTAGCTCCGTTATTGGCTACAGCTTGAACAAAGGCACGCAATTCGGGCCACAAAGCGATATCGACTTTTTCATTGAAAGCGGCCAGCTTACTGACGGCTATAGCACGTCAAAGAACATCCCTGGCTTCGTTCATCCGAATAAGATATTGCCTGACTACCCATTACTCCAAGACTGGTCTACCAACTGGACGAACATACTTGGCCGCGATGTGACGCCAGGCGCATTCGTTCCCGGCACGTTGCCTGTAGAGCCGTCAATTGTTGTGAAACCAATCGTTCCTGGAGGTTGAATTAGATGCAATATGTAAATTTGCTTGGTATGCACCCAAGCTGCGAGGGTCTACGGCCATTTGCGAAATCGTTCTTTGATGCACTGGGAGTTACTGACAGAGAAGAGCGCGGGAGCGGTAGCTACGTCGATGGCTATTACCTAAAAGGCTCCCTTGATGGCATGACTTTCGTCGTCGCCATCTCCGACGAAGGAGCGCATGAAGACGTACCGTACTGGATTCACATCTCGGCGGACTTGGCCGACCCCGGTGCCCTGGAAGGGGCGGTGTCTCAGTTGGTGCGAGATAAGGCGCTTCCAATGGGATTCCAGTTAGCTCATATCGTCAACTTCGGTAAACGAGGTGAGCAGCGAATTGACTACTGATAAGGTGTGTGATTCACGGACATCGTTTCACTAATATGGGACGATGGAGCGCGAAATCTCGATGCGATTACGTTGGGTGCGCATGTATCACGAGACCGGCAACGTCGGTCTCGTGTGCACGCGTTGTGGCATCTCCAGGCCGACGCTTCGCAAGTGGCTGCGCCGCTACCAGGAGGCGGGAGAAGAAGGTCTTCGCTCTCAAAGCCGTCGCCCTCTGACCAGCCCGAATCGAAAGGTCTCTGACGCTGATCGGGCAACGATTCTTCACCTGCGGGCCGAGCGCAAGGGGGCACGGCGGATTCAGAACGAATTGCGTCTGAACGAACAAAGAGAACTGTCCCTTGCGACCATTCACAAGGTCCTGTGCGAAGCGTCGGTGAAGCCGTTGGTTCGCCCCAGGAGGCCGGCACAACCGAGGCGCTACAGCCGTCCAGTCCCGGAGACCGCGTCCAGATGGACACGATGAAGATTGCACGAGGCGTCTACCAGTACACGGCCATCGACGACTGTTCACGCTTTCGTGTGCTGGCCGTCTACCCCCGTAGAAATGCCCGAAATACGCTGTTTTTCCTTGATCGCGTCATCGAGGAGATGCCGTTTCCGATTCAACGTATCCAGACCGATCGCGGCGGTGAGTTCTTCGCTGAATCCGTGCAGCGGCGCCTGATGAACGAGTGCATTAAATTCCGGCCAATTCCACCACGCTCGCCGCACCTCAATGGCAAAGTTGAACGTTCGCAGCTTACTGACCTGAACGAATTCTGGTTCCACCATGCCCCGACAGAGCGGGCAATCGACTTGCGAATCGAAGAGTGGCAGTTCGACTACAACTGGCGTCGGCCACACGGCTCACTCGGTGGAAAGACTCCGGTTGACCGCATTGCGGAGCTGGGTGAAATCACACCTCTCGCGGAAGCGGTGGAAGGTGCGTACGACGAGCGGAAAGAGCGAATTCGGCACCGCGAATGGCGGGTCGACAAAATCCTCGGCGAACATCATCGGCGCGCGTCGGAACGCGTGTTCCCTACGGGCGCCACGGGTTCCGACGCGCCAAAGAAACGGCTTTCAAAAAAGTGAAACGATGTCCGTGAATCACACACATGATGTCCTGTGAAGGACACGAATGACCGGTCGTGTCCACGATAGGAGTTGTGGACAGAGTGACTCAGACAGTCGAGATCCCGCCGAAACGGCAAACTCGCCGACATCCCACGGAATGGAAGCGGACCATCGTCGCGCTGGCATTCGAGCCGGGCGCATCGGCCACCGGCATGCCCAGTTCGGCTTGCTTCAGTACGATCGAAAAGCGTTTCCGTTTCATGACAAACCACCTCCTGGTTCAGGGTCAAGTTTGCCGCAAAACTCGCGCTCGGATCGGTCCAGAATTCCTAAAGCGGATCACATGTCAGGATGAACCCTTACCGATCATACGTCAAATGTCGCAAGGCCCGTAATTTGAATAGTTGAGTTCTCCCGGGGAACCGCGATCCAGTCCAGTCGACTGAATACGAAAATCGTGTAACCCAATTCTCGTAGCAATTTTGCAAGGTTTTCAGAATCGTTCTTTGCGTATTCGAGATAGATCGGTGGGCGGAATTTTGTGATCAGATTCCGGGCGCCTTCCAAGACGTCAATTTCCATTCCCTCCACGTCGATCTTCATGAAATCGACCCTGGGCAGGTCAAGGCTGTCCAGCGTAATCAGCGGAACTGTTTCTTGACTCTGGTCCCACTTCGGCAACTGTCCGATATTTTCGTTCTGGCGTCCTTGCCCGAGCTCGATGCCGCTGAAACTGGATGGCACGGAATAGTCGATGGCAGGCATCGATAGCTGGCCCAGCTTCGAACTGACTGCGGCGAGATGACAGTGCACGTTCTGATAACTGTTCAGCGCGACATTGCCCGCCAGCATCTGAAACAGGATGCGTTGCGGTTCGAAGGCATGAACGATGCCACCCTTGGCTTCACAGGCCCGCGCGAATTCCAGCGTATGGACGCCGATATTGGCGCCGACATCGAGTACGACGCAGCCAGGAGGTAACAGGTTGACAATATCGCGCACGAAGCCGATTTCGCGCGGATCGTATCCACCTTCCTCCAGCAGCGCGACACCGACGCCAAAGGAGAACGCGGCCTCATTGCGGTTGACCACCATCAGACCATGCGGCGTCGGGATCAGGACATTGTTCAATTTCTTTTTCATGGTGTCAGGTGTAAGTAAGTGTCAGATGCATGTCGCAGCAGAACGCGTTGACGCGAGCCGCGACGCAGCTATCGAATCGGAACAATCTTCACGGTAGCGGGCAGGTATGGAGTGACGTTCCACGGCAGCAGCTCGTCGATGCGGTTGACCGGATGATCCGCAATACGCTCGATGACGTAGTGCAGGTAGGCCTCGGGGTCGATCCCGTTCAGGCGAGCCGAGCCGATGACACCACACCATACATCGCGGCTGCGCGTTCGCCACCTGAATCTGTACCGGCGAATAAATAATTTCGCCTTCCGATGGCGACTCCGCGCAGGGCGCGCTCGGCAATCAGGTCGTCGATCTCCGCCCGGCCGTCCTTGCAGTAATAGACGGGCGCCGGCCAACGATTGAGCGCGTAGCGGTTCGCTTTCGTTGTATCCGATTTCGCGGATAGCAAGGCAAGCGTTTGCTCGAACCAGCGCTTCATGTCGTCGAGCAGCGACACCGCCTATGCCTGGCGCCCGCGCTGGCGTTCGTCCGGCGGCTTGCCGCGGATCTGCTCCTCGATCCTGTCGAGCACGCCGATGCGGTGCAGCGCCTCCTCCGTCACCGCATTGGGGTGCACCGCGTGCAGATCGTGGGTCTTTCGGCGCGCGTGCGCCATGCAGGCGGTTTCTACGATGCGCTCGCCGCGATACAGCTCAGCGTAGCCGGCGAAGGCATCAGCCTGCAGCACTCCGGTGAAGTCGGCCAGATGTTGCTGAGGATGCTCGCCGCGCCGGTCAGACGTATACGCGAACCAGACCGCCGGCGCCTCGATCGAGGCGCTGTTGCGATCATCGCGAACGTAAACCCAGAGGCGTCCTGTCTTCGAGCGGCCATCTCCGGGCACCAACACCGGTAGCGGCGCATCATCGCCGTGCACCTTGCCGCCACCAGGCGCGTAATGCCGGATGGCCTCGACCAGCGGGTTAAGCAGCTACGTGAGCGCTCCCGCTGCGGCACCCTCATTGGCCATCAGGTCTTCAAGCTTCAGTTCCATCTGTCCGATCTGGCGATCAAGCTTCTCCGGCTTTCGGCCGAACTGCATGCGGCGCAGCTTGGCAATCTTCAACTTCAGGTGCTCTATCTCAATGGCGCATGACGAGAGCCGTTCCTGCAGTTCGGCGACCTGTGCGTCGCGTTTACGCACAACCTCATCGCGAGCGGACACCATTGCCCTCGCGTGTCAATGTCATCGGGCAGAGCTGACGTGCAAGGAGCCATGAAGGCAGTTTACGGGCGCTCCGCCAATACCGGAACACTGCTTGACCATCGTTTACAAAGCGCTGCGTCGGGGCACTGCCGAATTGCTCCAGAAGTTCGGCGGGAATGACCAGTAGTTCAGCCGGCGGGGTCTTCGGTTTGCGAGGCATATCTTCTTCTGGGAAGAATCATATGCCTTGAGCACGAAAATGCTGACAGGTTCGACAGGCCCGCGTAAGCCGATCAACTACCCACTCCAATCGCCCTGGCTCGTCCACCTGCCGAACAAGTTGACAATGCCTCGGTTGATGACTACCGTCGGCAAAACGGTGTTCGTAGCATGGAGACTTTCAATTTGTTATTCCGTTATCCTATGCAATTGCCTGCAACAACGTGACCAGTGCCCATCGTGCACGTGATGGTTCCGACGATTCCCGCATCATGCCTCCAGAACAACCGATTTTCGCGACCGCATTAGATGCTCATCTGGCCAACCGCCTCAATGAGGCTGAACGTGGTTACCGCGCAACACTCGAGCTCGATCCGCATCATGTCGATGCACTCCATCTTCTCGGTGTCATCCTCGCGACGCGAGGAGCCTGGATCGAGGCGGAAGCGTTGCTTCGCCGCGCGATCGCGTTGCACGAGGACGCGAACTACCTTGCCAACCTCGGCAATCTGCTGCTGAAGCGCGGTCGCGTGCTGGAAGCCGAGGTCGTTTGTCGCCGCGCCGTCGAAGTCGGGCCAGGCTGCACAAGCGCGCACCTCAATCTTGCCGAGACGCTGGCAGCGCTTGCACAGGTCGAAGAGGCCGAGGGTCGATATCGCCGTGTAATCGAACTCGATCCGCGGTCGCTCACCGCGCGCAACAATCTCGCCACGCTGCTGATGGACCAGCGCCGGTTCGACGAAGCGGCGCGTGTGTACCGCGACGTACTCGAGATCGACGGCACGTATGTCCATACGCTGTACAACTTCGGCCTGATGCTGCTACGCAGCGTGCAACTGACCGAGGCAGAAACGATGTTCCGGCGAGCGCTCGCCGTCCAACCCGATCACCGTGACGCGGTGCACAATTTGGGCACGACGTTCAGGCTCGCCGGACGTTACGATGAGGCGGAAGTGGCTTATCGCCAGGCGTTGGCACTCGCGCCCGATTGGGCGGACGCACAGTGGAATCTCGGTACTTTGCTGCTCAGTCAAGGCCGGCTTGCGGAAGGCTGGCCACTAGCCGAAGCCCGCTATTCGCCGCAGCGCGAGCCGCAGGACTTGCCGCCACCGGCCGATACGCAGCAATGGCGCGGCGAATCGCTCGAAGGGAAGACGCTCGTTGTCTGGTACGAGCAGGGCTACGGCGACTGTGTTCAGTTCGTACGCTATGTACCGCTGCTGCGAACGCGCGGTGTGCGCAAACTGACGATACTCTGTCCCGAAGCACTCAAGCCACTCGTTGCGACCGTCAACGGCGTCGACGACGTCAAAACGCGTAGCGATCACGTGGAGCCGCACGATTACTGGGTATATCCATTGAGCTTGCCGCTGCTCTTCGGCACGACGCTTGACACCATTCCGGCCGCGCTGCCGTATCTGCACGCGTTGCCGGAGCGCATCGAGCACTGGCGGGCGCGCATCGAGACGAGCGCGGGGCTCAAGATTGGCCTTGTGTGGAAAGGCTTCGCCGATAACCAGCATGACGCGACACGTTCAGTACCGTCGCTCGCGCCGCTCGCACCTTTGTGGAGCGTTCCTGGCGCGACATACTTCAGCCTGCAAAAAGGCCAGGGAGAAGACGAAGCCGCTTCACCGCCTGCTGGACAGCCCGTCGTGGATCTCGGCTCGTCGATTCGGGACTTTGCCGACACGGCTGCAATCATTGCACAACTCGATCTGCTGATTTCTGTCGATACTGCCGCGGCACACGTTGCGGGCGCGATCGGCAAGCCATGCTGGCTGATGCTCCCGTGCGACTGGACCGACTGGCGTTGGTTGCTCGAGCGGTCAGATTCGCCGTGGTACCCGGGTGTGATGCGTCTCTTCAGGCAAGCGCGCGAGGACCAGGACTGGTCAGGCGTGGCGCAACTCATGGCGGACATGTTGCGCGGCTGGAGCGTCTGATTCGCCTCGGAGCTACCTCGGGATAGACATGGTCCGGCCGGCGTTGTCACGCTAACGGAGTATGTTCGCAAGGCGCCGGAAGTTGGTAGGCATGAGGCCAGTAGCGTCTGCGAACGCTCGATGACACATGCCATGATGTTCGGTGAAGGACGCGAATGACTGGTTGAACCCAAGATAGGGGTTTGGGACAGAGTGATTCAGACAGTCGCAATCCCGCCGAAACGGTAAATCAGCGGTGCTGCTTCGGCCGCTTGCGTGAAATACGCAAACGTCGGCGCTGCGAAGAGACCGTCGATGCTGACCTGGGCGGAAACCATATATCCATTTCCGTCGCTCAGCCTCTCAAGTCCGGCTAAACACGGTGATGCAAGTGGCAAGGCGGCCTCGATCGTTCCGTTGATCACCTTCCTTGGCAGCAACGACGCGTTACCCGTGAAAAACGGGGGGTACCCACAGCTTCGATCAAAGACGCCAAGAATCGAGATCGATCCTTGATTCAAGGGGCGACCACCGCAATTCTCCGGCTCACCGCGATGAATTCGGGGTCTTCGAATAACTGATGCAGAAGACTCTGAAAAATCGCAGTCGTCTGCATCATCCCGTCTTGCGCAGCCAGCACGCCAATGAACTGTACCTGCCACTTCGTTTGTGCGCGCAGCACCTTGTCGTAAATAACCTCCCGCCCATCCGACACGATAAATCGCCCTGCGAGATCGGCATGTCCGTCCAGCACGTGGACATCGGACAAGGACACGGTCAAGACGGCCGGGGCATCGACTGAATAAAGTCCCGCCGATGCGAGCTCAATGCGAAGCGCCTCTTTCAAATACGAGGTCCATGACCCATCCGCTGGTGCCGCGACACGCAATGATCGAACCTGCGTCTGAATATCCGTAGGCTCTGCCCCACGTGCTACCTGATAGTGTGCCGTGCGTGGAATCTTCTCCAATGCCATCTGGTTTGCAATACTGAGCTGATAGCTTGGTGCAGGTTGCGTGACGCACCCTCCGCACGCAGCCAATATGCCTGCGAACAGCACGAATTTGCCACGGGGCAATTCACGTCTCCATCGAGGTAGTGTGCAAAGCATCACTGTGCAAGATCAGAAGCTTGGTCGATTTGCTCGAGGCTCTTCCCGACTATCTGACGCAACATTGTCACCGACGCCTCTTGAACTGACATCTGCTGCAAACCTTCCGGACCGGAGGCATTGCCGATCGTCGTGTGAATTGCATGCTTGACCGTTGTGGTCACGGGATCATGTCCAGGTTCGAGGTAATTTGTCGTGCAGACGTAGCCGTCGGTCACCATGGTGCCTACCAGGCCAAGGGTAAGGCCCGTCCCGAAGCCTTTCGCTGCTACATTGTCGGTCAACGGAATGTTGTTGACCGTAATCGAAAGCTTGCGTCCTGACGGGACCGGATCATACGAGACTCGACTAAACAACCCGGATTGTGAAACTTGCTCGAAGACACGTGGACGCAATGCTTCAGTTACACGAGCATTTGCAACACCTTTTGTTTGAAACTCAACGAGTAGCTGGATTGGCTGAGGGGTTTCTGATTTTTTCAAATCGGCATAATGCGGTTCGCCAAGCGATTTATCAACATACGAATGTGGCGCCAGGCAAGCAGACAATGCCAACGTCATCCCGATGGAAATCGCGAATCGGGTGATGCGGATTTTTTCGATCATATCGGTTAATTTTTTAATTTAAATGTCGAGAAGGCAAGTGGTCATGCCGAATGCGATCATTCGACGATGAACACCCTGTATCCATCATCCAAATCCACCGGGCGGGAAAATTCATTGAAAGATCGAATCAGCAACCTCCCCGTTATGATTGCCGCTGACGCAATCCGCCCGTCCGTAAATCCTACTCGATCGTTACATTTTGTTGCACGATTCAATCATCAAATATTGTCAGGTCCGGCACGACATGGCACCTGTGGAGTTGAGGGCGCCATGCGCCTGGCGGCGCTTACCCGTCTATGAAGTTCTGGTCAGCCCGGTCAGTCTGCATACTGGATCGAAGGTTCTCGACGACGTGCGTAAATGCTGCAGACAATAGTCAACGATCCAGGCGCCGATCACCACGAGATTGCCCAAGACACGTACGACCAACGCCCTCGTCATTGAGCGCACAGAATCACGACTGATGCCGCTTCGGATTCCACGCCTTGTGGACGAACTCGAGGCGGTTGCCGTCGAAGTCGGCGACGTTGGCGGCATAGTAGCCGGGCGCAAAATACGTGCGATCCGCCGGTTTTCCCTCATCCGTGCCGCCGGCCTGGATGGCGGCTGCGTACGCCGCGTCGACCAGTTCATTGCTGTCGCAGACGATCCCGAGATACAGCCCGGTTTCGCCGGGGTTGCGCCGGCGTAGCCAGATGCTCGAGCCGACGGCATTGCCCTTGCCGTACACGTCATCACCGATGCCGTAGAGATCGGGGACGCCTGCCGGCCCCGAAGCGGCTTGGTAATTGCCGAATACGCGCCAACCGAGCGGCCGCAGGGCTTCGGTGTAGAACGCCAGTGACTTGTCGATGTCGGTGACGGAGAGGTAGACGTGGTCGATCATGATAGGAGCTGGAGTGTGGTTGGGTTGGCTTGCAGTGGCATTTGACGATAGCAGACCGGGCATGCTCCGCGCCAGTCCGGGCATCGACCTGCGAGCCGAATCGTCGGAGATCCGACCCGATGTGTTGACCGGGCCGCTCATGGCCCGCCGAGGCCGGATGCAATCGACTGCGGCGGGCGCGTTTCGATCGTTCGGGGCGATAATCCCGTCAGACCTCATTGCGGCGACAGAAACGCGTCCGGGCCGGATACGTCACGACATCAGGAGGCAAGATCCGGAGTCCATAGGGTGTGAATCGCAAGCACGAAGGTCGTCACTCGGACGCCGCCGGCTGCTCGTTACCCTGCGCGGTACCGCATTGATGGCAATGCGGGAAGAAAAAGAAATTCCGGCCGCCGCATCCGCATACGTTGAAAAGCCTCAATCCGCAATGCACGCAGAACGTGGAGTCGTCGCCGCCCAGATTCCATTGCTTGTCGCATGACGGGCAGCGTTTTTTTTCGAGTGAGCGAACGGCCTTTTCGTATCCGATCGTGCGTGCGCGCACGCCCTGATCCTGCTGCAGCTCGAGTCGCTTGCGTTCGACATAGCGCTGGAAGGCCTTCATCATGTAAATGCCGGCGAACACCGTGAGCGCGATCCCGACCAGTACCCGGACATAGCCGCCGAAATTCGGCAAATACGGAACCAGCTCGATGAAGAAGGCGCTCAGTGCGAACAGCCCGAAACCGTACACGAAAGGCCAGTAGCGCACCTTGCGATAGCGGATGAACAGCCAGATCGCAATCAGCAGGATCGGCAACGTCAGCGCAAGCCGCAGCCCGAACACCTGCAACTCGTAATGCCGGGTCGCGTCGTCGAAGCGCCGTTCGGCTGCTGCGTCCGCGTCGGCGATCTGCGTGTCCACCTGCGTCTGCTGCGCCGCCAGCGCCCGTTGCTGGTCGTCGATCGCATCGATCTGATGCTGCCAGTTGGTGACTACCGCCTGGAGCGTATCGAGCTGGCGAGTTCTTGCCAGGATGTCCGGGTCCCGCGCGCCGTCTCCCGTGACCGAACGGGTGGCCAGCCAGTTGCGGAAACTTTCCTTCTCCGCCGCATACTCCTTCGCGGCACGTCCGCGGGCCACCTCCATTGCGTCGGCTTTCTCGGCCAGCGTGTCGTGCCGCGCCTGCAGGTCACGCCGCGTTGCGTCCAGCCGCGCTTTCGCCGGAGCATCCGCGAATTGCTCGATGGCGGGCGGCCCGCCGCCCGGCGCGAACGCCATGTCGCGGATCACGAGACTGCCGAGCATGTTCAGAAAGACTGCAAAGACGATCGCAATCGCCCACGATGCGAGTCGCAGGAGGCGTGCCGGACTGGTCAGGCCGTCGCTGGAAGTCATCATTGTTTCTTGCCTTTTTTGAATGGTTATAAGAACGCACGGATGCGAACAACGACTTCGATCTCATTCTGAAGCCACCGGCCTGCGTCGCCGGCGTAGCACATCCGGTCGGGCCGGCGCCGGAATGAAACGCGGCCGACTCATCGAACCGCCGAAGCAATGTATGGGTAGTTTCGGTCGCTGATTGCGTCAAACCTGAACGCGCCGGATAGGAGAAACGTCGAGGGCGGTTGATGTTGCCCATTGCGGCATTCATACACGGTTCTTCCGCGGAGGGCGCGTCGACCCGGGCTCGATGACGGCCTCTGCCGCAAACCGCGATTCCATACCGGGTAATATCGCTCAGGTTCGTCGTCAGGTAGCGGTGTCTTGAGAGATCGAAGCGATTGTCGGCGATTCCAGAACCAATGTCGAACGCCCGTCGCCGGTTCACGGTGCCGCTCCGGGATATTCCGGCGGAGCAGTGTCACGGGTCGAGGATCGAGGCCACAACCGTTATCGAAACAAGCCATGGACAACGCCCGCCAGTTTCCCGATTTCGATGTCGAAAAGTTCGTCGATTTGCTGCGTACCGGCTATCCGTCGAACGACGAGGCGGACTTCGAGCTTCCCGACGCCTGTCTGAAGCAATGCACGGGCGCCCAGGGCGAGGTGCTGCCGGACAGGTTCGACGCGATCGCGATTGAACTGGCTCGCGGGTACCATCGCGGCCAGCTCCCGTACGCGTTCTGTGACGAAGTCGTCAATCTGCTGGTCGGGCGGCTGTATGCCGACGCACTTGTCGATCGCGATACCTGGCCCGCGCTGTTCTGGGAAGTGTATTTGGCTTTCGATGCAGGCGAATATTTCCGGCCGGGCGAGCGTGACATCGATCCGGTCGAAAAATATACCCGGCCGCTCATCGAGGAAATCGTCGGGAAAGTGAGCCCCGGTTGCGCCAGCGTCGTCGGTAAGCCCGCCGGTTCGTAAGGCCGGGTCGTCGCCCCGATTTCCTGCAGGAGATTGTTTTCCTGCAGTGTGCCGAATGCGATCCGTTCTCCGTGCGGCATGCCGTGCGTTTTGCGCGGGACGGTCAGGCCATCGCGAATCCAGTGACCCATCGAGCCCTCGCAATTTCCGAAGCCGCTGCTACCGGGCAATGCGTTGGCTTCGGCGATGTATCCCACCGCAGCGTTGCACCGGCCCGATTTCACGGCTAACTGGAGCGTGCCTGGCAGGTATTGGGCGGACAGCGCGACCGGGAAGCGCCTAACCTTGTATCGAATAGCCGCCGTCCACCGGGATGACCGCGCCGGTAATGAAGTCGCACTCGCTGGAGCACAGCGCGACCGCGATGCCGGCGAGATCCTGCGGCTTGCCCCAGCGACGCTGCGGCGTGCGGCTCAGCACGCGTTCTTCGAGGTCGGGGAAGAGCCGCCTGGCTTCGGCAATCAGATCGGTTTCGATCCAGCCGGGCAGCAGCGTGTTTACCTGGATGTTGTCGGGCGCCCATTCGACGGCCCACGCCTTGCCGAGCTGCACGATGCCGCCCTTGCTGGCCGCGTATGCGGAACCGTAGGTCGTACCGAACAGCGAGAGCATCGAGCCGATGTTGACGATCTTGCCGCCGCCCGCGCGAACGAAGGCGCCGTGGATGGCCTGGGCGCAGTAGTGCGCGCCGCTGAGGTTCGTATCGACGATGCGATGCCAGTCCTCGACCGTCAGCTCGTGCGCCTGCTTGCGGATGTTCATGCCGGCATTGTTCACGAGGATGTCGAGGCCTCCGAAATGACGCTCTGCCTGTGCCATGGCCTCGACGCAGTCGTCGTATCGTGTGATGTCGGCCTGGATGAACCGGCCGCTTGCGTGGCCGCGGGGCAACGAAGCCAGGGCGGTTTGGCCCTTCTCGGGATCGCGTCCGACGAGTGCGACACGCGCGCCGGCCGCAGCCATGCCTTGCGCGATGCCAAACCCGATGCCGCTCGCGCCGCCGGTGATGACGGCTACCTTTTCCGAAAGATCGAACATGCCTGTCTTCGTACGAACCTGTCGATATGGTAAGGCCGTCAGCATAGCCGCGCCCCGTGCGGTACGGGGCGCGTGAAATCGCGATATTTTCGAAGGCGGAGCATGCGTTTTTAGAATGCTCGAGTTCTCGGCTTCGATGCGTCAGACGCTGCCGCTTTTCTTCAAGCGCATTGCGCTGACGATGCATCCGAGCAGTGCGCAGGCGCCGCCCAGGCCTACCGCCATGCGCGATCCCGATGCAGGCCACCAATGAAAACATTGGGCGACCAGCCCGGCTCCGAGTGTCTGCCCCATCAGCCGCGAGATGGCCACGATGGCGCTTGCGCCGCCGCTGCGCGCGGTAGCCGCACCGCTCATGATTTCTCGCATGTTCGGCGACTGGAACATTCCGAACCCGATCCCGCACACGCCGAGACGGGCGGCGATTCCCCAGCTGGACACGCCGGTGCTCATCGTCGCGAGCGACGCCATCCCGAGCGTCAGGAGGGCCAGCCCCACACTGCAGAGCAACCCGGATGGATAGCGATCGCTGAGCGGGGCGACGACGATCGCCATGACGGCCACGAGCAGAGGCCACGCGGCGATCACGAAGCCGGTTCTGGTGACCGGCATGCCAAAGGCGCCTTGAAGGAGGAACGGCAGGGAAACCAGCGCCAGCGACTGGGTGGCGAACGCGCAAATGGACGTCAGCGAAGACAGTCTCACGACCCGGATCGCCATGAGATCGACTGCGAGCATCGGCGCGGGATGGCCGCGCTGCTTGCGCATCAGCACCGCGGCGCATGCGAGCGACGCGAGCATGCAGAGGATCGCCGGGAGGCTTCCGCCGCCGTTCTCCAGCATGCAGACGCCGAACATCAAAAGCCCGAGGAATGCGGTGCACAACGCGGCAGAGACTGATTCGAAGCGATGCCTTCCACCGGCGACATCCGGAAGATAAAGGGCTGCGAGCCCGATTGCCGCCGCGGCGACAGGCACGTTGACGCGAAACAGCCAGTGCCAGCTCGCGAACGCGAGGATCGACGAGGCGACGACCGGGCCGAGCGTGAAGCCGATGGCGACGACCAGAGCGTTCGTACTCAGGCCGCGCCCGAGCCTCGTTGGCGGATGGATGTGACGAATGAATGCGGCGATGACACTCATGATCGCGGCCGCGCCCACACCTTGCATCGCGCGTCCGGCGACGAGCAGCGCGAGCGTCGATGCGCCGCCGCAGATCGCCGACGCGATACCGAACAGTGCGAGGCCTCCTGTGAATACCCGTCGGTATCCCATGGACTCGCCGAGCGCGGCAAACGGCAATAGCGTCGCGATCATCGCAATCTGGTACGCGTTGGTCACCCAGATGATCGTCGCGTCGCTCGCTTGCAGATCCACGGCGATTTCAGGGAGCGCCGTGTTTGCGATGGTCGTGTCGAGTGCCGCAAGGATGGCTGCCGTCATCAGGGCGGCCATGCACATGCGTCGCCGTGCGGTCGACACCATGTCCTCTTGCGCGACGGCCTCGGCCCGAGCCGGATTCGAAGTCGTGCGCGCCTGCTCGTCCAGCATCGTGCTCGTATTCATTTCACGCGCCATGTCCAGTTGAAATCGTCTGCGACCACGCCGCGCTGGATGCCCACCAGCTCGTCTCGCAGCGTGTCGGCGAGCGCTCGCCCCGGAATCCGGAATTCGCCGTCCTCGAACCGCACCGTGCCGATCGATGCGATCACGGCCGCGGTTCCGCACGCGAATGCCTCGGTCAGGCGGCCGGTTGCGGCGTCTGCCTGCCATCGATCGAAGGCGTAGGGGCGTTGTTCGACGTCGAGCCCTCGCTTCCTCGCAATGCGGATGAGGGAGTCGCGGGTGATACCCGGCAGAATCGTGCCGAGCGGAGGGGTGACCAGCACGCCGTCCACAACGAAGAAGACGTTCATTCCGCCGAGCTCCTCGATCCAGCGCCCTTCGGCGGCATCGAGAAATACGACCTGGTCGCAGTCGTGACGGTGCGCTTCCGCCTGCGCGATCAAGCCCGCTGCATAGTTCCCGCCGCATTTCGCCGCGCCCGTGCCGCCTTTGGCCGCGCGCGTGTAGTGCTCCGAGACCCAGACCGCGATGGGTTCTGCGCCGCCCTTGAAGTAGGCGCCGGCCGGACTGGCGATCACGCAGAACGTGAACCGGTTGGCCGGCCGCACGCCGAGGAACGACTCGGAGGCGAACATGAAAGGGCGCAGGTACAGGCTCGTGCCTTCACCCTTCGGAACCCAGGCGCCGTCCACGCGGAGCAGCTGCTCGAGTGCTTCAACGAAGACAGCTTCCGGAATGGACGGCATCGTCATTCGGGTGGCCGAGGCGTTGAAACGGCGAGCGTTGTCCTCGGGCCGGAACAAGGCCACCGTCCCGTCCGGTTGCGCATAGGCTTTCATGCCCTCGAAGATTTCCTGCGCGTAATGCAGGACGGCAGATGCGGGATCGAGCGAGAACGGCTCACGAGGGCGAACCCTGGCGTCGTGCCATCCGTCTTCGCGGGTCCACTGGATCGTCACCATGTGGTCGGTAAATACCGTGCCGATCCTGGGCGCGCGTAGCGCTTCCTCGCGTGCTGCCGCCGAGGCGGGATGGGTTGTCGACGTGGTCGAGAATTGCATGTTGGACACTTGAATCGTGAAGCCGGGGTTGGAACGGAGTGGCGGGGCGTCGCCGCCAATCCGGAACGCCGTGCGAGGCACGGAACAGGCGTCATGCTCCTCCGCCGGTCATTGCGCGTCCAATATCGTTTCGTCCTGGATTGATACATAATCCGTATCATGGATCTCCGCAGACTCAGATACTTCGTGGTTCTGGCCGAAACCCTCCACTTCGGCCGCGCGGCGTTGCGCCTGAATATCGCGCAGCCGCCTCTCAGCCATCAGATCCGCGTGCTCGAGGAAGAGCTCGGCGCGCGCCTGTTCGATCGGAGCAATCGTCACGTCGAGTTGACGGCGGCGGGCCTCGCACTGCTGCCGGAAGCGCGCGCGTTGCTGGCGCAAGCGGAGAAGGCCAGCACCATCGCGGCACGGGTCGAACGCGGCGAGCTGGGGGAGTTGCGAATCGGCTTCACCAGCGCGGCGGCGCTGACGCACGTGATTCCGCGCCTGATATTTGCGTATCGTCGCGACTGGCCGGGGGTGCGGCTGAGTATCCGGGAACTGACGACGCAGGGCCAGTTGACGGCAATGCTTGAGCGCCGCCTCGACTTTGCGTTCGTTCGCGGCACGGTTGCCCCCGATTTGCCGTCGGCGTTCGGGACGGTGCGCCTGTTTGAAGATGCCTTTGTTGCCGCGCTCCCGCCCGAGCACCGATGCGCCGATGGCACAACTCCGCTGTCCGTCAAGGCGCTGGCCGACGAGCCGTTCGTCATGTATCCGGCGGACAGCGGCACGGGCGCGTACGAACAGGTCATGTCGATGTGCCGGCATGCGGGCTTCGCTCCCAATGTCGTTCAGGAGGCGATATCCGCCGCGACGATGGTCGGTCTGGTGGCGGCCGGGCTGGGTGTGGCGCTGGTGCCCGAATCGTTCCAGCGCATCGAAGCGACGGGCGTGGTCTTTCGTCCGTTGCGCGACAGCCAGGCCAGGTCGGCGATGTGGCTGGTGTTCCGCGCCGACGAAATCTCCGTGCGCGAAGCGGCGTTTCTGGCGCTCGCCGGCGTCGTCAAAAAGCCGGGGCGTTCCTCGCGGTAGAGGCTTGGGTTGCGGCGCGGCAGTCTGCTGACGTGGCCGTAATTGCCGATCGCCTTTCTGATCAAGGCAGTCGCTCGAGCGTGCCGACTCCGGCGGTGACGAGCGGCAGAAGCCGGCCGAACCCGGAAACCCGCCGACGGCCATCGCCCGATCGCGCCAGCCGGGCCCCGGACTACCGTACCGTAGTCAACCTTCCACCGATTTCCACCGATCGCCGACGTCCGGAGCGCAATATCCGGGAAGTCTCCCGGGATCTTGCCCGACCCGACGCACCGGACGATCCGGAACCAACCGCGTCCCGCCCGCTGTCCGCCATTCGCCAAAACCCGCGCGGAGCGACGCCACGCGTTCCTCCTCGCACCGGCAGCGCGCCTCTCGGCCCGTTGCGCTGTCGCAATCGTCAAGATCCGCGTCGCATGCGGATAAAACCTGCCCGCTCGCCTCGCCGTTAACCCGTTTGCACCCCATGCGTCGCGCAGGGCGACGCGGCGCGCGTCTTTCGTGATCCGGAATCCACATCCGCCGCTGGCCGTGTCCGGCCGGCGCAAGGGAACGTCATGCGAAAACAACTCACTATCCGTGGTGGACTCGTCGCGACCATCGCGGGCTATACCGTGCTGCTCGTGCTGGTGGTCGGCGCATGCATCGCGGCGCTGTACCTGGGCAACGCGTCGCTCGAAGCGATGTACCGCGACGACACGGCATCGCTGCTGCACCTGAAGACCAGCTCGGAGCGGATGCTCGTCCTGCGCGAACGGATGAGCGACGTCGCGCAGATCGTCAGCGCCGGCCAGTCGGGCAAGGAGCAGGGCGCGCAACTCCACACGCTCCTGAAGCAGGGCAACGACGAACTGGACGCCTATGCGCGCCTGCACACGCGCGACGCCGACGAGCAGGCGCTGTTCGACACGCTGCAGAATCGCCGGCGTGCGTTGCTCGACCGCGTGTTCCTGAAGGCGCTCGCACAGCTCGACGGCGACGACGCGTTCGGCTTCCTCGACACGCAGCGCACCGCGCCGCCCGCGCTGTTCGCCGCCTATCAGGACGCGATCGATGCGCTCGAATCGTTCCAGGTCTCACGCCAAAAGGCGCGCTACGACGCGGCCGGCGTTCATTTCCACCGGATCGTGTGGGGGATGGCGGCGGTCGCGGCGCTGGCGATCCTGATCGGATTCGTCGCGCAGCGCCTGCTCGCGAAGGCGATCATCGAGCCGATCAATCTCGCGGTGGGCCAGTTCGACAAGATCTCGAAAGGCGACCTGACCGGAACGGTCGTCATCTCCGGCGAAAACGAAATGGCCTATCTGCTGAATGCGCTGAAGCGGATGCAGGACGGCCTGGTCGACACCGTGAACGAGGTGCGCGCGAGCACCGAGACGATCGTCGGCGACGTGCGCACGATCGCGAGCGGCAACGTCGACCTGTCGGCGCGCACCGAGCAGCAGGCCGTATCGCTGCAGCAGGCGGCGGCGAGCGTCGAGCAACTGACGGCGGCCGTGCGCCAGAACGCGGACAACGCGCGCGACGCGCGCACGTACGTCGAGGGCGCGGCCGGGATCGCATCGCGCGGCGGCGAGGCGATGCAGCGCGTCGTCGAGACGATGTCGGCGATTTCGCACAGCTCCGCGCGGATTTCCGGCATCGTCGGCGTGATCGAGAGCATCGCGTTCCAGACCAACATCCTCGCGTTGAACGCCGCCGTCGAAGCCGCGCGCGCGGGCGAGCAGGGGCGCGGCTTCGCGGTCGTCGCGACCGAGGTTCGCGGGCTCGCGCAGCGTTGCGCGGCGGCGGCGAAGGAGATCCGCGACCTGATCGGCAATGCCGCGCGACGTGTCGAGGACGGCAGCGGCCTGGTCGCGCTGGCCGGCTCGGCGATGACCGAACTCGTGTCGGCGGTCGAGCGCGTCAATGCGATCGTGGGCGAAACCAGCCATGCGTTCGAGGAACAGTCGTCGGGCATCGAGCAGGTGAACGCCGCGGTCATCCAGATGGAGCAGGCGATGCAGCGCAACGCCGCGCTGGTCGAGGAGGCGGCCGCCGCGGCGCTGTCGCTCGACGCGCAGGGCGTGCGGCTGAGCGCGGCGGTCGCGCAGTTCCGCTTGCATGACGAGGCCGTCGTGTGACGCACGGGCGTTCGCGGCTGCACGCGGCCGTCGGTGACGGCGGCGCGGCGAGGTCGGCCGGCGCCGGCCCTGCGCCCGGTTGCGCGCATGTTCTCCACAGGGTTATGCACGGAAATTGTGGATAACTCGGGGGCGGCAAAGGCGGCGCCTGTCGCAATCCGACATCGCGCGTCGTGAATTGCTTTGCGGGAATGATCGTTTCGTGGCCGTCGCGCAAGGGAATAGCATGACGATTTCCGTCGATCGGCCGTCGCATGCGAGGCCGATCATGGCGACCGTACCGGCCCGAACATGACGACACTGAACGACTACCTCGAACAGAAGCGCGACGCGTGGCTCGCGAAAAAGGATGCCGCCCGCAACACGCCGGATCTGAAGGCCACGCCGCTGAAGGCGACCGTGCGCGCGCTGGGCCGCAGCGGCGTGCGCGAAATCCGCATTCGCGATTTCCAGGTGATCAGCGACAGCCCGCCCGATTTCGCCGGCTACAACCTCGGGCCGGCGTCGCCGGAGCTGCAACTCGGCGTACTGGGCAGTTGCCTGACGCACATCACGCTGATCCAGGCCGCGGAGCGGGGCCTGAAGATCGACGCGATCGAAGTCGAGGTGACGGGCGACCAGCATCCGCTCGCGCAGCAGCCGGGCTTCGAGCATGTGCCGATCTTCCCGCACAACCTGCGCTACACGCTCGATATCGTGTCGCCCGAATCGCCGGAAACGATCCGGGCGCTGCATCGGGCGGTCGAGGCCGTGTGCCCGATCTTCAACCTGCTGAGATTGCCGCAGACGATCGAAAGCGAGCTGCGGCACACGCACGGCTGAAGCGCGCAGGTGCGCCGGCGCCTTGGGTCGCGCCGCCTTTCCGACCGGCGCGATCGCCGCGCATCCGTCGCCCGATTCGCGCGGCCTGCCGAACGATCGTCCCCCGGCCGGCGAGCCGTGCGGCCCGCCGCCGGCTGGCCGTCACGCGCAGGCGGCCACGCGTTCGGCGTCGCGCTTGACCTGTTCGATGTCGCGGAACTGCGCGGCCGGATGCGCGTCGGGCAGCCGCGCCGACTCGCCGAACAGCTTCTCGCGCAGCGTGCCCGGCGCATAGGCGGTCGGGTACACGCCGCGCCGCTGCAGCTCCGGAACGAGGTGACGCACGACATCCTCGAAGGTTTCGTGCGCCACCGCGTACGCGAGGTTGAAGCCGTCCACGTCGGTGGCGGCGACCCATTCCTGCAGGATGTCGGCGACGGTCGACGCCGACCCGACGAACACCGGGCCCAGGCCGCCGATGCCGCCCCAGGCGGCCAGTTCCCCGATCGTCCACGCGGTGTCGCCGCCCGACAGGTGCTCGACCGCCGACACGATCGCATTCGTCTCGACGCGCCTGACGGGATCGTCCGGCGCGTACTGGCCGAAGTCGATGCCGGTCCAGCCGGACATGAACACCAGCGAGCCGTCGTACGACACGTAGTTGCGATACTCGTCGAACTTGGCCTGCGCCTTCTCGTCGGTTTCGTCGACGATCACGGTGACGAGGTTGTAGATCAACACCTTGGCGGCGTCGCGCCCCGCGGCGGCGGCCTGCGCGCGCACGTCGGCGACGTAGCGCGCGAGCAGCGCGCGGGTCGGCGCGGCGACGAACACGCATTCGGCGTGCTGCGCGGCGAACGCCTTGCCGGGGCCGGACGCGCCCGCCTGGAACAGCACCGGCGTGCGCTGCGGCGACGGTTCGCACAGGTGGTAGCCGGGCACCTCGAAGAAGCGGCCCTTGTGGCCGATCTCGTGCACTTTCTCCGGATGCGTGAACACGCGGCCGTCGCGATCGCGGACCACCGCGCCGTCCTCCCAGCTGCCCTCGAACAGCTTGTACAGCACCTCGATGTATTCGGCCGCGACCGCGTAGCGATCGTCGTGGGTGCGCAGGCCGTGATCGCCGACGTTCTTCGCGCCGCTTTCGAGGTAGGACGTGACGATGTTCCACGCGAGCCGGCCCTTCGTGTGATGGTCGGCGGTCGACAGCCTGCGTGCGAACGTATACGGGTGCTCGAACGTCGTCGACGCGGTGATGCCGATGCCGAGATGCTCGGTGGCCATCGCGATCGGCGCGGCGAGCTGCAGCGGATCGTTGACCGGAATCTGCGCGGCCTGGTGCAGCGCGTGATAGTTGCTGCCCTTGTAGACGTCGTAGTAGCCGATCACGTCCGCGATGAAGATCGCGTCGAAGATCCCGCGTTCGAGCACGCGGGCGAGGTCGGTCCAGTAGTCGAGGTCCTTGTACTGCCACGACCGGTCGCGCGGATGGGCCCACAGTCCGGGCGACTGGTGGCCGACGCAGTTCATCTCGAACGCATTGAAGCGAATGGTCTTGCTCATCGGGCCGCTCCCGTTTCCGTTTCCACCGGCGCGCCCGGGCCGTTGCCGACCTGCCAGACGAACGGCGGCGTGCGCCCGTTGATGACCCAGTCGCCGACGATCCGCGCCTTGTAGACGAGCGGGTTGTGCGACGCCACGGTGCGCGCGTTGCGCCAGTGGCGGTCGAGCGCCGTCGTGCTGCGGGTCGCGGAAGCGCCGAGCGCGTCGAACAGGCGCGTCGCCGCGCGCAGCACGAGTTCGGACACGACGAGCTGGCTCTGCGCGGATTCGATCTCGGCCGCGACGTTGGCGTCGTGCTCGGCCGCCGCGTCGCCGCCGAAGCGCGCCTCGTAGGCCTGTTGCAGCGGCTGCGCGGCGCGCAGCGCGAGGGCGTCGGCCGCATAGGCCCATGACGCGATCTCGCCGATCACCTGCTGGAGTTGCGCGTCGTCGCCCGCGCGCGGCGCGTTGCCGTGGCTGTACACGCGGGTGCGGCGGCGGACCAGGTCGCCCGCGTCGCGCACAATCGCGCGGCCGATGCCGGCCAGCGTCGCGACGTGGAAAAGCTGGTAGAACGCGGTCTGGTATTTGAAGCGTCGTGCGAAGTCGAGCACGTCCCGCGCGTCGACCGTCGCATCCTCGAAGCGCGTGGTGCCGCTGCCGGTCGTCGTCTGTCCGAAACCGTCCCAGTCGTCCTCGCGGATCACGCCGGGCTGTGCGGTCGCGACCGCGACGATCACGTCGCTGCCGTCGTCCGCGCGTTGCGCGAACACGTCGATCCAGTCGGCGAACAGGCTGCCGGTGCTGTAGAACTTCCGGCCGTTCAGCACGAGCCGGCCGTTCTTTTCCGAGACCTTCGTGATGGTCTGGCCGAGCGTCACGTCGCCGGTTTCCGTCCACGCATTGCCGACGAGCTGGCCTTGCGCGAAGCGCCGGAACCATGTCTCGCGGTCGGCGCTCGGCGGCGCGTTCAGCCAGTCCTCGACGAACGCGAAGTGCCCGCGCAGCGCCTGCGGCAGATTGGAATCGGCGGCGGCGAGTTCGGTCAGCAGCCGGAACAGCTGCGGCAGCGACGCGCCGGCGCCGCCGTCGCGCACCGGCAGCCGCACCGCGCCGAAGCCGGCGGCCTTCAGCCAGCCGATCGCCTCGTGCGGTAGTTCGCGGCGGCGCTCGCGTTCCGCGGTGCCGGCCGCGATCCGTTCGAAGATCGGCCTGAAGCGCCCGGCCAGCGCGTCGTAATCGGTGCCGGTGGAAAGTTCGGATGCTGCGTGAGACGAAGTCATGCGGTGGTCCTTGATGGCGGGGCCGTCGATGCCGGCAGGCCAGTATAGGAAGCGCCGTGCTGACGATCCAATAACGGATTCGTACATCGTTATCGCCGCGGGGCATTACGCGGACGAGTTGGTGCGCGATCGATGCTGCGACGTCGATCGCGCTGCTGATGCGCGGTTGTAGCGGGGTTGCGTACGGGCGGCATGCCGCATCGTTTGTCATCCGAAGGAATATCGTTGTGCGAATCGCTCGGTTTGCCCGCGCGCGGGGCGCTGCTAGATTGCGTGTTCCCGTTACTCAGCAGGAGAGCCCGATGTCAGAGACGAGCGCCACGATTCAGGAACCGCCGGCCGATACGAAAGCGCAGGCGGCCCGCGTGATCGCCGACGACGCGCAGGCCATCGAGGCCGCGCATGCGCTGGCGCAGCGGCTCGCGCAAGGCGCGGCCGAACGCGACCGGGAGCGCCGGCTGCCGCGCGACGAGATCGAATGGTTCTCGCAGTCGGGGCTGTGGGCCATCACCGTGCCGAAGGCATACGGCGGCGCGGGCGTGTCGCATGTGACGCTGACGGAGGTCGTGAAGATCGTTGCGGCAGCCGATCCGTCGCTCGGGCAGTTGCCGCAGAATCATTTCGGGCTGGTCGACGTGATCGCGCTGACCGGCACCGACGCGCAGAAGCGCCATTTCTTTTCCGAGGTGCTGAGCGGCAAGCGGTTCGGCAACGGCTTCTCGGAGAAGGGCACGAAGCACGTGCTCGACCTGAAGACGCGCGTGCGCCGGGACGGCGACGATTTCGTCGTCGACGGCACCAAGTTCTATTCGACCGGGGCGCTGTTCGCGCACTACGTGCCGGTGCTCGGCCTCGACGACGAGCGCCACGCGTGGCTCGCGTATATCCGCCAGCCGGCGCCGGGGCTGGCCGTGATCGACGACTGGTCGGGCTTCGGGCAGCGGACCACGGCGAGCGGCACGGTGGTGCTCGACAACGTGCGCGTGCCGGCCTCGCACGTGCTGCCGGCCCAGCGCGTGTCGGACCTGCCGACGCTGAACGGCCCGCTGTCGCAGATCATCCAGGCCGCGATCGACGCGGGCATCGCCCGGGCCGCGCTCGACGATACGCTGGCGTTCGTCCGCACGCGCACGCGGCCGTGGGTCGACAGCGGCGTCGAGCGGGCGGCCGACGATCCGTTGACGATCCGCGAGATCGGCCACCTGCATATTCAGCTGCATGCGGCGGAGGCGCTGCTCGAGCGCGCGGCGCGCACGCTCGACGAGATCGCGGCGCGGGGCGACGTGACCGAGGACGACGTCGCGCGCGCGTCGGTGGCGGTCGGGGAGGCGAAGGTGCTGACGACCGAGATCGCGCTGCTCGCGGGCGAGAAGCTGTTCGAGCTGGCCGGCACGCAGGCGACGCTGGCCGAGCACAATCTCGACCGGCACTGGCGCAATGCGCGCACGCATACGCTGCACGATCCGGTGCGCTGGAAATATCACCTCGTCGGCAACTACTACCTGAACGGCGTGCGTCCGGCCCGCCATGCGTGGAACTGAGCCGCCGGCGACTCCACCCTCAAGGCGCGGCGACGGCAACGCCCGCCGCCGCAGCAGCCGGGTTCGTCGACGCGATCGTGGATGAACCCGCCGATGCCGTCGAAGCGCAGCCGCCGGATTTCGCCGGGGCGAACGCCGCGACGTTCTCGAAGGAGCCGGCGGTGCAATCCGGCAGCGGCCTCGCCGCGAGGCCGGTCATTGCGGCGATTCGGGCAGCGTGTATTCGAAGCGGTAGGCATGACGGCCGTTGTCGACGTCGATGGTCATCGAGCCGGCGAGCCCCAGCAACGCCCCCGTGCCGGAATCGGGCACGACGGTGATCGACTGCCGCGGTTGCCCGCGGGTCATCGTGGCACTGTGCTGCAGGACGAAGCTGCCGTGGCGGCCGCCGAGCGCGCCTTGCACCGTTTCCATCGCCACATAGCCGGCGGAGCCCTGCACGTCGCTGCGAAACGCGAGCATCTCTCCGTGGCTGACGGCTTCCAGATCGCCGTGAAACTGCTTGTCGAGCGACATGCGGCCGAGCCCGGTAGCGCCCGCGACGGGACTCAGGGGTTCGGGATTCAGCTTCACTTCAAACGGTCCGTTGGCCAGCAAGGTCATGGCGGCGCTCCTCGTCGAATGGGCATGCCGCACTATAAGCCAACCGGGTTCCGCCCGAGGTGACGGTTCGACCGATGCGAACGCGTCGCCGCCGGGCGCCGCCGTGGCTTGCTTTTTCTCGCGGCGCCTGGGAGATAATCGGCATCCCGTCCCCGACGCGTTCATCCATGACTCTCCCCGCTTTCGCACCCTTTCAGGATCTGGCCAGGACCCTGCTGGCTCACTGGAACGACACCCACGACGACGGCGCTCACGACACGTCGCATCTGCAACGCGTGTGGAAGAACGCGGCCGCCATCCAGGCCGAAGAGGGCGGCGACGCCGAAGTGCTGCTGGCGGCGACGCTGCTGCACGACTGCGTGGCGGTGGAGAAAAATTCTCCGCTGCGCGCGCAGGCATCGCGGCTGGCGGCGGAAAAGGCCCGGCGGGTGCTGACGTCGCTCGACTGGCCCGACGCGAAGATCGACGCGGTCGCGCATGCGATCGAGGCGCACAGTTTCTCGGCCTGCATCGCGCCGCTGACGCTGGAGGCCAAGGTGCTGCAGGACGCCGACCGGCTCGACGCGATCGGGATGGTGGGCGTCGCGCGATGCTTCTATGTCGCGGGCCGGATGGGCAGCGCGCTGTACGATCCGGACGATCCGCATGCCGAGAGACGGGCGCTCGACGACACGCGATTCGCCCTCGATCACTTCCGCACGAAGCTGCTGAAGCTGTCGACCGGTTTCCAGACTGTCACCGGCACCCGTCTGGCGCTGGTTCGGCGCGATCGGTTGCACCGCTTTCTGGAAGAGTTTTCCGACGAAATCTGATGGCGCCGGCGCGGCCTGCGGATACCGTCGTCATCCGATGCACCCGGTGCGATGCGCAGCGACGCGACCTTTCTCAAGAGGATCGAACCATGAAGATCGTTTCCGGGCCCCTGAGCATGTTCGGTGCGAAGGTCGAGATTGCCGCGCACGAGAAGGGCATCGATTTCGAGCGGGTGATGGCGCCGTTCAGCCAGCTTCGCGGCTACGAGCCCAGGCATCCGGACGTGGTGCGCATCAATCCGAAGCGGCAGGTGCCGGTATTGATGGACGGCGATCTGGAGATATTCGATTCCACGCAGATCTTCGAATATCTCGAGGACCTGAAGCCCGATCCCGCGCTGTGGCCGGCGGGACCGGCGGCGCGCGCCGTGGCGCGCCAGCTCGAACATGGCAGCGACGAGGTCTATTTTCCGCACATCGTCCGGCTGATGGGCCTGGAACGGACGCCGGACGACCCGGCGGCGCAGGCCGCGCGCGCGGCAGCGGCGCAGTACTACCTGCGCATGGAGCAGGTGCTCGGGGAGCGTGCATTTCTGGCCGACACGTATTCCTACGCCGACATCGCGTTCTACATGGCGCAACTGTTCGGCGCGCGCAAGGGCGCGCCGATGACGGACGAGACGCCCCGCCTGCTCGCGTGGCGCGACCGGATGACGGCCCGGCCCGCCGTGTGGAAGGTCGCCGGCGCGATGGCCGGATATCTTGCGTCGATCGGGGAGGCGGTGCCCGGTTTTCTTCGCGCGCGTGGCTAGCCTCCGGGCGGACGCAATCCGACTTGCTCCTCTATTCGGACCCTTGACCTTGAAGTCGACTTCAAACTTAGAGTGCCTGCTGACGGCGGTGCATCAGCAGGCTTCGGGTGTTGCCTGCCACGGTCGATCATCGACGAGGGGCAACCAGCATGGACAGACGTTTCACTCAGGTCGAATTCGGGCCGCACAAGGTCGACGTGCCCGAGGGCGGGTACTACGACCGGTTCCGGATGAATCCCGACCTGAACGAGGTGGCGCGCGATCCCGCCGCGGGGAACATCGATTTTTTCCGCCGGATTCCGAAGCGCCAGGTCATGTCGCGGGTCGGTCCGACCTGGGCGCCGAACTTCTACTACCGCTCCAGCAGCATTCAGCTCCTGTTCCTGGCGCCGCTCGAACGGCTGCGGGCCACGCTGCCGGCGCCGCTCGAACCGCTGCGCGCGCTGCCCGGCCGCGGGCTGGTCGCACTGACCTTCTTTTCGTATTCCGTCTGCGACAACGATCCCTATGACGAAGTGTCGGTCGCGGTGGTCATCCGCCGGCCCGGCGCGACGGGGTCGCACGCGCTCGAGCTGATCGACTCGATGCGACGCCGGAGCTTCGTCGCGCACGTGCTGGCGCTGCCGGTCACCACGGAAATCGCGCGGGTGCGCGGCGTCCACGGTTATCAGTTGCCCAAGTGGCTCGCCGATATCGACGTGAACCTCGGCGCGGTCGCCAGCGCCCGCATTGCGGGCCCGGGCGGCCGGCCGGACCTGAGCCTGAGCGTGCCGCTGCCGGCGCTGACCGAGGCCGCGCCCCAGTCCCGCCTGGGCACGACGACGATGATCAATCGCATCGACGGCGAATGGCATCAGTCGACGGTGCAGACCAATACGCTCTCGTTCGCCCAGCGCCTGTTGCCGCGCAACGTCGAGCTGGTGCGGCACGGCGGCCCACTGAGCCAGCTGCTCGACGGGCTCGGCGCATCCACCGTCCTGCGTCTCGACGTGGTGAAGGACGCGCAGCTGGTCCTGAACCTGCCGACTCCGCTGAAGGGATTCGATGAACCCGGAACGCCACGCTAACCCCGCGGATGTCCACGCCACGCCGGCGCCGAAGGAATCGTCCATGACCCAGCCGACCCACGATCTCGTCGTATTTGGCGCCACCAGCTTCGTCGGGCAGATCCTGGCCCGCTACCTGTCCGAGTACCTGTCGGGCGCCGGCGAGCCGCTGCGCTGGGCCATCGCCGGCCGCTCCGAAGCGAAGCTCCGGCAGGTCAGGGAAACGCTGGGCGCGGCCGGACCGTCCGTGCCGATCGTCGTCGCCGACGCGGCCGATGACGCGCAGCTTCGCGCGCTCTGCGCGCAAACGCGGGTGGTCGTGTCCACCGTCGGCCCCTACGCGCTTTACGGCGAGCCGCTGGTCAGGATCTGCGCGGAAACCGGCACCGACTACTGCGACCTGACCGGCGAGACGCAGTGGATCAAACGGATGATCGAGAAGTACGAGCCGGCGGCCCGGCGATCCGGCGCGCGCATCGTCCATTGCTGCGGCTTCGATTCGGTGCCGTCGGACCTGGGCGTGTTCTTCCTGCAGCAACAGGCGCGGCGGCAATGGGGCGCACCGGCCGCGCAGGTGAAGATGCGCGTGAGGACGCTGAAGGGCGGCGCGTCGGGCGGCACGGTGGCGAGCGTGATCAACGTCGTTCGCGAAGCGGCGGCCGACCCGGCATTGCGCCGGGAACTGCTCGATCCTTATTCGCTGTGCCCGAAGGGGCACGGCTTCACGGTGCGCCAGCATGCGGTGCGGTCGGCGGAATTCGATCGCGACTGCGACGCGTGGATCGCGCCGTTCGTGATGGCGGCGATCAACGAGCGGGTGGTGCATCGTTCCAATGCGCTCGCGGACGATGCGTACGGCAGCCGCTTCAGCTACGACGAAGCGGTGATGACGGGCGTGGGCCTCAAGGGCCGCCTGACCGCGCTGACGATGGTGGCCGGCCTCGGCGCGTTCATGGTGGGCGTCGTCATCGGGCCGGTGCGCGGCCTGATGGAGCGCTTCCTGTTGCCGAAGCCCGGCGAGGGGCCGAGTGTCGAGGCCCAGCAGGCCGGCCGCTACGATCTGCGCTTTTTCGGGCGCGCCGACGACGGACGGACCGTGCGCGTGACGGTCACCGGCGATCGCGATCCGGGCTACGGCTCCACCGGCAAGATGCTCGGCCAGGCCGCGATCAGCCTCGCGCTGGATTGCGTCGCCGACGGCGTCAAGACCGGACGCGGCGGCGGCTTCTGGACGCCCGCGACGATGTTCGACGAACGGTACATCGAGCGTCTGGTTCGCCATGCGGGGCTGCGGTTCGAGGTCGTCTGAGCGCGCGTGCCGTTCGTCGTTCAAGGACGCTGCCGTCGCGCATCCCGCCCGCGAATGCGATGGACGAAGGCGACGGCGCCGCCTCCGCGCGTGACGAACGGGTGTCGCGCCGGACGGCCTGCTCCCGGGGCGGCGGCCGTCACGTCGCGTCGCATCACGTCACGTCACGTCAAAGAAGCGCGACGACCTGTTCGGCGGTCGCCTTTGCGGATTGCGGATTCTGGCCGGTGACCAGGCGGCCGTCGACGACGACGTTCGACGTGAACGGCAGCAGCGCCTTCTCGTAGCGCGCACCGCGCTCCTGCATCTGCTGCTCGACGTTATAGGGCACTTTCTTCGCCACGCCGGCGAGGATTTCCTCCACCCACGAATAGCCGGTGATCCGGCGTCCGGCGACCAGCAGCGAGCCGTCCGACAGCTTCGTGTTCAGCAGCCCGCAGTAGCCGTGGCAGACCGACGACACGATGCCGCCGCGTTCGTAGATCTCGCGGGTGAGCCGCTGCAGGCCCGCGTCGTCCGGGTAGTCCCACATCACCGCGTGGCCGCCGGTGAAGTAGATCGCATCGAAATCGGCCGGATCGATCTCGTCGGGGCGTGCCGTGGTGGCGAGCAGCGCCGCGTTGGCCTGGTCGGCGCGCCACGCCTTCGCGGCGGCGTCGGCATGCGGCCATTTGAGCGAGCGCGGCTCCAGCGGCGACACGCCGCCCTTCGGGCTCACGAGCCGCTGCTCGTAGCCGTGCGCCGCGAAGATGTGATGGGCATGCGTCAGCTCGGACAGCCACAGGCCGGTCGGTTGCGACGGATCGGCGTAGTGCGCGACGTTGCTGACGACGTGAAGGATACGCTTGGTCATGATGCGGTTCCCGGTTGATCGGCCAAGGGCGGACGTGTGCGACGCGCCGCCGGATTGTCGGATGGCAGTACCCATACCCATGGCCTCGATACGCTGCCGAGGCAAACCATAACCTTCAAGTTAAATCGAAGGTCAAGCGTCTTTCGTGCGGGCCGTCGGCGCGTGCCCGTCGGGCAGCACGAGGCCGTCCAGCAGCGTCGCCAATGCATCCTCGATCGCATGATCGCCGACCTTCTCGCGCACCAGGCGCCCGTCGATCGCGAGCATCGTCAGGCCATGCAGGTGCGCCCAGCAGGCGGTCGCCTGGCCGAGCGCCGGACGCGGGCGGATCGTGCCGGCGCGCTGGCCGCACTCCAGGAGGTCGACCACCAGCAGGAACGGCGCCTGGACGCGCGGATCGAGGTGGATGTCCGAAGGCTCCCCGGCGTCAGCGGCAAACATCAGCCGGTAGAGGTCCGGGTTGCGCTGCCCGAACGCGAGATGGGCGTACGCGAGCGCCAGCAGCACCGCCGGCGCGTCCGCGGCCGGATCGACGGACGCGGCGAGTTCGTCGCGCAGGCGGTCGAAACCGATCAGCGCCAGTTCGTGAAGCAGCGCGGCCTTGTCCGGGAAATGCCGGTACGGCGCGGAGTGGCTGACGTTCGCCCGCCGCGCGATTTCACGCAGCGTGAACTGCCAGCCTTGTTGCTCCTGCAGCGTGTCGAGCGCCGTGTCGATGATTGCGCGACGCAGATCGCCGTGGTGATAAGCCTTGTGCCCGGTGTCCGCATCCGCGTTCGACGGCATCGTGCTTCTCCTATGTTGACAGGGAAAACATTGTGGGCCTATGATCCGCTGCATGCAAGTTGACAGTGTCTACATCAACGCTCTTTCGTGAGGTGCACCATGGCCGTTTCCGCGGAATCCCGCTCGAGCCTCGATCCGGCGGCGTTGCTGGCCCGCCAGCGCGACGCGTTTGTCGGCGAGGGGCCGCCGAGCCTGCAGCAGCGCAAGGCGCGGCTCGCGCGGCTGCGCGCCGTGGTGCTCGCATATCGCCGCGAAGTGGAGGAGGCGGTCAGCGCCGATTTCGGGCATCGCTCGCGACACGAGACGGCGATCATGGAACTGGTCGGCGTGATCCAGGCGATCGACTACCTGACGCGCAACCTGCGCCGCTTCATGAAGCCGCAGCGCCGGCATGTCGGCCTCCTCTATCGCGCCGGGCACGCCCATGTGGAATATCAGCCGCTGGGCGTCGTCGGCGTGATGGCGCCATGGAACTACCCGTTCGCGCTGACCTTCATTCCGCTGGCCACCGCGCTGGCCGCGGGCAATCGCGCGATGCTCAAGCCCTCGGAGCTGACGCCGCGCACCAGCGAGGTGATGCGCCGGATGCTCGCGGAGACCTTCGCGAGCGAAGAAGTCGCGGTCGTGCTCGGCGGGCCGGAAATCGGCGCCGCGTTCAGCGGCCTGCCGTTCGATCACCTGCTGTTTACCGGCAGCACGCAGGTGGGCCGCAAGGTCATGAAGGCAGCCAGCGACAACCTGGTGCCGGTGACGCTCGAACTCGGCGGCAAGAGCCCGGCGATCGTCGCGAGGGGGCACGTCGACGAGCGGTCGGTCTCCAGCATCGTGTTCGGCAAGCTGTCGAACGGCGGGCAGACCTGCGTGGCGCCCGACTACGCGCTGGTGCACGAGGACGACCTGGACGCGTTCGTCACGCAATACGATGCGGCCGTTGCGCGTTTCTACCCGGGCGGGCCGACCAGCCAGGACTACACGTCGATCGTCAGCGACCGGCATTTCGATCGATTGAAAGGGCTCGTCGACGAGGCGCGCAGCAAAGGCGCGCGCGTGATCGAGGCGGGCGTGAACCCGAAGCAGGCGGCCACCCGCAAGCGGACGCTCGCGCCCACGCTGATCGTCGGGGCCGGCGACGATACGGCCGTCATGCAGGAAGAGATCTTCGGGCCGATCCTGCCGGTGCGCACGTATCGCACGATCGACGAAGTCGTCGATTACGTGAATGCGCGCCCGCGGCCGCTTGCGCTGTATTACTTCGGCGCGCGGGACGGCGATTGCGAGACGTTGCTGGCGCGCACCACGTCGGGCAACGTCGGCATCAACAACACGCTGCTGCATGTCGCGCAGGAAGACCTGCCGTTCGGCGGTGTCGGCCCGAGCGGGATGGGCGCGTATCACGGCATCGAGGGGTTCCGCGCGATGAGCCATGCCAAGGGCGTGTTCGTGCAGGGGCGCTGGAACCTGCCGAGCCTGCTGCGCGCGCCGTTCGGCAAGCTCGTGGATCTCTCGCTGGCGGCGCTGCTCGGGCGCAGCCGGGAGCCGGTCGGCGCGCGGGCGGGCTTGAGCACGCGGCGCTGAGCCGGGCGGCCCGTCGGCCCGGCCGCGCCCGGCGGCGGCGCCAGCGCGGGCGTCCGGATCAGCGTCCGCCGCGCGCGATCGCGAGCGCGACGCCGAAGCCCACGAGCAGGCATCCGAAGGTGCGGTCGATCCAGTGGCGCAGCGACAGCAGGCGATCGCGGACGGCCGGCGCGGAGAAGCACAGGGCGACCAGGCTGAACCAGCCGGCGTGCGCCAGCGCGATGAACGCGCCATAGCCGAGCTGCACGATCAGCGGCGTGTCGGGTCGCACGGCCTGCATGAACAGGCTGACGATGAACACCGTGGTCTTGGGGTTCAGCGCATTGGTCAGGAAGCCGGTGCGCAGCGCGGCCAGGTCGGACAGCGGCGCGACCCCGGCGGCGGGTCGCCCGTCGGCGGCCTTCGTCATGAGCATCCTTGCGCCCAGGTAGACCAGGTAGACCGCGCCGATCAGCTTGACGGTATTGAAGAGCCACGGCGATTGCCGGATCAGCAGGCCCACGCCCAGCAGCGTGTAGCTCACGTGGACCGTGACGCCGAGCCCGATCCCGAGTGCCGTGAGCACGCCCGAGCGGCGCGACAGCATCAGGCTGTTGCGCGTGACCATCGCGAAGTCGGGGCCCGGGCTGATCACGGCCAGCAGCGTGATCGTGACTACAACTATCCATTCTGTCATCGTGTCGTCCTTTCGGTCGGTGTCGTCATGGCACAATCGTAGAGACCGTATCCGCCCGGGAAAAGCGATGATTTCTGACCAGAATGGTGAGCTGGATTCACCATCGATCCGTTCGCACCTGCCATCGCTGATGGCCTTGCGCTGCTTCGAGGCGGCGGCGCGTCACGAGCATTTCAGCCGGGCCGCCGACGAGCTGTGCGTGACGCATGGCGCGGTCAGCCGGGCGGTGCGTCTGCTCGAGGACGATCTGGGCGTGGCGCTGTTCGAGCGGCGCAGCCGTCGCGTGTTTCTGACCGACGCGGGCCGCAAGCTGGCCCGGGCGGTGCATGACGGGCTGGGGCTGATGCGTCACGCGGCGGACGAATTGCGCGTCGAGGCTGCACGGGCGCGGCGCTGGGTCCTGTCGTGCGAACCGACGCTGCTGATGCGCTGGCTGATTCCGCGCTGGCCGGATTTCCAGGCGCGGCATGCGGGCGTCGACATTCACCTGGCGGCCGGGGGCGGGCCATTCTCGTTCGACGGCGGCATCGACATGGCGATTCGTCGCAGCGATTTTGCGTGGCCCGCCGGTTGTCACGCCGAGCCGCTGTTCGCCGAGCGGGTGGGGCCGGTCTGCCGGCCCGACAAGGCCGGTGCGTGGTTTGCCTCGCGTCGCGGCGATTGCACGTTGAAGCCGGATGCGCCGCTACTGCATACGCGGACCCGGCCGGGCGCATGGAAGGAATGGGCCGCGGCGGCGAATCGGCCGGCCGCGGGCGGGCGCGGGCAGCGGTTCGACCATTTCTATTTCAGCCTGCAGGCGGCGGTCGCGGGGCTCGGCGTCGCGATCGGCCCGTGGCATCTCGTTCGCGACGACATCGACAGCGGCGTGCTGGTCGCGCCGATGGGGTTCGTCGACGACGGCTCGCACTATTGCCTGCTGACGCCGGCGCCCATCGCGGACGGCACGGCGCAGGCGGATCTGCTTGCGTGGTTGAGGGCGGCGGCCTGACGAACACGGGGAGACCGGGGCGGCGCGGGCCGCCGTGAGCGCCGCGCAATCCGGGATCGCGTCGGGGTTGCTGAACACCGCGCGGCAGGTGGGCGGCGTGATGGGGGGGCGCGTTGTTCGGCTTCTTCGTGCGGGCGCCCGGGGCGGCGTCGTTCATCGACGGGGTGGAGCGGGCGTTGCCCGTCTCGGCGCTGCTGCCGGTCGTCGGCGCCGTGACGGCCTGGCGGAACCCCGGGCAGGCGGCGCAGCGCGGGAAGCGGGCTCGCGCGGCGAGCCCGCTGCGTCAATGACCCACGCGATAGACGCGACCGCTATGCACCCCTTCCACGCTGCGCCGATAGGCCAACGCCACGCGCGCGGCCGGCACGCTCTCGCAGCCTGGAAAAAACGGACCGAACCGGTCCATCGATTCCGTCAGGACGGTCGGGCTCACGGCATTGATCCGGATGCCGCGCCGAAAATCGCACGCGGCGGCGCGCACGAAGCCTTCGATCCCGGCGTTCGACGTCGCGGCGTTGGCGCCTTGCGCAACCGGATCGTCGACCGCGATGCCCGAGGTCAGCGTGATCGATCCGCCGTCGGACAGGTAGTGCTGGCCGACCAGCGCGACGCGTACCTGACCCAGCAGCTTGTCCTGCAATCCCCGGTGGAACTCGGCCGTCGTCATCCTTTCGATCGGCGCCAGGATGACATTGCCCGCGGCGGCGACGATCGCGTCGACTCGCCCGATTTTTTCGAACAGCGCATGCACGCTCTCGTCATGGGCGATGTCGACCTGATGGTCGCCAGACGTGCGCCCGACGCGAATGACGGCATGGGTTCCGTCACGCGCCAGCTCATCCGCCACCGCACGGCCGACGTCTCCGCCGGCGCCGATTACAACGATCTTCATGGAACGGCTCCTTGTCGAATTCAGGTTGGAGCGGCCATTGTTCGTCGAATCGGCGCGCCGATAAATGTGCTCTAATTTTCGATACTACTAATCGCCGGTTCGCAATATGGACAAGCTGCGCTCAATGGAAACGTTCGTTGCCGTCGTGGAAGGCGGCAATTTCACCGAGGCGGCGCAGCGGCTCGGAATGTCGGCGGTCATGGTCGGCAAGTACGTGCGCGAACTGGAAGAGCGCCTCGGCGCGCGCATGCTCGAGCGCACCACGCGACGGCAGAGCCTGACGGATGCGGGGCGTGTCTTCTACGACGATGCGAAGCGCGCGCTTGAACACGTGCGACTGGCCGAGACCTCGGTCGAGCGGTTGCGCGCGTCGCCGTCCGGCACGTTGCGCATCAGCGCGCCGCTCACTTTCGGCTCGTGCGTCGTCGCGCCGCTGGCCGCCGCGTTCCAGCAGATGTATCCGCTCGTGCGCATCGAACTGGAGTTGAGCAATCGTGTCGTCGACCTGGTTGACGAAGGATTCGACCTGGCCATCCGTATCGGTGCGCTCGGCGATGTCGACCTGATCGCGAAGCCGCTGGCCCCGTATCGCATGACGATCTGCGCATCGCCCGGCTACCTCGCGCGGCATGGCCGTCCCGAGACGCCGCAGGACCTGGGCGTGCATCATTGCCTGTCCCACTCGGTATGGAACGGACGTAACGGCTGGAAACTCGCGGGCTGGGACGGGCCGTCGGTGTCGACGGACCCGGTCTTCACGTGCGACGACGGCAACGGCCTGCGCATGGCCGCCATCGCGGGCGCGGGATTGCTGCTGCAGCCGGAAGTCCTGGTGGCGCACGATCTGGCGAGCGGGGCGCTGGTGCCGGTGCTGCAAGCCTATCTGCCCGAGCCGCATCCGATCCATATCGTGTACCGGCGCGACCGGCGGCCGCTGCCGAAGCTGACCCGCTTCGTCGCGCATCTGCTCGAGCATGCCGCCGAGCGGGACACGTCTCAGGAGGCGCTTTCCGGTTGAGCCTGCCGGGAAGCGGCGCGCTCGCGAGGCGATGCGCGTCGGGCGGCCGGGCGGCCGGGCGGCGCTTGCCGCCGGCGACGCTACGCGTCCGGCGCCGTGTGGCCCGAGATCGGGGCGGGGCCGGCCATCTCGGTGATCCATTGTTCGAATGCCATCACGGCATCGTCGTCGGCGCGTTCGGCGTTGATCACCAACTCGTAGTCCGGCGCGTGCCACACCGGCGCCGGTATCGGACAGACCAGGCGGCCCGCGGCCAGGTCGCGCCCGATCAGCGGCAGCGACGCGAGCGCGACACCCAGGCCCTCCATCGCACCGGCCAGTTGAAGATAGGTGTGTTCGACCTCGACGTCGCGCACCGGCCGAAGCTCGGAGGCGCCCGCCTCGCGGAGCCAGTGCGACCACGCCGTGCGTGTCGTGGCGGAGTGCAGCAGCGTGTGGTGACGCAGGTCTGCCGCTTCCCGGACGGGATGCCGGTGCAGCAGCGCCGGGCTGCAGGCCGGCAGCCGCACGTCGGCCATCAGGCGCCGCGAGATCACGCCGTCGCCTTCTTCCCGTCCGGCGCGCACGCCGATATCGAAAGCGTGACCGATATAGCGCAATTTGCGCGAGGTCGTGGACAGGCGCAGGTCGATCTCGGGATACCGGGCCTGGAAGTCGCCGAGCCGCGGCAACAGCCAGTTCAGCGCGAAGCTCGGCTGTACGTTCACGCGCACGATACCCGAGACCCGATGCGCGACGCCACGCCGGCGCAGCCGGCCCGCCGTCGCGGCGAGCCGCTCGAACGTGCTGCTCACGTCGTTGAGCAATGCGGCGCCTTCGTCGGTCAGGGCGACGCCGCGTGCGCGACGCTCGAACAGCGGCACCCCGAACCAGTCTTCCAGCAGCCGGATCTGCTTGCCGACAGCCCAGTGCGTGACGTGCAGGTCGGCCGCGGCGGCCGTCAGGCTGCCATGCCGCGCGACCGCTTCGAAATGGCGAAGCGCATTGAGCGGCGGCAGCTTTCCGTCATTGCCTTGCGGCTTCCTCGCGCGGTTCACGATGTGACTTTTTCTCTCATGTGAGGCGATATTAACTCATTTGATATGGGGGGGCGGCGACGATAGGATCGTCGTCGAAGGAATTGAAAAGAAACGGACATGTCGCGCCTCTCCGGCCGGAATGTCATTTGCCCGAGGGGCCATGCGCTGCGATTTATTCTCCCTGACGCCCGCATTACGATCGGCTCGCCGGGCCGGCATCGGCTCGGCACCCGACGCGTTGCTTCGCCGATGACGGGCTACCTGCTGGTTCTGTTCGTCGGCGTGGCGGCCGGTACGCTGAGCGGCATCGTCGGTACGGGTTCGTCGATGATGCTGATGCCGGTGCTCGTGATCTGCTTCGGGCCGCAGCGTGCGGTGCCGATCATGGCGATCGGCGCGGTGATGGGCAACCTCGGCAAGGTATGCGCGTGGCGACGCGAGATCGACTGGCGGGCGCTCGGCGCCTACTGCCTGACGGCCGTTCCCGGCGTCGCGCTGGGCGTTCGCACGTTGCTGGCGCTGCCTGCGCGCTTCGTCGACGTCGCGCTCGGCGTGTTCTTCATCGCGATGATTCCCGCGCGCCGCTGGCTTGCCCGCCGCTCGGCGCGGCTCAGCCTGTGGAACCTGGCGATGATCGGCGGCCCGGTGGGCTTCCTGACGGGAATCGTCGTGTCGACCGGCCCGATTACCGTGCCCGTCTTCACGTCCTATGGCCTGGAGCGGGGAGCGTTTCTTGCAACGGAAGCCGCCGGGGCCTTGGCCGTTTATGCGACCAAGATCGCGACGTTCCGGGAAGCCGGTGCGCTGCCGCTCGACGTGTGGACCAAAGGGCTGATAGTCGGGGGGGCGTTGATGACGGGATCGTTCATCGCGAAACGATTCGTTGTCCGGATGAAGTCGTCGTCGTTCAGGCTCCTGGTCGACGGGTTGATGTTCGTGTCGGGCACTTCGTTGCTGTGGGCGTCGGTGGCGAAATAGGCCGGTTGCAAGGTCGCCTTGCGACTTGGCTGCGTGACTTCCCCGGGCCGTTTCAATGCGCGTTACCGAATGACGATCTGCGCGTCGCCTGACTATATCGGCCAACGCGGGCTGCCGCGCGCGCCGCAGGATCTGGTCGAACAAGAATGTCTCGGGTCCGGGAGCGGCAGCAAGACGTCGACTTTGACGGCGAAGGGCGGGTCAGCGCAGTGCCGGTCCGTCCGCATATCAAGGTGAATAACGGGCAGACGCTTCGTGTCGCCGCCGCGAACGGCCTCGGAGTCATCCTGCAGTCCCAATCATTGCTGGCCGATGATGTCGCCGCCGGACGCCTCGTGCGATTGTTTCCGGAGCATGAGTTGCCCGGCCGCCCGATGTATCTCGTTCATCTGCGTAACCGGCGCAAGTCGTTCAGATTGCAGGGCTTCATCGATTTCGCGATCGATCCGTTCACGGCTTGGTCGTTCGCGCATTGTTGCCCGACCGGGATTGCCGGATAGACCGTACTGAATGTGTTTCATACGGAACCGCTTCAATACCGGACGGGCGATCGACGCGCATGGCGGACAGCGTTTCGAGCCGGCCTTCAATGAGCGTGATTCCGCTTTCCCGGGTTGGCCTGTCGAATCAAAAGCCAGGCCACGATCGACAATAGAATCGTCGCGGGTTGTGCGGCGTCGCGCGATCGCCGAATGGCACAGCCGGTATCTCGACGAATGCGAGCGCTTCAAGATATTGCCGATTCGGCGCACGGACAGGATTGCCGGAGACAATGCAAACCGTCACGTCGATTTCGGCGCGCAACGCCGATACCGCGATTCGCCCGACATCGGGACGATTGCCGGGAAGCCGTAGTTGCCTGAAGCCGTCACGCATTCGGCGTTCCGCTCTGTTTCGCTTTCCGACATTCGTGTTCGGCGATGCCCGCCGCTGCCGCCGCGAAACAAGTCTGCCGTATTGGCAGTCACTGGACTACAGTGAACCTTTCCCGCCGCATTGAAATCCGCTTCCTTTTCCCGAAATCCGACGACGAGATCAAGCCATGACACTTCAAACCGGTAACCTGTTCGCCGCGGAAGGCCCGCGCGGCGACGACGAACGAATCGACCCCCTCGTTACGGGGCCGCGTTTGAACGTCGAGAGAATCGTGTCGATGGGGCATGCGAGCCCCGACGGGTTCTGGTACGACGACTCGCGCGCCGAATGGGTCGTCTTGCTGTCGGGCGCGGCCGTGCTCGAATTCGAAGCGGGCCCGGCGCGTCATGAAATGCGCCCCGGCGACTACGTATTGATCGAGCCGCATTGCCGCCATCGCGTCGCGTGGACGCAAGAAGAAACGCAAACCGTGTGGCTTGCGATTTATTACGAACGTTAAAACAGAAAATATCGGAGGGTTTGCGATCCGGCACGCAGCATGCGACTCCGTGCCGGATTGCGCAAGTTTTCACCATGCCGGAGCGGTCTTTGAATACCGCCGGCCTCGATGCCCATATTGCCGGACGGCGCGCCGAATCGCGCGCCGGTATGCGCCGGGAATCTTATTCCTGGATCAGGAATCGATTGCGATTCTTCGCGTCCTTGATCCATGCGGGTGCGCGACCACGACCCGACCAGGTTGCCCCGGTCTTCGGATCGCGATACTTTGCCTGCACGGGTGCAGCCGCCTGTTTGGCCGGTCGACCTCGACGCGTGCCGAAAATGTCCTTTTCGGTGATGCCGAATTCCGCGACCTTGGTGCGGATGTCATCGAGGATTGCCTGGAATTCCGCGGCACGCGCCACTTCGGCTTTTTCCGCCAAAGCTTCCATTTGGGCTTTCAGTTCCTTGTAAGTCGCCATATATCGCTCTTCAGGTTGAAGTACACACATGATAGCGGTTTCAATGCGAAATTATGAGGAAATTCTCACTGATTCGGCGTTTTGTCATCGATACAACATTGCAGGACTGCTTCGAACACCTGAGAAGTGTGTCTCGCCGGCGTACATCCAGGGGTTTGTTTACATATGAAGCACACGTGCGAATGCCCGACATCGCGTGTGGGGAAAGAAATGAGGCGAGCCCTTTCGTCTTGTGGCAAGTGACGAACGAAATCGCCGTGCAGCGCGATTTCGGGTATTCCCGTGACATGTTTTTAAATGCGGGGTTGCCGCGAGAGCGACCATGCTCCGCGTGACGCTCCTTGCGCGCGCCCGTTCTTGCGGTAACGCGGGCGTGCCCGATATGTAAACAGTCGCTGGAGGATTACCCGGAAATATTGAATGGCAACGGTGCATCGCTTCGACCGTTCCAGGCCGATCCTCTTTTCGGCGACAAGCCGCGGCGATTTAATTATTCTTTGCATTTTTCAGAGGTATCGGGGAATTCACTAATGAACAGAGACGACAGATTGACCCGGATCGCGGCCGGGTTCGGATTCGACCCGGACGAGGAAATCAGGATCGGCGGAAAGTACACGCCCGTTCTGGTCGATGGCAGGACGGCCTACATTGCCGGCCAGATTCCGCGAATCGGCGAAGTCGTGCACTTCGTTGGCGTCGTGGGGGAATCCGTTTCGCTCGACGAGGCTCGCCGCGCGGCCGGCATATCGGCGCTGCGTGCGCTGGCGCTGATCCGCAGGCAGTGCGGCACGCTCGATGCGATCGCGACGGTGCCGCGCATGACCGTGTACGTGCGCAGCGCGCCGGGCTTCACGATGCAGAGCGAAGTGGCCGACGGCGCATCCGACGTGCTGTACGCGGTGCTCGGCGACGCGGGCGTCCATACGCGCTCGTCGGTCGGCGTGCTGCAATTGCCGAAAGGCGCATCGGTGGAAGCCGACTTCATTTTCGGGTTGAGCCGCGACGACGCTTCCCGCTGATGTCGCTCGGGGCCGGCGGCGATGCGGCAATGCGTCAGCGGGTTTTCCGTGCGCGTGCGGCTTCGGGCGTCATGCCGGTCCATTCGTTGAATGCGCGGAAGAACGAATTCGGATCCTGATAGCCGAGCAGGAACGCGATCTGGTTGCACGGCAGGTCGGAGCGGTCGAGGTAGTGCCATGCGAGTTTTTCGCGCACTTCCGCGAGGATCGCCTTGAAGCTGGCGCCCTCGTCGCCGAGCCGCCGCTGCAGCGTGCGCCGGCTGATCGCCAGCATGCCCGCGACATCGTCCACGGTGGCGATGCCGCCGGGAATCAGTTCGAGCAGCGCGGCCCGCACGCGCTCGGCGATGCCCGCTTCGGCCGACAGCAGGTCGAGGCGGCGGCGCAGGTCGGGTTCGAAAATCTGCCACATCGCATCGTTCGCGGTGACGAACGGAAGCCGCACATCCTGCAGCGACAGACTCACGGACGGCGCGTCGCCGTATTGCGGCGTCACGCCGAAAAACTGCGCGTAGCCGGGATCGGGCCTGAGGTCGCGCGGCAGCGTGACGGCGCGTGCCGGCAGGCGGGTGCGGGTGGCGAGGCGCGCGACCCTGACGAAGAAGCCGAGCTCGATCGCGAGCAGCGAGCCGGGCGGCGGCACGTCCTGCTCGAGGAACTGGACGGTCAGCGTGAGAAGGTCGGCCTCGCGCGCGACGTGCAGGCGGATCGGGCCGATCAGCGGCTTGAACTGGACGATGCGCCGTATCGCGACCTCGAGATTCGGGCTGCACATCGCCGCGAAGATCGACGGATTGAAGGTCTCGGTCGTCACGAGATCGAGCACGCGCAGCGCGACGGCGGGCTCGTCGACCATCTCCTCGATCGCTTGCCACATGCGGAAATACTCGCGGGTGGTCAGCCCGCTTTCCGGCCGCGTGAACAGGTCGGCGGGCAACTGCGCGCGCCGCAGCACTTCGTCGACGCGCAGGCCGAGATCGACGATCACGATCCGCCAGCCCGGTGAAATCGCGAAGCGGTTCATTTTCGCAGTTGCCCGGTCTCGACCAGTTGCTGAAAGAACTCGTTCATCGATTCGGCGAGCGGGCGGTAGCGCATGCCGAGTTCGTCGCGGCTGCGGCGATTGTCGGCGTGCCACGGATATCCGACGTTGCGGGCGATCACGCGCCGCGTCAGGTCCTTGTTCGCCAGCGGGCCGACCAGCCATACGAGCCATTTGGGCAGGACGCGCCGTGGAATCGGGTAGTCGGCGCCGTACCGTTCGAGCAGCGTGGCCGCCATGCCGTGCAGGCTCGTGTCGTGGCCCGACACGATGTAGCGGCCGTTCGCGTCCGGCAGGAACGCGGCGCGCAGGTGGGCGTCGGCCACGTCGCGGACATCGACCGCGCCGATGCCGAGATCGGGGACGCCGGTCTTCATCGTGCCGTTGCCCATCTGCCGCACGATCTCGAAGCTTTCCGACGTGGCGTACGGGTTGATGCCGGGCCCGATTACCAGCGACGGATTGACGGTGACGAGCTTCCAGCGTTGCTGCGCGCCGGCGATTTTCCACGCTTCGCGCTCGGCGACGGTCTTCGAATACGAATACGGCTGGTGGGTCAGCGACGAACTCGTGTTCCAGATCGCCTCGGTAAACACCCCGTCGGGCGTGGCGGCGAGATCGGCATTGTCGCCGTAGATCGCCGCGCAGCTGCTGGTCTGCACGACGCGCCGTACCGACGGCGTGCGGTTGGCCGTTTCGAGCACGTTGCGCGTGCCGAGCAGCGCCGGATCGACCAGCTCCTTCTGCGGATCGCGGACGCTGACCGTGAACGGCGACGCGGTGTGGAACACGGTCCCGCAGCCCGCCATCGCGTCCGCGTACGATCCGGATTCGAGCAGGTCGGCGCGGAAATAGCGGATCGTGCCGGGCTGGCCGGCCGCGATGCGCTGGAGATGCTGCAGCTTGTCCGGGCTGCCGGGATCGCGGACGGCAGCATGAACCGTCAGGCCGGCTTCGAGAAGTCGTTGCACGAGCCAGCCCGCCACGTACCCGGTGGCGCCGGTCACCATGACGGGGAGGTCGGTATCGATATTCATGGTCGTTGATTCCGTGGCGAATGGGATGAGCCATGATGCCGCCTTTCTCGCGCCACTTCACTCGCGAAGCGCGCCAATCGACATGCAGGGCGCGCCACGCGGCGCGACGCCGGACCGGCGGAAAGCTTGCAATGCTGAAAGAAAATGCCGTTGCCGAAGGGCTTCGGCGCATGGCTCGACGAAGGCGATTCCCGCGCGCTGTAATTTCCGGAAATCGCCGGGTGGCCGGGGTTGACCGGCATCCTCATTTTTGGGGATGCCGGAGCCGGACGCTGCGCCTACGATTGACAACGGGGCACCCGGAACCGGATGCCGCCAAGCCTTGTCGTTCCGCGTTGGCGGTCGCGACGAGCGCACGCGCAGTTGATTGACACAGCCGTTGCGTACGATGCCGCGCAACGTGTGCAGTGAGCCGTCTGCATCGCGCCGCGCGACGGCGCGTCCGCGACGGATGCCTGATGGCGTATTTCGGGGAATCTCAATCGATATGCTGGCGCGAGACTATGTGGAACGGGAGATCTCTCACATACAGAGAATGGTGGCGCTCCTGGAAAGCGAGACGTTCGCCGACGCCGTGTCGATGTCGGGCGCGGGGCGCGTCAGGCATCCGAGTTACTGGCGCGGACGGATCGAGGCGCTGCTGTCGGCGCCCGACGTGCCGAGCCACGTCAGGCGGCTCAGCGAAGCCGTGCTCGCGAAGATCGACGAGATGGAGTTGCGGTTCGCCACGATGAAGTAAGCGCACCGTCGGCTCGGGCGCCGGCACGCGCGTCGTCGCGTGGCCGCGCGACCGCGTGCCGGCTGGCCGGTCGCTTACCCTGCCGACATCACGTCGAGCAGCGCCGCGCGAAACGCGGCCATCTCCGCCGCCGTGCCGATCGACACGCGAAGATAGTCCGGCGGGCCGGATTCGCGAATCAGGACGCCGTGACGCAGCAGCCCGTTCCATATCCGGTGGCGATCCGCGAACTTGCCGAACATCACGAAGTTCGCATCGGAATCGGCTGCCGTGAGGCCCAGGCCGCGCAGCCAGCCGACCGTCGAATCGCGCTCGGCCTTGATCGCGTCGACCTGCGACAGCATTTCGTCGCGCGCGACCAGTGCCGCGCAGGCCGCTGCCTGGGTCAATGCGGACAGGTGATAGGGCAGTCGAACCAGCTTCAACGCCGCCACGATCGCAGGCGCGCATGCGCAATAGCCGACGCGTCCGCCCGCGAACTTGAACGCCTTGCTCAGCGTGCGGGTGACGACGAGCCGCGGATGATCCGGCAGCAGCGTCACCGCGCTGCGCACACCCTGGCGGCGGAATTCCGCATAGGCCTCGTCGACGACGACCACGCCCGGCGCGGCGTCGAGTATCGCCCGGATGGTGTCGAGCGCGAGCGCGGTCCCGGTCGGATTGTTCGGCGACGTCAGCAGGACCACGCTCGGCCGGTGCGTCCGGATGCTGTCGATCGCCTGGTCGAGGTCCAGCGCGAAATCCTCGGTACGCGGCAGCGTATGCAGGCGCGTGAAGGTCGTGCGGCAGTATTCGTCATACATCGGATACGCGGGCGTGAAGGCCAGCGCCGCGCGCCCCGGGCCGCCGAACGCCTGCAGGATCTGCTGGATCACTTCGTTCGAGCCGTTGGCCGACCAGACCCGCGACGCGTCGATGGCGACGCCCGTGTCGTGCGTCAGGTAGGCGGCCAGATGCGCGCGCAGTTCGGCGAAGTCGCGGTCCGGATAGCGGTTCGCGTCGCGCGCGGCGTCGGCCACCGCGTTGGCGATGCGCTCGACGAGCGCCGGCGACGGCGGATAGGGATTCTCGTTGACGTTCAGGCGCACCGGCACGTCGAGCTGCGGCGCCCCGTACGCGTGCAGCGACCGGAGGTCCTCCCTGAGCGGCAGGTCCGGCAGGGCGATGTCTGTCCAGGCTTGTTGCATTGAAAACACTCCATCCGTTGTCGATTGATCGGCGCGGCAGGTTTCTCGGGCGGCAAAAAACAAAAAAGGCGCCGGAGGCGCCTTGGGTATCGTCCTGATCGGGCATGAACCCGATGCGGTTGCTAGATGCGAGACGAGCCACGGCGCAGTGGAGGGCGTCCGTGGTGATGGTGCAGCGAGGTCGTGGCGTGTCGCATCTTCATGCGCCGCATCATGGCATATGGCGACCCGGATGAAAAGCCGGTCGCGATCGCGCCGTCCTGCCCGAGCAAGCCATTCCGTCTGACGAGAAACGGTAACAAACGTGGTATTTCGGACAAACGCACGCGGGCGATTTTTGACCGTCGTTGCCGATTGGCTAAGATGCGCGGAAGACGTTCGACAAAGACGCACGGCGCGGGGTGGCCAGATGCAACTGAACGGATTGATTCCATCGGCGTGGATCGATGACGTCTACGCGGCGGCGCTGGGCGACCAGCGATGGGAAGCGGTGCTGGACGGGCTGCGGTCGACGGTCGGCGTGCGCATGGTCACGCTGCTGTCGTTCGACGATGCGGCGAGGGTGCCGGCGATCGAGCAGGCGGCGGGCGACGACGCCTCGTGGGTCGCCGCGTGTTACCACACCTACAACACCGAGTTCTACCGGTACGACCCGGTGGTGCCGGTCGCCGGCAACTGGCCGGCCGGCCGCTGGTTCGAGGACATCCGGCACCTGTCCGCGCAGCAGCGCACGCACGGTGCGTTCTACCAGGAATTCCTCCATCCGTACGGGCTCGGCAGCATCTCGGGCCTGTACATCCATCGCGACGCAGGCGCGGGCGCCTTCCTCAGCGTCCAGAGCGGCCCCGAATCGCAAGGCCTGTCCGACGAGCAGCGCCGCACGATCGAAACCATGGGCGTGCACATCAGCCGCGCGCTGCAGATCCAGGCGCGGATCGGGGCGCTCGAGGCGCGCGTGGCCGCCGCGGAATCGACGCTCGATGCCATTCCGGTGCCGGTCTTCCTGCTCGGCGCGCAACGCGAGCTGCGCTACACCAATCGCGCGGCCGACCGGCTGATCGCGGCGGAGCCGGCGCTGCGGATCGTGAACGGGCGGTTCGTGCCTGACGGCTGCGCCGACGACGCGCAATGGCGTCATGCAATCGCCCGCGGCGGGCTGCTGTTGCGGCGCGTGACCGGCGAGCCGCTGCCGCTGGCGCTGATGCCGGTGCCCGGGCAGTCGCGCCTGATGCGCGAGCGGCCCGGCGCGGCGACGCTGATGACGGCCGCCGACCTGCGCGCACCGTCGGCCCGCGCGCAGCGGCTGCGGGTGTTCTACGGGCTCTCGTCGGCCGAAGCCGAGCTCGCGGTGCTGCTCTGCTGCGACGGGCTGTCGCCGCAGGAATGCGCCGGGTTGCGCGGCGTGTCGATCGGCACGATCCGCACGCAGATCAAGTCGATCTACGCGAAGACGGAAGTGGCGCGCGCGGCGCAACTGACATCGCTGGTCATGCAGGCGTGACGGCGCGGCAGGCGCCGTCGCCTGCCCGGGATCTCCGTCGTCCCGTTTCCTTCGCATCGGGCAGGGCGCTTGTGCGTCACATGACGCCGAGTGCCGTCCTGTGTGATCGGACATCCTATGACAAATGCAAGCGAAGCGAAAGATAAATTTTCGCTGCCGATGCCTGCGGCCACGCGGTCGTCGCGCGTGGAGAGGAACCCGGTTCAGGAAAACGTTTCGCAGAAATTCCCCAAAACAGAGAATGCGATTCCCCGGACAATCCAGAAAACGCTGCATGACAGTAGTTCTACGGGTATGCACCAAGTGAGTTAAACGATTAACCGACGTACATTCGCGTCAACACGTCATACGACGTATGACTCGGCGGTCGGCGAGCACGGCGCCGAAGCACGCGCCGGCCGGCGGATCGCCGCGCAATAACGAGTACAACCATCAAGGAGACTGACGATGAAGCACCGATTCACCCGCTCCCGTACCGCACTGGCCGTCGCGCTGCTGGCCGGCTTCGCGACGTCCGCCCATGCGCGCGTGTTCCGCTCGGCGGACGTGCACGGCGACAACTTCCCGACCAACATGGCCGTGAAGTACATGGGCGACGAACTGTCGAAGCAGACGGGCGGCAAGGATTCGATCAAGGTGTTCGGCAACAGCGCGCTCGGCTCCGAGAAGGACACGGTCGACCAGGTGCGGATCGGCGCGATCGACATGGCGCGCGTGAACGGTGCGTCGTTCAACGAGATCGTGCCGGAATCGCTGATCCCGTCGTTCCCGTTCCTGTTCCGCGACGTCGATCATTTCCGCAAGGCGATGTACGGCCCGGCCGGCCAGAAGATCCTCGACGCGTTTACCGCGAAGGGAATGATCGCGCTGACGTTCTACGAGAGCGGCGCGCGCTCGATCTACGCGAAGCGTCCGGTGCGCTCGCCGGCCGACATGAAGGGGCTGAAGGTGCGCGTGCAGCCGTCCGACCTGATGGTCGACGAGATCAAGGCGATGGGCGGCACGCCGACGCCGATGCCGTTCGCCGAGGTGTATACGGGCCTGAAGACGGGCCTCGTCGACGCGGCCGAGAACAACATGCCGTCGTACGAGGAAACCAAGCACTACGAGGTCGCGCCCGACTACTCGGAAACCCGGCATGCGATGACGCCGGAAGTGCTGGTGTTCTCGAAGAAGGTCTGGGACACGCTGTCGCCGCAGGAGCAGGCGGCGATCCGGAAGGCGGCGGCCGATTCGGTGCCGTACTACCAGAAGCTGTGGACCGCGCGCGAGGCGTCCGCGCAGCAGACGGTGACCAAGGGCGGCGCGAAGATCGTGCCGGCCGGGCAGATCGATCGCGCGGCGTTCGTGAAGGCGATGCAGCCGCTGTGGACCAAGTATGAAAAGACGCCGCAGATGAAGCAGATCGTCGACGAGATCGAGGCGACCAAGTGACGCGACGCACTTCCCTGAACAGCGCGGCGGCCGCGGGTGCGCAGGCCGCCGCCCCGGATGGCGCGGCGCCGGCCCGGCCGCACACGGCGCCGCTGCTGCGCTGCGTGAACGACGTGCTGTTCCGCGTGCTGGCCGTGATCGCGTCGGCGTGCCTCGCGGTGCTGACGGTGCTGGTGTTCTACGCGGTCGTGATGCGCTACGTGTTCGAGAACGCGCCGGATTTCGTGGAGCCGATCGCGCTGCTGCTCGTGATCGTGATCGCGATGTTCGGCGCGGCGATGAAGGTGCGCGACGGCGGCCACATCGGCCTCGACTCGCTCGTGCGCCGGCTGCCGCCGAGGTCGCGCACCGCGGTCGTCGCGGTCCAGCACCTGAGCCTGATCGCGTTCGCGATCATGATCATGGCCGGCTGCGGCAGCATGGCCGCCGAGACGATGGGCGACCGCATTCCGATCATCGGGCTGCCCGAGGGCGTGCGCTACCTGATCGCGATGCCGGCGGCGATCGCGATCATCCTCTTCTCGCTCGAGCACCTGCTCGCGCTCCGTCGTCCTTCGTCGAGACAATAACGCCATGGAACTCGCGATCCTGTCCGTCAGTTTTCTGATTTTCCTCGTGCTCGGCGTACCCGTATCGTTCGCGCTCGGGATAGCGTGCGTGCTGACCTATATGGTCGAAGGCCTGCCGATCGCGACCGCGATGCAGGCGATGGTCTCGGGGATGAATGCATTCTCGTTCCTCGCGGTGCCGTTCTTCATCTTCTCCGGCGAACTGATGCTGCACGGCGGCATCGCCGACCGGATCCTGCGCTTCGCGCAGGCGACCGTCGGCCATTTCCGCGGCGGCCTCGGGATGGCGAACGTCGTCGCCTGCACGCTGTTCGGCGGCGTGTCGGGCTCGCCGACCGCCGATACGTCGGCGATGGGCGGCGTGGTGATCCCGCTGATGAAGCGCGAAGGCTACAGCGCCGCATACGCGGTCAACGTGACGACGCACGCGTCGCTGGCCGGCGCGCTGATGCCCACCTCCACCAACATGATCATCTACGCGTTCGCCGCGCAGGGGATCACGGGGATGCTGCACGGCCAGCCGGTGAGCGGCGTGTCGATCGGCGACCTGCTGTTCTCGGGGCTGCTGCCGGTGCTGTGGGTGATGGGCTTCGTGCTCGCCGCCGCGTACTGGCAGGCCGTGCGTCACGGCTATCCGCGCCGCGCGGACGGCTCGTCCGCGCTGCCCGCGTTTCCCGGCTGGTATGCGGTGCTGCGCAGCTTCGTCGGCGCGGTGCCGGGGCTGATGGTGATCGCGATCATCCTGGTGTGCGTCGCGAAGGGGATCGCGACCGCGACGGAAGCGGCCGCGATCGCCGTCGTGTACTCGCTCGTGCTGACCGCGCTCGTCTACCGGACGCTGACGGTCGAGAAGCTGCGCCGCGCGCTGTCGCATGCGGCGCGTACGACCGGGGTCGTGCTGCTGCTGATCGCGGTGTCCAACATGCTGCGCTTCCAGATGTCGTACCTGGAGATTCCGGATGCGATCGAAGGGCTGCTGAAGCAGTCGACCGCCGCGCCCTGGCTGATGCTGCTGTACATCAACATCATCCAGGTGTTCCTCGGCACGTTCGTCGACATGGCCGCGCACATCCTGATCACGACGCCGCTGTTCCTGCCGATCGCGATGGCGTGCGGCGTCGGGCCCGTGCAGTTCGGGATCATGCTGCTGCTGAACTGCTCGCTCGGCCTCGTGCATCCGCCGATCGGGTCGGTGCAGTTCGTCGGCTGCGCGATCGGCAACGTGTCGATCGGCGAGACCACGAAGATGGCGTGGCCGTACTATCTCGCGATCTTCAGTGCGATCAACATCGTCACCTACCTGCCGTTCTTCTCCACCTGGCTGCCGAGCCTCATCAGCGGGCACGCGGTGTTCTGAGCGAACGCCCGTTTCGCCTGACCGCGGCGCCGGACGACCTGGGTTGTCCGGCGCCGCGGTCGTTTTGGCGTGCCCGATCGGGAGGGCGGCAAGCGGCGGAATGAACCTGCCGGATTGATTCGCAATCCTTTGTATCAGACCCGGGACTGTCCCGGCCTGCCGCATGGCGGCAGGCATCTTTCGCGCGTGCCGTCACGCGCGCCACGGCCCCGCCATATTTTCCAGCCGTCCGTTCGGCCGGCTTTGGCCGCGTGCGTCCCGACCGGGACGCACGTGCGCGCCGAGCCGTTTTCCCTCTCCACCGACCCCGCGCGTCGATCCCGGCGCGACCGACGCCGCGTCAGTGTCGCTGCAGCTTGCCGCACCCGCCGGGCGACGCGTGCCCGATGCGCGCACGACTCCTCCCCCGGCGCGACCGCGGCGGCCTGCGCGTCGCCGGCCCGACAGCCGGCGGAAGTTCGCGTCCGTCAAGACAATTCGACAGCCCGTAAAAACAGTCCGTCCGGTCGGTAAACTTGCCCGCTCGCGGGGAATCGGTGCGGACGAATGCGGCAAATGATGGAGAGTTTCACGTCGCGTGAATCCCGTGCACGCGTCGATGGGTAAATCCGTATCGGCGAGAACGTTTGCGTGACGTCAAACCGGAATATTCGGCGATGAAACCGCGATTTAAATATGGTTTCGGGGCAGAAGGCTGCCCGCTCGTTCAATAAAGTCCATAAAAATCCCCACCGGAAACGCTTGCGGTAAATCGATGTGTATACGATGCCGGCACTCCGCCGCCGACTCGAATTCGGTAATTTCGAGGTAAAAATCGGTCGATTTTACATGCGGTCGTCGGCATTACCAGAAATTGCGACATGCCCGGTATTCACATGAAACATCCCGAATTACGCGATTGACCGGGGAGCGGGCCGCACGGGCGGGGGGCAAGGC
>NZ_JPGM01000057.1:0-76508 GCF_000731655.1 Burkholderia sp. MSh2 | reverse complement strand
CACAAGCCGCTTACGCGGTTTGATGCGGAGATTCAGCTCGAGCTCGCGATAGATGCGGTAGATCCTCTTATGATTCCACCCGAAGCCCTTCACGTTGCGCAGGTACAGGAAACACAGCCCGAATCCCCAGTTACGGTGGTTGTCGGTCAGTCTCAGCAACCAGTCGGCGATCTGTTCGTTCTCTGCATTGCGCTTTCGCTCATAGCGGTAGCACGTCTGGCTTACGCCAAATGCCTCGCATGCAAGCCGGATCGACACCCCCCGGCGTGCTACTGCGTCCCTGGCCATCTCGCGGCGAGAAGATGGCCTCAGTCTTTTTTTGCCAGCGCCTCTGCGACGATCTCCGCCTTGATCTTCTCTTCGACGTACATCTTGCGCAGTCGTGCGTTCTCCGCCTCCAGTTCCTTCATGCGAGCCATCAGCGACACGTCCATGCCGCCGTACTTGCCGCGCCAGTTGTAAAAGGTCGCCGTGCTGATACCCAGCTCCCGACAAATCTCCGGCACCGCCAGCCCGGACTCCGCCCGCTTGAGCGCATCCATGATCTGGCTATCCGTGAACTTCGACTTCTTCATTGCGTAGAACTCCCTTTGCTGAAAATTCTACTTCCGATCCCGCTTACTGGCCGGGGGTATTACCCACCCGCCCGGATGCCGCCGGGCGATGGCTGGCCCATGCGAAAGCCGTCGGGATGCCCGTACCGTCCGCACGACCACGGCGCGGCCGCTCGCCCGGCGATAGCGGCGCGCTCGGGCACGGGCCCAGGCCTCATTCCGCGAAGGCTTCAACCAGAAAATCGACGAACGCCCGTACCTTCGGGCTTGCGGAGCGGCGGCGCGGAAAGACCGCGAATACCGGCATCGAGGCCGGCTTCAGATCGGGCAGCACAGGCACGAGCGCTTCCGCTTGCGGCGTTCGTTCGGCAAGAAACGACGGCATCCAGCCGATGCCCGCGCCCTCGCGGATCGCTTCGGCGATCGCGATCATGTCGTTCACCACCAGCCTGGGCTTGATGGCCGCCGGTCGAGCGCCCGCTCCGCCGGGCCAGGGCGAGGTTCCGTTGGTCCAGTGCTTGTCGACGATCACGTGCTGCTCGAGATCGCCGAGCTTCGTCGGCACGCCTCGGCGAGACACGTACCCGGCACTGGCGTAAAGGCGCAGCGTTATCGCGGTGATGCGTCGCGCCACGTGGCTCGAATCGGCCAGCGCCCCCGCCGTGAGCTGGACATCCCAGTCATGGGTCGAAAGATTGGCGAAGTCCTTCAGCTCGAGAACGACGTTCATCTGCGGGAAGCGGTCCATGAACGACGCCAGGTGCGGCACGAGCAATGCATGGCCCAGCCAGTAGGTCGCCTGTACGGTGACGACGCCGCGCGCAACGGGAACCGTTGCCGCGACGGCGTCCGTCGCCTCCTCGACTCCCGCCAGTATGCGGCCCGCGTGTTCCGCGAAAAGCTCGCCCGCCTCGGTAAGCACCAGGCGCCGTCCGTTGCGCGACAGCAGCACGGTTCCGAGGCTTTGCTCCAGCCTGGCGACGTCGCGGCTGACCGTCGACTTCGGCTTGTCCAGCCGGCGCGCGGCGGCCGTGATGCTGGAAGTCCGGGCGACCTCCGCGAACACGCGCAACTGGTTGAGATCGGTAATCTGGGAACGTTCGCACATGGGAACAATATATTCGTTTTCCGCGCCTTGTCCACGCAGGGGAACAATTTCACACTGGCGTCCCGCCTCGCATGCAGGCAACCCGATCGGCCCTCCGGTCGACGAGGATGACCCAACCGATGGACTCGACCACCGTGAATTCGCAGGTACGCGAGAAGCTCGCCTCGCTCGTCAACTGGCCGCTGCTCGCGCTCGCCATCGGCACGTTCGCCATAGGCTCCACCGAGTTCGGGCCGATGGGGTTTCTGCCGGATATCGCACGGGGGGTGGGCGTCTCGATTCCTGAAGCCGGGCAAATCGTGAGCGCCTATGCGATCGGCGTCACGATCAGCGCACCGCTCATGACGCTGGCGCTGGTCCGCCTGCGCATGCGCAGCGCCTTGATCCTGGCAATGGGACTGTTCACGCTCGGCAACCTGCTGTCCGCGCTATCGCCGAACTACGCGACGTTGCTGGTCGCACGCGTCGTGACGAGTTTCAATCACGGCGCCTTTATCGGGCTCGGGTCGATCGTCGCGGCGAGCGTGGCGCCGGACGGGCGAAAGGCGCGGGCCGTTGCGGCGATGTTCACGGGGCTCACCGTCGCCAACATCGGCGGCGTGCCCGTGGCCGCCTGGATAGCGCAAGCCGTCGACTGGCGCTCGGCATTCGCCGGCATGGCCGGGCTGGGCGTCTTCGCGATGGCGGCGCTGCGGCTGGCGTTGCCCGAGGGTGAGACCGGCAAGACGCCGAACGTACGGCAAGAGCTGCATGTGCTGACCCAACCGCCCGTGCTCGTCACGATCGCCACGTCGGCGATCGGTTCGGCCGCGATGTTTACGCTCTATACGTATATGGCGCCGGTGCTGGAACACCAGACGGCGGCGTCCCCGGACTTCGTCGTGCTCACGCTCGTGGTGGTCGGCGTCGGCTTCACCGCAGGCAACGTCATCGGCGGACGCATGGCGGACCGCACGCTCGTCGGCGCCACACGCATCATCCTCCTGGCGCTCACGCTGATCCTGGCGACGATGCCGCTGCTGCTGACGAGCCATGCCGGCGCGATCGCCGGGTTCCTGCTGTTCGGCATCGCGAGCTTCGCGATCGTGCCGCCGATGCAGACGCGGGTGATGCAGATGGCGGCCGAAGCGCCCGGCCTGGCCTCGTCGATCAACGCCGGCGCATTCAATCTCGGTAACGCGTTTGGCGCGGGCCTCGGCGGCGCGGTCGTCGGTCACGGTCTCGGCTACGCGTCGGTGCCCGTCGCAGGCGCACTCATGGCAGCGACGAGCCTTGCTCTGGTGCTGTTGGGCTGGAACACGCTCGATCGCACATCCCGAAACGTTCGCGGCGCCTCACGGGAACAACGGTAGACGATTCCGGCCCGTGCCGGAACCTCACGCGCTGCCGGCCACCCTCCCGGATGCAGTGCCCGAAGCCGCTCGGGCGATCCATCCTGGCAGGGCGCTCCCCGCCGGCAGACGGCAGACGCCCGGGCCCGCCGTCGCAGCATCAGGCCATCACGTCGCCGACACGCGCCGCCCTTCACTCGCCTGCGCATCGCGACCACGCTTGTTCAGCCACGACGCCAGCAGCACGATCAGCGCCAACACGGCCGTCGCACCCACTTCCATCCGGTGATCCTCGCTCACGAGCATCACGGTCAGCGTGCCGCAGATGAACAGGATCACGGCCCACGTGAGCCACGGGAACAGCCACATCCGCAGCGTCAGGTCCGCGCCGCCCGCTTCGAGCGTCTTGCGCATCCGCAGTTGCGAGATCGCGATCACGAGATACACGAGCAGTGCAATCGCGCCCGACGTCGCGAGCAGGAAGCCGAACACCTGCTCCGGCATCAGGTAGTTCGCGATCACGGTCAGGAAGCCGAACGCGGTCGAGGCGAGCACGGCCGCGCGCGGCGTGCCGGTCGAATCGGTGCGACGCAGGAACGCGGGCGCGTCCTGGCGCCTGGACAGCGAGAACAGCATCCGCGACGCGGTGTACAGCGCCGAATTCAGGCAACTCGCGACCGATACCAGCACGATCACGTCGATGATCGCCTTCGCGTTCGGAACGCCGATCAGCTCCATCGCGCGCTGATACGAGCCGTGCTTCGGCAGCAGCGGGTCGTTCCACGGCACGATGGCCGCGACGACGAGGATCGAGCCGAGATAAAACAACGTGATGCGCCAGATCACCGAATTGGTCGCACGCACGATCTGGCGTTGCGGATTGTCCGATTCGGCGGCCGCGATCGTCACGATTTCGGTGCCGAGAAACGAGAACATCGTCGTCAGCATCGCCGCGAGCACCGCGCCGGCGCCGTGCGGCATGAAGCCGTCATGCACGAACAGATTCGATACGCCCGACACGGCGGGGGCAGGAACGATGCCGACGATCGCCGCGCCGCCGATGCACAGGAACACGACGATCGCGACGACCTTGATCAGCGCGAACCAGAATTCGAATTCGCCGTAGTTCTTGACCGAGAAGAGGTTGGTCACCGTCAGCACGAGCGTGATGCCGAGCGCGAAGGCCCACGTCGCGACGCCGGGAAACCACGCATTGAGGATGGTCGCGGCGGCGGTCGCCTCGATCGGGATCACGAGCACCCAGAACCACCAGTACAGCCAGCCGATCGAGAAACCGGCCCAATGGCCGATCGCGCGATCGGCATAGGTGGAGAACGAACCGCTGTCCGGATGCGCGACGGCCATCTCGCCGAGCATGCGCATCACCAGCACGACCAGCACGCCCGCGATCGCATACGCGAGGATCGATGCCGGGCCGGCTTCCGCGATTGCGTGGCCGGAGCCGACGAACAGGCCCGCGCCGATCACGCCGGCAATCGACATCATCGTCACGTGACGCTGCTTCAGGCCCGTACCGAGGCCTGTGTTGCTTCCACTCATCTGTCTCTCTCCAAAAAACGGTTCCGGTATGGCCGGGTATCGCGTGAAGGCGGCGCGGGAATTGTGGTTCTTGAACCGGGCCGGATGCGGCGCCTGCACGGGAGGCAGGCGCGGCGCCGGATCGGGGGCCGTTCCGGAAGGGGGCGCCATGCAGTCTGCGAAGCTGCGGCTGCGATGCGGTGCGCGCTGCACCGGCGCATCGCGTGCGCCCTTTCCGTCGGCTTTCGTCAGTCGCCTTCGAAGCGAAGGAGTGTAAGCATCAAACGGTTCTTCACTAAGAACCAATTGAAGAATTTCGATGGAACCACTTGTTGCATCGACATCGATCGATGCAACACTTGCACCCGTTCTCGCCAATCCGGGAACCGCGCGTCGCGCATCCGGCGACACCGGATGGCGAGCCGCGAGCGGCGCGTCAGTTCGCGCCGCGCGCCATCTCGTCGCGCCACCTGGCAGGGACGACGGCCAGCCATTCTCGCAGCAGCAGGTTTTTCACGGCGTCCGGACGGGCGGCCGACAGCCGCACCAGCACGATCGGCCAGCCGACGTAGTGATCCGTCACGTAATACACGTCGGGTTCCGATTCGATCAGCCACGCGCGCTCGTCGGGGCCGACACCCTTCACGACGAGCGTGTCGCCGTCTTCCCGCAGCCGCGCGAGCATCTTGCCCCTCACCTTGAGTGCGGGCGTGCCGTACGACGTGCCCTCCTCGACGCCGCGCCACGCCAGTGCGATCTGCCGGACTTCGTCGAATGTCATGGCGCCTCCCGACCGACCGCCGGCCAGTCACGATCCGGCCGCGGGCCGGAATCCGTCGCAACGCGCGCCGGGCGACTCACGCCTATCCGCGCGCCGTGCGTGCGGCCGTCGACGCGCGTCCCGTCGTCGCGACGATCGCGAATGCGATCGCATTCGCGGCGGCACTGGCCAGGATCGGCACGAGATAGCCGCCGCCCGCATCGTAGATGAAGCCGGCCGCGGTCGGCCCGATCAGCGTACCGAACGCGACGCTCGTATAAAGCACGCCGATGATCCCGCTCACGTTGCGACCGCCGAAGTAGTCCATCACGACCGCCGGCAGCACGGCGACCCACCCGCCGTAGAACACGCCGAACACGAGCGCGAACGCGGCAAGCGTCGCGACGGTGCCGGCGCCCGCCCATCCGAGGAGCGCAACGGCCATGCCCGCGAACATCGCGAGCAGCGACGTGCGGCGGCCGAAGCGGTCGGCAAGGCCGCCGAGGAAGAAGCGTCCGGCCGTGCTGCCGACGCCGATCGCGCCGAGCAGCAGCACGGCCGACGACGACGCGACGCCATGATCGAGCGCGTACGGCACGAGATGCACGAACGGGACGAACACGCCGAACGAGCACATCAGGCACGCGGCATAGAGGCTCGCGAACGGACGCGACGCGACCGCTTCGCGCACCGTCGCGCCAGCCGACACCGAACCGGCAACCGACGCGCGCGCCGCCGCCGCACCGGACGGCGAAGCCTCTCCGTCGCGCCCGGCGGCACTCGCCGCGCGGCCGTCGCCGGGCGCGTGCGCCGACGCTCCGTCCGGCAACAGCCCGCGCCCGCGCGGATCGTTCTCGATCAGCAGCGACATGCCCGCGCCGATCGCGACCGCGATCACGGCCAGCGTGAAATAGGCGCCGCGCCAGCCGACATGCGCGATCAGCGCGGACGCGAGCGGCGGCATCACCAGCGTGCCGACGCCGATCCCGGCGACCGCGAGCCCCGACGCGAAGCCGCGCCGGCGCACGAACCAGCGCTGCACGGCGCCGACGGCCGGCACGTACGCGCAGCCGACGCCGAGACCGACGCCAAGACCGTACGCGACATAGACCTGCAGCAGCGTGTGCGCGGCGCCGGCGGCCGCGAGCCCGGCCGCCGTCAGCAGCATGCCGGCCACGGCAAGGCGCCGCGAGCCGAAACGATCGGCAAGCGGCCCGCTGACGATCCCGAAGCCGAAATACAGGAAGCCGGCGAGCGAAAACACGAGCGAGATCTGCCCGCGCGACGCGGAGAAATCCCGCTGCAGCGACTCGACGAACGCGCTGAACGTGTATGCGCTGCCGAATCCGACGAACGTGACGGCGAACGCGGCCGCAACCACGTACCAACCGTAAAAGAGGCGCGATGCGCCCGGGCGGTTCATGACGGTGCTCCTCTCAGGTCCCACCGGCCGCCGGGCGGCGTCCGGATTGCCTCATGGATATAGTTGAACTATGTTGATCGCATCTCGGCCGCCCGACGCAGCCGCGAAGCCTGCGATACGATTCGTCAACGGTACTCGCGCATACGCATCGTCTCAAACGATATTTCGTCGGACTTTCGCTTTAGAAAAACTGAATGAATCGTTCCCGCCTGCCGCCGCTCAACGCGTTGCGCGCCTTCGAAGCGGCCGCCCGCCACCTGTCGGTGAAGGCCGCCGCCGAGGAGCTGTCGGTCACGCCCGGCGCGGTGAGCCAGATGATCCGCACGCTCGAGACGCATCTCGGCGTGCAGCTGTTCGCCCGCGTGAACCGCGGCATCCTGCTCACGGCCGCCGGCCGCGACTACCTGCCGCCGGTGCGCAACGCGTTCCGGCAGATCGCCGATGCGTCGCAGCGCGTGTCGGGCGCAGCTGACAGCGGCGTGCTGACGGTGAGCGTCACGCCGTTCTTTGCATCCGGGTGGCTCGTACCGCGCCTCGCGCTGTTCCGGCAGGCGTGCCCGGACGTCGACCTGCAGGTCGTCACGAGTCACGCGCTTGCGGATTTCTCGCGCGACGGCGTCGACGTCGCGATCCGTCACGGCCTCGGCCGCTACATCGGGCTGTGCAGCGAACGGCTGCTGACGGTGGAGATCGTCGCGCTCGCGTCGCCCGCACTCGTCGCGCGGCTCGGCATGCCGGCGACGCCCGCCGATCTGGTCGGCTGGCCGCAGTTGCACGACGCCGAGCGCAAGGGCTGGCACATCTGGTTCGGCGCGCAGCGGATCGACGATTTCGGCCCGCCGCGCGGGCCCGCGTTCGACGACTCGGGCCTGTTGCTGCAGGCGATCGCCGCCGGCCAGGGCGCCGGACTGCTGCCGGCCGCGATGGTGCGCGGCGAACTGGCGAGCGGCCGGCTGGTGCAGCTCGCCGACGTCGCGTGGCTCGACGATTTCGCGTACTACCTCGTCTATCCGCCGCATCACGCGGAACGGCCGAAGGTCGCCGCGTTCCGCCGCTGGATCCTCGACGCCGCGCAGGCCGACGGCGCGGCGTCGATGTCCGGCGCGGCGTAACGTCGCCGCGCGGCGCACGCCACCGGCCGATCGGCTAACATGCGGCCCGGCACCGACAACAACAGACCGAGGACCGAGCAAGACCATGCCCGCCCTGCTCCGCCGCGCGACGCGCATCGCGACCCTGTCCGCCGCGCTCGTCGTCGCCTGCGCCGCGCTGTCGCCTCCCGCGCATGCCTACCGTGCGCCGTCCGGCTAGGGCAGCGAAGCCGACCTGGATCGACACGATACGTATCGCAACCGCGACGGCGAGACCGTGCATGCGCCCGCGCATTCGAAATCGGGCCGTGTGCCCGACGGCGCAAGCGCGCGCTGTCGCGACGGCACGTACAGCTTCAGCCGCCACCGGCGCGGCACGTGCTCGGGGCACGGCGGCGTCGCCGCATGGCTGTGAACGCGGCGCGCCCGAATGCCTGCCGCGCGCCAGCGGCAGGCGGCGGCGAAGTACAATAGCCGCTCGCGCCGCCGGCATGCGGCGGCGCCGCCGCGCCGCGCACGGCACGCTCCGTACCGAATCACCCGACGCCGCCACGCCCGCGCGCTGCGCGGCGGTCTCAACCACTTCTGACTTTCACACCCAAATGGCCCAATACGTTTTCACGATGAACCGGGTCGGCAAGATCGTGCCGCCCAAGCGCCAGATCCTGAAGGACATCTCGCTGTCGTTCTTTCCCGGCGCGAAGATCGGCGTGCTCGGCCTGAACGGCTCGGGCAAGTCGACGCTGATCCGCATCATGGCGGGCGTCGACAAGGACATCGAAGGCGAAGCGACGCCGATGCCGAACCTGAACATCGGCTACCTGCCGCAGGAGCCGCAGCTCGACCCGACGAAGACGGTGCGCGAAGCCGTCGAGGAAGGTCTCGGCGATCTGTTCCAGGCCAACAAGAAGCTCGAGGAAATCTACGCGGCGTACGCGGAACCGGACGCCGACTTCGACGCGCTCGCGGCCGAGCAGGCGAAATACGAGGCAATCCTCGCGTCGAGCGACGGCGGCAGCCCCGAGCAGCAGCTCGAAGTGGCCGCCGACGCACTGCGCCTGCCGTCGTGGGACGCGAAGATCGAGCATCTGTCGGGCGGTGAAAAGCGCCGCGTCGCGCTGTGCAAGCTGCTGCTCGAAAAGCCCGACATGCTGCTGCTCGACGAACCGACCAACCACCTCGACGCCGAATCGGTCGACTGGCTCGAGCAGTTCCTGGTGCGCTTCCCGGGCACCGTCGTCGCGGTCACCCACGATCGCTACTTCCTCGACAACGCGGCCGAATGGATTCTCGAACTCGACCGCGGCCACGGCATTCCGTGGAAGGGCAACTACAGCAGCTGGCTCGACCAGAAGGAAGAGCGCCTGAAGCAGGAAGAGGCGTCGGAATCGGCACGCCAGAAGGCGATCAAGAAGGAACTGGAGTGGGTGCGCCAGAACCCGAAGGGCCGCCAGGCGAAGTCGAAGGCGCGTATCGCCCGCTTCGAGGAGCTGAACAGCCAGGAATACCAGAAGCGCAACGAGACGCAGGAAATCTTCATTCCGGTCGGCGACCGCCTCGGCAATGAAGTGATCGAGTTCAAGAACGTCAGCAAGGCATTCGGCGATCGCCTGCTGATCGACAACCTGAACCTGAAGATTCCGGCCGGCGCGATCGTCGGCATCATCGGCCCGAACGGCGCCGGCAAGTCGACGCTGTTCCGCATGCTGACAGGCAAGGAGCAGCCGGATTCGGGCGAAGTCGTGATGGGGCCGACCGTGAAGCTCGCATACGTCGACCAGAGCCGCGATGCGCTCGACGGCGCGAAGACGGTGTTCGAGGAGATCTCGGGCGGCGCCGACGTGCTGACGGTGGGCAAGTACGAAACGCCGTCGCGCGCGTACATCGGCCGCTTCAACTTCAAGGGCGGCGACCAGCAGAAGATCGTCGGCAACCTGTCGGGCGGTGAACGCGGCCGCCTGCACCTCGCGAAAACGCTGATCTCCGGCGGCAACGTGCTGCTGCTCGACGAACCGTCGAACGACCTCGACGTCGAAACGCTGCGCGCGCTGGAAGACGCGCTGCTCGAATTCGCAGGCTCGGTGATGGTGATTTCCCACGATCGCTGGTTCCTCGACCGGATCGCGACGCACATCCTCGCGTTCGAAGGCGATTCGCAGGTCACGTTCTTCGACGGCAACTACCAGGAGTACGAAGCCGACAAGCGCGCGCGCCTCGGCGAAGAAGCCGCGAAGCCGAAGCGGCTGCGCTACAAGCCGATCAGCCGCTGAGCGGCGCAGGCACCCGGCGCCGCCGCCACGCGGGGCCGGACGCCGGGACATGCCGCTTCGGTCAGGAAGCGGCACGACAAAAAAGCGGGCCTCGGCCCGCTTTTTTTCATTCAGGCGCCGCCTGCACGCCTAGGCGAGCGCGCCCAGTTCGCGCAGCCGCGCCTCGGTCGCCGCCGCGCTCGTGTGATGAATGCCGTGCCAGCCGAGCGCCGTCGCGGCCGCGGCGTTCTTCGCGTTGTCGTCGATGAACACGAGTTCGTGCGGCGCAACGCCCGGCAGGTGTGGATCGATCCGCGCGTGCATCTCGCGGTAGATCGCCGGATCGGGCTTCACGAGCTTCACGCGCCCCGACACGACGATGTCCCTGAACCGCCGCAGCACCGGGAAGTTGTCCCATGCATACGGAAAGGTTTGCGCGGACCAGTTCGTCAGCCCGAACAGCGGCATCCCCTGCGCGTCGAGCCGGTCGACCAGCGCCGCGCCTTCGTCGAGCACCCCGCCGATCATCTCGTGCCAGCGGGCATAGAACGCGCGAATCAACGCCTCGTGCCCGGGATACTTCGCGACGAGTTCGGCCGTGCCTTCCTCGATCGTCTGCCCGCCGTCCTGGCGAATCACCCAGTCCATCGCGCAGACGTGCGTGAGAAACCAGCGACGTTCGGTGTCGTCGGGGATCAATTCCCGGTAAAGGTACTCGGGACTCCAGTCGATCAGCACGCCGCCGAAATCGAACACCACGGCCTTGATCGTCATGCGAACTCCGTCGCAAGGACTTCCGCGAGCGCGCGCGGCGTCACCGGGTTGCCCGACAGCGAGTTGTTCTGCCAGATGAAATGGTGGTGCGCGACGATCTGCGCGGCCGACAGGTGGGTGCGCTCGTTCGTCGTGTGCAGGTCGGACACGACGGTCGTCCGGTAGCCGAGCAGCGCCGCGCGGCGTGCGGCCGAATCGACGCAGAACTCGGTCGCATAGCCGCAGATCAACACCGAACGGATGCCGTGGCGGTCGAGCTGCGCCGCGAGCGGCGTGTCGTGAAACGAGTCGCTCACCTGCTTGCGCACGCGCCAGTCGTCGTTCCCGACGACGAGCCCCGCCTGCAGTTCCCAGCCCGGCGTGCCGGGTACGATGTTGTCGTCCGCATCGCCGTCGTGCTGCACGAAGCACACGGGCGCGCTCGCCGCGCGCGCCGCCGCCGTCAGCCGGTTGATACCCGACACGACCGCGTCGAGCCGGTAAGCGGGCTGCGCCCGCTCCACCAGCCCGCGCTGCATGTCGATCACGATCACTGCTGTGTCCGCCATCGGTTGCCCTCGCTGTTGTTGTCCGGCCGGCGCCCGGCCGCTTCCAGGTGCTGCTTCAGATCGGCTGCGTGCGCGCGTCGAGCCACGCTTTGGCGTCGCCGTCCAGATGCCGGCCGACGCGCTCGCGCACCGTCGCATGATAGGTGTTCAGCCACGCGCGCTCGTCGTCGTGCAACATTTCGATCAGCACGCAGCGGGTGTCGATCGGGCACAGCGTCAGCGTCTCGAACGCGAGGAAATCGCCGAACTCGGTCTGCCCGGCCGCGCGGTTCACGACCAGGTTCTCGATCCGCACGCCCCACTGGCCGGGGCGGTACACGCCCGGCTCGATCGACGTGATCATGCCCTCTTCCATCGCCGTGTACGGCTCGGCCGGCGCGTAATGCGAGATCACCTGCGGGCCTTCGTGCACGTTCAGGAAGTAGCCGACGCCATGCCCCGTGCCGTGGCCGTAGTCGAGCCCGGCTGCCCACATCGGCGCGCGCGCGATCGCATCGAGCATCGGCGAGCGGATGCCGCGCGGAAAGCGTGCGCGCGACAGCGCCATCATGGCTTTCAGCACGATCGTGAAATCGCGCCGCTGCAGATCGCTGACGGCGCCGACCGGCACGACGCGCGTGATGTCGGTCGTACCGCCGACGTATTGGCCCCCCGAATCGATCAGCAGCAGGCCGTCGCCGGCGATTGTCGCGTGCGACGCGGGCGTCGCGTGGTAGTGCGGCATCGCGCCGTTCGCGTTGAAGCCGGCGATCGTCGCGAAGCTCGGCGACACGTAGCCGGGGCGACGTGCGCGAGCGGCCGTAAGGCGCGCCTCGATCGTCAGCTCGGTGATCGTCTCGCGGTTCACGGCCTGCTCGAACCACGCGAAGAATTCCGCGAGCGCGGCGCCGTCGTGCTCCATCGTCACGCGCACGTGCTCGATCTCGGCGGACGTCTTGCGCGACTTCGCGAACGTCGACGGATTCACGGCCTCGACAAGCTTCACGCCGGCCGGCACGGCTTCGAGCGTGCCGAACGTCACGCGGCGCGGGTCGACCAGCAGCGTCGCGCCGTCGGGCAGCGCCGCGAGCGACGCGCGCGCGGCGTCGTACGCACGGACGTCGACACCGTCCTGCGCGAGCGACGCGGCCAGCGCCGGCGACACCTTGCCGTCGGCGATGAACAGCGTCGCGCGATCGGCGCCGATCATTGCGTGCGCAACGAATACGGGGTTGAAGTTGACGTCGGCGCCGCGCAGGTTGAACAGCCATGCGAGGTCGTCCAGCGTCGATACGAAATGCCATTGCGCGCCCTGCGCGTGCATCGCGCGGCGCACCTCGGCCAGCTTGCTGGCGCGCGACGTGTCGGCCTGCGGCCCCGCGTGCTCGAACACGGCGTCGGCCGGCAACCCGGGCCGTTCGGGCCAGATCGCGTCGAGCAGGTCGAGATCGGTGCGCAGCGCGATGCCGCGCGCGCGCAGCGCGGCCGTCAGCCCGCGTGCGGCCGCGACGCCGAGCACGGCGCCGTCGACGCCGACCGTCGCGCCCGCCGCCACGTTCTGCGCGAGCCAGTCGACATGCGGCGCGCTCTGCTGCCCGCCCGTCATCTTCATCAGTTGCACGCCCGTGCCGGCCAGCTCGGCGTCGGCCTGCACCCAGTAGCGGCTGTCGACCCACAGCCCCGCGAAATCCGCGGTCACGACCAGCGTGCCGACCGAACCCGTGAAGCCCGACAGCCAGCGGCGGGCCTGCCAGCGCTCGGGCAGGTACTCGGACAAATGGGGATCGGCGGACGGCACGAGGTAGGCGGCCAGACCCTCGCGGGCCATGGCGCCCCGCAGCAGCGCAAGGCGGGCGGGCACCGACGAGACTTCGGGGAGACGGGCATTCATGATTTCACCTGAGGGCATTCAGCGACGGGCCGACAGCGCGACCGTCACGGCTACGGCGACCAACGCGACGCCGGTGCAGACCGGCCATTCGAGCGTCTCGCCATCGTAAAACAGTCCCGAGAGATTGCCGGCCACGCGGGCGGCGGCCGCGCCTGCGATGCCGACGAGCACCGCGACCCACCACGCCGGCCTGCCCGTGCGCCGCATCGGATGCAGCCACCGGCCGAGCAGCCCGACGGCCGCTCCCAGGACAAGGATTCCAAACCAGTTCATTCGACGCCCTCTATAAATTCAGATTCGTCCCATAGGCGTGAACGTTGCCAGCGGCTAGCATCGATTCATCCATCGAACCCGAGACCAGCCGGGTGCCGCGAACGTTCGAGTGTAGGGGCCGACTCGACGTTATGGCAAGCGCGCACCGGCTCCCGTATTGAAGAAATTCTCATGCGAATCGCTCTGATCGATCCGGAGGCGCGTCATGCCGCACTCCTGAACCGCCTGCTCTTCGCGGGCGGCCATGTGTGCCACGCGTTTGCGTCCAGCACGGCGTTCTTCGAATGGCTCGCCACCGATACCTGCGACATGCTGATCACCGGCAACTGGGCCGGCGACCAGCCGGCCGAGGAAGTCATTCCGCGCGCCCAAACGATCCTGCCCGGGCTGCCGGCCATCGCCGTGATGCAATTGCCGCGGGAAAGCGAAATCGTCTCGTGCCTGCACGCGGGTGCGGACGATTGCCTCGTGCGCCCCGTGAGCGGGCCCGAGTTGCTCGCCCGCGTCAACGCGCTGAGCCGGCGCGCCGGCGTGCGCCGGCCGCCGGCCCGCTCGCGCGAAATGTATGGCGAATACGCGTTCGATGCCACGCATGGCCTCGTGCGCTTCGGCGACGCCATCGTCTCGCTCACGCCGAAGGAGTTCCGCTTCGCGCAATTGCTGTTCGCGAACCTGTCGCGGCCGGTGTCGCGCGCCCATATCCTCGAAACGGTGTGGGCGCGCCGCCGCGACATGAAGTCGCGCACGCTCGATACCCACGCGTCCCGGCTGCGCAGCAAGCTGCAGTTGCTTCCACGGCGCGGCTACCGGCTGCTGCCGCTCTACGGCTACGGCTATCAGCTCGATCGCGTGCCGATCGAGCCCCCAAATTCCCGGCCTCGCGACGCTGATGCCCGGTATGCGGCGAGTGAGGAAATCGCTGAAACGCTATAATATGGGGCTAAACGATAGCCCTCGATATGCAACTCCTCACGATCGGAATCAATCACCACACTGCGCCTGTCGCCCTGCGCGAACGCGTGGCGTTTCCGCTCGAGCAAATCAAGCCGGCTCTCGTTACGTTCAAGAACGTGTTTCTCGGCCCCCAGGCGCCCAATACGCCCGAAGCGGCGATCCTCTCCACCTGCAACCGCACCGAACTGTATTGCGCGACCGACGATCGCGCGGCGCGCGAAGGCGCGGTCCGCTGGCTGTCGGAGTATCACCGGATTCCGGTCGACGAGCTCGCGCCGCACGTCTATGCGCTGCCGCAGTCGGAAGCGGTCCGGCACGCATTTCGCGTCGCCTCCGGCCTCGATTCGATGGTGCTCGGTGAAACGCAGATTCTGGGCCAGATGAAGGATGCCGTCCGCACCGCGACGGAAGCCGGCGCGCTCGGCACCTACCTGAACCAGTTGTTCCAGCGCACGTTCGCGGTCGCGAAGGAAGTGCGCGGTACGACCGAAATCGGTACGCAATCGGTGTCGATGGCCGCCGCCGCGGTTCGCCTCGCCCAGCGGATCTTCGAAAAAGTGGCCGACCAGCGCGTGCTGTTCATCGGCGCCGGCGAGATGATCGAGCTGTGCGCGACGCACTTCGCCGCGCAAGGCCCGCGCGAGCTCGTCGTGGCGAACCGCACCGCCGAACGCGGCCAGCGGCTCGCCGAGCGCTTCAACGGCCGCGCGATGCCGCTCGCGGATCTGCCCACGCGCATGCACGAATTCGACATCATCGTGTCGTGCACGGCGTCGACGCTGCCGATCATCGGCCTCGGCGCGGTCGAGCGCGCGGTGAAGGCGCGCCGCCACCGGCCGATCTTCATGGTCGACCTCGCGGTGCCGCGCGACATCGAGCCCGAAGTCGGCAAGCTGAAGGACGTGTTCCTCTACACCGTCGACGATCTCGGCGCGATCGTGCGCGAAGGCAACGCATCGCGCCAGGCCGCGGTCGCGCAGGCCGAGGCAATCATCGAGACGCGCGTGCAGAACTTCATGCAATGGCTCGACACGCGCAGCGTCGTGCCGGTGATCCGTCACATGCATACGCAGGCCGATGCGCTGCGCCGGGCCGAGGTCGACAAGGCGCACAAGCTGCTCGCGCGCGGCGAGGATCCGGCAGCCGTGCTCGAAGCGCTGTCGCAGGCACTGACCAACAAGCTGATCCACGGCCCGACGAGCGCGCTCAACCGCGTGAACGGCGCCGATCGCGATTCGCTGATCGACCTGATGCGCGGCTTCTACCAGCACGCACCGCGCTCCAACGACCAGTCCGGCCACTAGCGCCGGCCGGTCGCCCTGCCGCCGGCCGCGCGCCGGCCTATCCTTTCCGAATACCCCTTGCCCGGGAGCGCCGCTCCACACCATGAAGACGAGCATGCAACGCAAGCTCGACCAGCTGTCCACACGGCTGGCCGAACTGAACGACCTGTTGAGCCGCGAGAACGTCACGGCCGACCTCGACCAGTATCGCAAGCTGACGCGTGAGCACGCGGAACTCGGCCCGGTGGTCGAACAGTACGCACTGTGGTGCCAGTCCCGCAGCGACGAGACGGCCGCGCAGGAACTGCTCGGCGACCTGACGATGCGCGACTTCGCGGAAGACGAAATCCGCAGCGCCCGCGAGAGCATGGCCCGCCTCGAGACCGAGCTGCAGAAGATGCTGCTGCCGAAGGACCCGAACGACGACCGCAACATCTTCCTCGAAATCCGCGCGGGCACCGGCGGGGACGAATCGGCGCTGTTCGCGGGCGACCTGCTGCGCATGTACCTGCGCTTCGCGGAACGCCAGCGCTGGCAGGTCGAAATGATGTCGGAGAGCGCGTCGGATCTCGGCGGCTACAAGGAAGTGATCGTACGAATCGCGGGCCAGGGTGCGTATTCGCGCCTGAAGTTCGAATCGGGCGGCCATCGCGTGCAGCGTGTGCCGGCGACCGAGACGCAGGGGCGCATTCATACGTCCGCATGCACGGTCGCGGTGATGCCGGAAGCCGACGAGATCGGCGAGGTCGAGATCAATCCGGCCGACCTGCGGATCGACACGTTCCGCGCGTCCGGCGCGGGCGGCCAGCACATCAACAAGACCGATTCGGCGGTACGCGTCACGCACATCCCGACCGGGATCGTCGTCGAATGCCAGGACGACCGTTCGCAGCACAAGAACAAGGATCGGGCGCTGAAGGTGCTCGCCGCGCGCATCAAGGACAAGCAGTATCACGAACAGCACGCGAAGGAAGCCGCGACGCGCAAGAGCCTGATCGGCTCCGGCGACCGCTCGGAACGGATCCGCACGTACAACTTCCCGCAGGGCCGGATGACCGACCACCGGATCAACCTGACGCTGTACCGGCTCGAGGCGATCATGGACGGCGACCTCGACGAACTGATCGGCGTGCTCGTCAGCGAGCACCAGGCCGAACTGCTCGCGTCGCTCGGCGACGCCGACTGAGGCCGCGATGACCGACCTGACCGCCGACGCACTGCTGCGCGCGTCGCCGCTCGACGCGGTGGATGCGCGCGTGCTGCTCGCGCACACCCTCGGCTGGACCCGCACCCAGCTGATCACGCGCGGCGATGCGCCGCTCGACGCCGCCGCGGTCGAACGCTATCGCGCGCTCGAAGCGCGCCGCCTGGCCGGCGAGCCCGTCGCGCAGCTCGTCGGGATGCGCGAATTCTTCGGCCGGCCGTTCGACGTGACGCCCGACGTGTTGATCCCCCGCCCCGAAACCGAACTGCTCGTCGAAGCCGCGCTCGACGCGATCGACGGACTGCCGCATCCGGCCGTGCTCGATCTCGGCACCGGCAGCGGCGCGATCGCCGTATCGATCGCCGCCGAGCGGCCCGATGCCCGCGTGTGGGCCCTCGACCGTTCGCCGGCCGCACTCGCGATCGCGCAGCGCAACGCGGACAAGCTGCTCGACGCGCAGCGCCCCGGCGGCCCGCTGCACTGGCTGCAGAGCGACTGGTACGCGGCGCTCGATCCGGCGCTCGCATTCGACGCGATCGTCAGCAACCCGCCGTACATCGCGCAGCACGATCCGCACCTCGCGCAGGGCGACCTGCGTTTCGAGCCGCGCGGCGCGCTCACCGACGATGCCGACGGCCTCAGCGCGATCCGCACGATCGTCGCCGGCGCCGGCGCCCGGCTGAAACCGGGCGGCACGCTCTGGATCGAGCATGGCTACGACCAGGCCGAAGCCGTGCGCGCGGAGCTCGCATCGCACGGCTTCGTCGCGATCGAATCGCTGGCCGACCTGGCCGCGATCGAACGCACCACCGGCGGCCGCCTGCCCGGCTGACGCCCGGCCCGCCCGGTTGAAATCCGCTATCATTTCGATCTAACGCCCCGCTAACGCAAGGTCAGTCATGGACACCCAACAACGTATCAAGCAAATCGTCGACGAAAACCAGGTCGTGCTCTTCATGAAGGGCAACGCGCAATTCCCGATGTGCGGCTTCTCGGGCCGCGCCGTGCAGGTGCTGAAAGCCTGCGGCGTCGACCAGTTCAAGACGGTCAACGTGCTCGAAGACGACGAGATTCGCCAGGGCATCAAGGAATTCTCGAACTGGCCGACCATCCCGCAGCTCTACGTGAAGGGCGAATTCGTTGGCGGCTCGGACATCATGATGGAGATGTACCAGTCGGGCGAACTGCAGCAACTGTTCGCCGCGGCGTAACGCAGCGCCAATGGCATCTCCCAGCGCGCCGCCACGCCGGCTGATCGTCGCGATCACCGGCGCCACCGGCGCGATCTACGGCGTACGGCTGCTCGATCTGCTGCGCGCCGCGGGCGGCGTCGAGACGCACCTGCTGATCTCGAACGCCGGCTGGCTCAACATCCAGCATGAGTTGAAGCTGCCGAAGGCCGAGGTCGAAAGCCGTGCGGACGTCGTGCATTCGGTGCGCGACGTCGGCGCGACGATCGCATCCGGGTCGTTCGCGACCGACGGGATGGTGATCGCGCCCTGTTCGATGAAGACGCTCGCCAGCGTCGCACACGGGCTGTCCGACAACCTGATCACGCGCGCGGCCGACGTCACGCTGAAGGAACGCCGCCGCCTCGTGCTGATGGTGCGCGAAACGCCGTTCAACCTTGCGCATCTGCGCAACATGACGGCCGTCACCGAGATGGGCGGCATCGTCTTCCCGCCGCTGCCCGCGTTCTATGCGATGCCGAAGACGATCGAGGAACTCGTCGACCAGACCGTCACACGCGTACTCGACCTGTTCACGCTCAGCGCGCCGCTCACGACGCCGTGGGCAGGTATCCGGCACGCGCAATAAGCGCCACGCTGCCCCCTTCTTCGCGCATCGTCGCCGATTTCGCGCAGATCCACTCGATTTCGATCATGCGCCCCCATTTCCAGCGGGATGCGCAGCGCCGCCTTCATTATCAATAAACAGGAGTTAATCAAATTCCATAACGCCAATTTATCAATAAACGGTGCGCGCCTATAGTCACAGGCAAATCCCTTTCGCAGGCCACGACCATGAACCGCTTGCCTTCGCTCTACCTGTCCCACGGCGCGCCGACGCTGCCGATCGACCCGTCGCTGCCGTCCGGCGCTTTCACCCATCTCGGCGCCGAACTGCCACGCCCGCGCGCGGTACTGATGCTGTCCGCCCACTGGGGCACGCAGCGGCCCGTCGCCAGCATCGCCGCGCATCCGGAAACGATCCACGATTTCTACGGCTTTCCGCAGGCGCTGTACGACATTCGCTATCCGGCGCCCGGCGCGCCCGACGTCGCCGAGCGCGCGGCCGGATTGCTGAACGCAGCCGGCATCGCGACCGCCACGACCGAGCACGGCCTCGACCACGGTGCGTGGGTGCCGATGCTGCTGATGTTCCCGGAAGCCGACGTGCCCGTCGCGCAGTTGTCGATCCAGCCGCGTGCCGACGCAGCCCATCACTTCGCGCTCGGTCGTGCGCTGCGCCCGTTGCGCGACGACGGCGTGATGGTGATCGGCTCGGGCCAGATCACGCACAACCTGCGCGCCGCCGATTTCGGCGCGGCGCCGGAGGATGCGGACCCGCGCGTCGCGGCCTTCACCGACTGGTTCGAGGCGAAGCTGGCCGCGCGCGACGTCGACGCGCTGCTCGACTACCGCCGCCAGGCGCCGCACGCGGCGCTGATGCATCCGACCGACGAGCACCTGCTGCCGGTGTTCGCGGCGCTCGGCGCGGCGGACGACGACTACCAGCTCGGCATCCAGTCGCTCGGCACCTACCAGCGCGTGCTCGCGATGACGAACTACGTGTTCGCGAGCGCGGCCGCCTGAGCGTCGCGCGACAACCGCCGGCGCCGGCGAGAAGCCAGCAAAAAGCCCGCCCGAGCGATGCTCGGGCGGGCTTTTTTCACTGCTTGCTGCCACCGCCGAATCCGGCGACAGGTCACGCGTCAGGCACCGATCCCTTCGAGGATCTCGTCGTGCGATTCACGCTCGTCGAGATACTTGGTCCGGTAGCCGGTATTCACGCCCCAGAAGTAGAACACCAGCGCGATCCCCGCGACGACCAGCATGTCCCAGCCGTACGGCAGCACGCCGTGACCGCCGAACTCCTTGCTGCCGATCAGCGACAGCACGGCCATCGTCGGGAGATACGCGACCAGCCACCAGGCGGCCTTCAGGTCGGCGCCCCAGCCCGTCCAGCCCGACTTGGCCTGGAAGTAGAAGTACACCGGCAGCGCGACGATCATCAGCAGGATGATCTCGCCCGTCAGCGGCCACTTCGCCCAGTACAGGATCAGCGACGCGCAGACGAACGCGAACGGAGCGATCAGCTTCATCAGCGGAATCGACAGCGGACGCTCGATGTCGGTCGCGGCGCGACGCAGCGCCATCAGGCTGATCGGGCCCGTCAGGTACGAGATCACCGTCGCGACCGAGATCACCGCCGCGAGCGAACTCCAGCCGCGGAAGAAGAACAGGAAGACGAACGAGACCAGCAGGTTGAACCACATCGCCTGACGCGGCACGCCGTAGAGCGGGTGCACGTTGCCGAACATCTTCGGCATCGTGTTGTTGCGCTCCATCGCGTAGATCATGCGGGTGGTCGTCGCCATGTAGGTCGTGCCGGTGCCGCTCGGGCTGACGAACGCGTCGACGTACAGCAGGATCGCGAGCCAGTTCAGGTTCAGCGCGATCGCCAGTTCGGCGAACGGCGACTTGAAGTTGAAGTGCGACCAGCCCTGTGCGACGTCGGCCGGATTCACCGAGCCGATATACGCCATCTGCAGCAGCACGTAGATCACGAGCGCGATCAGGATCGACGTGATCACCGCGAACGGAACGCTGCGCGACGGATTGCGCGCCTCACCCGCGAGGTTCACCGGGCTCTGGAAGCCGTTGAACGCGAACACGATGCCGCTCGTCGCAACCGCGGTCAGCACTGCCGACCAGCCGTACGGCGCAAAGGTTGCGTTCGACGTCGTGCCGAGGTTTTCCGGATGGTAGCTCGTCAGCATCAGGCCGAGGATCGTCAGGCCGGGAATCAGGAACTTGAAGATCGTGATCGTCGTGTTCGCCCGTGCGAATGCCTTCACGCCCCAGTAGTTCAGCAAGAAGTAGATGACGACCAGCACGGCGGACAGCAGCAGGCCGGGTGTCGTCAGCTCGCCGTTCACGAACAGCGCATGCGCCCATGGATAGGGCCACGTGCTCATGTACTGGATCGACGCTTCGGCCTCGATCGGAATCACGGATACGATCGCGATCCAGTTTGCCCAGGCGCTGATGAAGCCGACCAGCGAACCGTGCGAGTAACGCGCGTAGCGCACCATGCCGCCCGACTCCGGGAACATCGCCCCCAGTTCCGCGTAAGTCAGGGCAATCGCGAGAATCACGACGGCGCCGATGATCCATGCGCAGATCGCCGCCGGACCGGCAATCTTCGCGGCCTTCCAGGCGCCGAACAGCCAGCCCGAGCCGATAATCGAACCCAGCCCCGTCAGCATCAATGCAAACGGACCGATGTTCCGTTGAATAGAACTCTTCACATCCTCTCCTGTGTCTCAAAAAGCATGGTCGGCCTGCGATCCGGGATCGGCTCGGACTGCATCGCGCATGCAATTTTGGGGGGATGGGCCACCCGATCAGGGCAACCCGTCCGCGCGGCGCGTAGTTTAACGGTTGCACCTGAAACGTGGCGCCAAAATTGTTCGGCCCCTACAAAAAATTCGCTTCGTTTGCAAGCTTTGTAAACCTGATATACGCAATAACCCTGAGAGCACGGAAATACGGTTGACCATACGCCCGATAAGCCGTATAAAGGACTTCGCAGGATTTCAAGCGGCGAGTGAATTGGTTCTTTCGTAGTTCGCCCATCAACGGTACTCCGGTTGGTCCTATTACCCCTTCCTTGATTTTCCGCACCCCATGGGCTTCGGCCCCGTTTTATCTTTTTAGGAACAAGTAACATGGCAACCGGTACCGTCAAGTGGTTCAATGACGCAAAGGGCTTCGGCTTCATCACCCCGGAAGGCGGCGGCGACGATCTGTTCGCGCACTTCTCGGAAATCCGCGTCGAAGGCTTCAAGACGCTGCAAGAAAACCAGAAGGTTGAATTCGAAGTGAAGACGGGCCCGAAGGGTCTGCAAGCTGCGAACATCCGTCCGGTCTAAGCTTGGCGCGATAATTCGTGTAAAAAAGCCCCGCTTCGGCGGGGCTTTTTGTTTTTCGGCGCCGGACGCCCGTCATGGCAGCCGATCGGCCGCCCTTCGTTCAACCGAACAACCGCTGCGCGTGAATGCCGAGCCCCGTCGCGACACTCGCGAGGCGGTCGCCGAACACAGGTTGTGCATCCGGGAACGCACCGGCCAGCGCCCCCGACAGGAACGCGAGCCCCGTCGAGCCGCCGGTGAAATACAGTGCGCCGACGTCGCGCGGCGCGACGCCCGCGAGCCGCACCGTCTCGCGCGCGGCGTCGACGATGCGCGCGGTGTCGTCGCGACTCGCGTCGACCAGGCGATCGGCGTCGAACGCGATCTGCAGATCCTCTTCGACGTCGTTCAGGTCGATCATCGTTTCCCCGCCCGCCGCGACGCCGATCTTCGCTTCTTCCGCGCGCGCCATCAGCGCATGCCCGAGCCGCAGCTCGACCACGCTGGTGAGCCGGTCGTACTGGCGGCCGTCCTGGTACAGGTGCTTCATCAGCTTCAGCTCGCCGAGCCGCTTCGGCGTGTAGACCGTGTTGATCAGGTGCCAGGTCGCAAGATCGAAGTAGATCCGGTTCGGCAGCTCGCGCCCTTCGGGGTCGAGCGCGCGGTAGCCGAAGGCGGGCAGGATCGCCGCCAGCTCGACGCGCCGGTCGTAATCGGTGCCGGCGACGTGCACGCCGTGGTGGGCCAGCACGTCGTCCTTGCGCTCGAGCCGCGCCATCCGCTCGGGCCCGACGCGCACCAGCGAGAAGTCGGACGTACCGCCGCCGATGTCGGCGACGAGCACGAGACGCTCGGCCTGCTGGCGCGATTCGTAGTCGAACGCGGCGGCGATCGGTTCGTACTGGAATTGCACGTCCGCGAAACCGACCGACCGCGCGGCCGCTTCGAGCTGATCCTGCGCGAGGCGGTCGGCGCGCGGATCGTCGTCGACGAAGAACACCGGCCGGCCGAGCACCGCACGGCCGATCGGCGCGCCCGCGCGGGCCTCGGCCTTGCGCTTCAGGTGCGTCAGGAAGCGCGCGATGATGTCGGTGTACGCGATCGCGCTGCCGTCGCCGAGATCGGTCGTCGTTTCCGCGAGCGGCGAGCCGAGGATGCTCTTCATCGAGCGCATCAACCGGCCATCGAAACCGTCGATGTAGGAAGCCAGCGCCGCTCGGCCGTATTCGACCGTCTCTTCGTCGTTGTTGAAGAAGATCGCGGTGGGCAGCGTCAGGTGGTCGCCCTCGACGGGCGCGAGGCGCATGCCGTCGCCGTCGGGCAGCGCCACGGCGGAATTGGACGTGCCGAAATCGATCGCGCAGTAAGTCATGGGAAGTTGCCGCAGCAGGGCCGGCGCGAAAACGGAAAGGACGGGCTTTTTAACATGAAGCCCGCGGGATCACAACCGGGGCCGGCCATCGGTGCCGGGCCGCGGATCGCGGTGGCGCCGGCGCGCAGCCTGGCGCGCCGGGGGCAAGCGCGGGCGGAATGCGCGACGCAACCCGCCCGCCCGGCAGGTCAGGCTGCCGTGTCGAAACCCTTCTTCCACGCGCCGGCGTACACGACCTCGCCGATCGCATGACGCGTACGCGGCGCTTTCTCGCGATCGCGCAGCACCGGATCCAGCTTGTCGACGTTGCCATAGTGGCCGAGCGAAATGAGGGCCGGAATCGCGACGTCGGCCGGAATCTCGAACGCGTCGCGGAACGCCTTCGCATCGAAACCGCTCATCTGGTGAGCGGCAAGGCCCAGCGCGTGCGCCTGCAGCACCAGCGACATCGCAGCGGCGCCCGCGTCGTACAGCGCGGTCGGCGCCGGTTCGCCCTTCGCCGTGAGCGTGTGCGCGGTCACCGCGATCAGCACGGGCGCCGGCGCATTCCAGCCCTGGTTGAACGGCACCAGCGTTGCAAACGCGCGCTTGAATGCGTCGTCGTCCTGGGTGCGGTCGAATACGATGAAGCGCCACGGCTGCGCGTTGTAGGCCGACGGCGCCCAGCGCGCGGCCTCGAGCACCGCATGCAGATCGCCGGTGCTGACGGGCTCGTCCGAATACGCGCGCGGGCTCCAGCGGCCCGCGATCAGGTCGTGAATCGAAACAGTGGTGGGTGCAGGTTTGACGGACATGCGGTTCCTCGCTGACATCGATGAAGGGGCGCGAACGCCCGGCGAACCGCAAGCATACTCGCTTGAGCGGATGCACGCCCGATCGTCCCGCGCTATGCAAATCTCCCCGGCTGCATTAGGGCCTGCTCGCGCACGTCACGGGCTGCGGCGCGCCGCGTTCAGGCCGGCTGCGCCGCCGCGCGCGACGGGCCGCGGTTGATCCGCAGCACGATCAGCGCGCCGACGATGCACAGCCCGCCCGAGATCATCGACGCGATCGTGTAGGTGCCGAGGCTCGCGCGCAACAACCCTGCGCCGAGCGCCGCGAACGCCGCGCCGAGCTGGTGGCCGGCCACGATCCAGCCGAACACGACCGGCGCCGCGGCCTTGCCGAACACGTCGGTCGCGAGCCGCACGGTCGGCGGCACGGTCGCGATCCAGTCGAGCCCGTAGAACATCGCGAACAGCGGCAGCCCGAAGAAATCGATCCCGAACGCGTGCGGCAGGTAGATCAGCGACAGCCCGCGCAACCCGTAGTACCAGAACAGCAGCACGCGGTTGTCGTAGCGGTCGGACAGCCAGCCCGACAGCGTCGTGCCGAACAGGTCGAACACGCCCATCGCCGCGAGCAGCGACGCGCCCTGCACTTCGCTCATCCCGTAATCGCTGCACATCGCGATCAGGTGCGTGCCGACGTAGCCGTTGGTGCTCGCGCCGCAGATGAAGAAACTGAAGAACAGCAACCAGAAATCGCGCGAACGGCTCGCCGTCAGCAGCGTGCGGAACGCGACCGCGAGCGGGTTCTCCTTCGTCGCGACAGGCGCGGGCGGTGCATCGGCCGGCTCGCCGTACGGGCGCAACCGGACGTCGGCCGGACGCTCGGGCAGCAGGAACGCGACGAGCGGGATCACGATCGCGGCCGCCACCGCGACCACCAGCACGACCGGCCGCCAGCCGTGGCGCTGCGCGATCGCCGCGAGCATCGGCAGGAAGACGAGCTGGCCGGTGGCCGTGCTCGCGGTCAGGATCCCCATCACGAGGCCGCGCCGCGCATGGAACCAGCGCGTGACGAAAGTCGCGGACAGCGTCAGCGCGACGACGCCCGTCGAGCAGCCGACCATCAGGCCCCAGATCGCAACCATCTGCCAGCTCTGCGTCATCATCGACGACAGCGCGACACCCGCGCTCATCGTCACGAGCGCGACCAGGATCGTCGGGCGCAACCCGAAGCGCTGCATCGCGGCGGCCGCGAACGGGCCCGTCAGCCCGTACAGCGCGATGTTCACCGAGATCGCCAGTGAAATCGCCGCGCGGCTCCAGCCGAGCTCGCGTTCGAGCGGCACCATCAGCACGCTCGGCGTCGCGCGCGTGCCGGCTGCCGCCAGCAGGATCAGGAATACCACCGCCGCCGCGAGCCATCCGTAGTGGAAGCGCCCGCCGATTCGTGTCACCGCCCAGTTCATCTTCGCGTTCTCCAGTCGGCGGCGCCGGCGCTGTCGCACCCGCTCCGCCCTACACCCAGCCAGGCCACCTCCGCCGCACGCTGCATCGGCTGACCCGGGCCGATGCGTGGCATTCGTCTGTCGATCCGCCGGCATTGTTACCGGTCGGTCACAACTGTGTTGCGATCGTAGTGACCAGTCGGTAACATGTCAAGCCATTCCATCACGCAGCCGAGGGGCATCATGTCGGGCATCGAGATCGCCAAGCCGCAGGCGCGCCGCACGCGCCGGCCGATCGACGGCGCCACCGCGCAGGAGCACCTGCTGCGCGCCGCCGAGGAGCTGTTTTACCGGGAGGGCGTGCGCACGGTCGGCGTCGAGGCGGTCGTGGAGCGCGCGGGCGTCAACAAGATGAGCCTGTATCGGCAGTTCTCGTCGAAGGACGAGCTGATCCTCGCGTATCTGGAGCGCATGGACGCGTGCTTCTTCGAGCGCTTCGACACGAGCGTCGCCAAGCATCCGGGCCAGCCGAAGGCGCAGTTGATCCAGTATTTCGTCGACCTGGCCGAACGTGCGACGCAGAAGGACTATCGCGGCTGCCCGTTCGTCAACGTCGCCGCCGAATTCCCGGATGCGTCGCACCCGGCGCGCGAGCGCGTCGCGCAAAACAAGGAACAGTTGATGAAGCGGCTCGTCGCGCTGGGCGAAGACGCCGGCGCGCGGCAGCCGCAGGCGCTCGCCGACTCGCTCGCGCTGGTGATCGAAGGCATCTACGCGGCCAGCCAGACCTATCGGCACGGCGCCACGCCGATCGGCACCGCGCCCGCGCTCGTCACGCAGCTGATCGAAGCCGCGTGCGCTTGACGGCGCGCACGCCCTGACCCGGCGCGCCCGCTACAATGCGGCCCTCGCCGCTCTCCCGCCCGACGGGTTTCCCCGATGACCGACTCCCGCCCCGAATCGCACGACGACATTCTCGCCGCCACGCGGCACTGGCTCGCGCGCGCGGTGATCGGGCTCAATCTGTGCCCGTTCGCGAAAAGCGTGTATGTGAAGGACCAGGTGCGCTACGCGATCAGCGAAGCGACGAACCTGGAAGACGCGCTCGCCGAACTCGAAACCGAGCTGCGCGCGCTCGAGGCGGCGGACCCGCAGCAGGTCGACACGACGCTGCTGATCTTCCCGCACGCGTTCGCCGATTTCGTCGACTACAACGACGCGCTGTTCTTTGCCGACCGGCTGGTGCGGCAACTGCGGCTCGACGGCGTGCTGCAGATCGCGAGCTTCCATCCGCACTACCGGTTCGAAGGCAGCGAACCCGACGATATCGAGAACTACACGAACCGCGCGCCGTATCCGATCCTGCACCTGCTGCGCGAGGACAGCATCGCGCGCGCGGTCGACGCGTTCCCGGACGCATCCGCGATCTACGAAAGGAATCAGGAAACGCTGCGCCGCCTCGGCCACGACGGCTGGCGCGAATGGATGCGCAGGCCGGGCGACGACGTCTGACACTCCGCACGGCGGCGCAACACGGCGCGGTGCGGCGCGGCGCGCCCGCGCGTCAGCCGGCGGCCGGCTCGACGGCGTCACCGCCCTCGGTCGCGGCTTGCGGCACGAAGAAGCGCTCGTTCAGTTCGGCAAGCCCGAACATGCCGAGGATCTCGTTGAGTCGCTCGCCGGGCCGCCGGCGCGGCAGGTTCTTGTACTGCGCGACGATCAGCTCGTTCTTCATCGAATGCTCCCAGCCCACCAGCTCGGTCACGCTGACCTGGTAGCCGTGCGCCTCGAGCTGCAGGCAGCGCAGCACGTTGGTGATCTGGCTGCCGAATTCGCGCGTATGCAGCGGATGCCGCCACACTTCGGTCAACGCGCTCGCGAGCGACTTGCCCTTGTTCCTGCGCAGCACGCCCGCGACTTCCGCCTGGCAGCACGGCACCAGCACGATGTGCTGCGCCCGCTTCGCGAGCGCGAAGCGGATCGCGTCGTCGGTGGCCGTGTCGCACGCGTGCAGCGCGGTGACGACGTCGACCGTTCCAGGCAGCGCCGGCGACGTGATCGAATCGGCGACCGACAGGTTCAGGAACGACATGCCGCCGAACCCCAGCCGCGCGGCGAGCGCGGCCGAACGCGCGACGAGTTCCTCGCGCGTCTCGATGCCGTACACGTGCGACGTGAACGCCGGCGTACCGTGCCCCGGCTGCTGCTTGAAGAACAGGTCGTACAGGATGAAGCCGAGATACGACTTGCCGGCGCCGTGATCGACGAGCGTCACGCTGCCCCGGTCGGCCTGCACGCCGGCGAGCAGCGGCTCGATGAACTGGAACAGGTGATAGACCTGCTTCAGCTTGCGGCGGCTGTCCTGGTTCAGCTTGCCGTCGCGGGTAAGGATGTGCAGTTCCTTCAGGAGCTCGACGGACTGCTCGGGGCGGATTTCGTGGGTCTTGTTCGACATCGTGATGCGGCGCCGGGCCACGGTCGGTCGACCACGGCCCGGCGGCGGGAATTCGTGAGGAATGGCGACAGTTTACCGAAAATACGCGGTCAGGCTCGCGCGCCGAGCCGCCAGAGCGACGTCAGTTCGGCGCGGCGCGCCGCGTGCAGCGGATCGTCGGCGTCGGCCGACTTCGGGTGTGCAGGACGGATGTCGTCGCGGCCGAGCACGACGAGGCCCGCTTCGTCGATCCATTGCAGCAGCGTGTCGCGCGGCCGCAGGCCGAGATGCTCGGCGAAATCGGACAGGATCAGCCAGCCCTCGCCGCCCGGCTCGAGGTGCGCGGCGAGCCCCGCGAGGAAACCGCGCAGCATGCGGCTGTCGGGATCGTAGACCGCATATTCGATCGGCGCGCTCGGCCGGGCCGGCACCCAGGGCGGGTTGCAGACCACGAGCGGCGCGCGGCCGGCCGGAAACAGGTCGGCCTCGACGATCTCGACGCGAGCCGCGTGGCCGAGCCGTTCGACGTTCTCGCGCGCGCAGGCCAGTGCGCGCGCGTCCTGGTCGGTCGCGACGATGCGCTCGACGCCGCGCGACGCGAGCACGGCCGCCAGCACGCCGGTGCCGGTGCCGATATCGAACGCGAGCGACGTCGCGGGCAGCGGCGCGCGGGCGACGAGATCGACATATTCGCCGCGCACCGGCGAGAACACGCCGTAGTGCGGATGGATCGGCGCGCCACCGAGCGCCGGGATCGGCACGCCCTTCTTGCGCCACTCGTGCGCGCCGACGAGGCCGAGCAGTTCGCGCAGCGACACGACCGACGGCTCGCCGCCGGGCCCGTACGCCTCCTCGCACGCCGCGCGCACGTCGGGCGCGCGGCGCAGCGGGATCGTGTAATCGGCGTCGAGCGGGATCAGCAGCATCCCGAGCGTGCGGGCGCGCTGCGACTGCGCGAGACGGTGCAGGTTGAACGCGTCGGCGCCGGCCGCGGCTTTCGCCTTCCTCGGCTTGCGCTCGACGCGGCGCGCCATCGCCTGCACGAGCTGGCGCGCATTCTGGAAGTCGCCCTGCCAGACGAGCGCGGTGCCCTCGCACGCGAGGCGGTAGGCCGCGTCGGCGGTGAGGCGATCGTCGGCGGGCACCGCGCGCTTCGGCGGTGGCACACCGGCTTCGGAACGCCAGCGGACGGCATGATCGGCGCCGTCGGCGCCGGTCCAGTGGAAAACGGGGAAATCGGTCACGCGAACTCGGTTACGGTTGGCTTCAACGGGCGGCGCCATCGCGCCGCGCGGCTCACACCTTACCGCGCTTTGCCCGCGCGGCAAAGCGCGGGGGCCCGCCGCGCCGCGGGTGTGGCGCTCAGCCGCCCCACCCCGGCATCGCGGGCAGGCGCAGCGTACCCGCGTCGCGGAAGTGCACGGTGCCGAGCGCGCCGCCCGCGAGCCGGCCGCGTAGCGCGTACGGCAGCTCGCCGTTCGCGGCCGCGCCGGGCAGGTTCCACACCTGCCGCGCGGCGGCAAAGGCCGACACGGAAACCGGCACCTCGAGCACGGCCTCGCCGAAGCGCGGCACCGTGCCCGAGCGATCGCTGACGCCGCTCGCGAACGGCGTGCCGTTCAGGTCGAGCGCGACCGAGATGCCGTCGTATTCGATCGGCGCGTCGTTCGGGTTCTGCACACGCAGCTTCAGGCTGAAGCGCATCTCGAGGCCCTGCCCGACCAGCGGGTCGAGCCCGGCCACCGACACGCGCACGGGATCGCGTGTCAGCCCGGCACACCCGCCGAGCAGGAGCGCGGCGACACACAGCAGCAGTACCGCACGCAGCGGTGCGGAACGAAACAGGGCGCGTGGCATCGGCAGGCCTCCTCTGGCAATCGATAAACGGTGAACGGGTCCTCGCCGCATTGTACCGAGCGCACCCCGTACACCGAGTTTCGTAGTTTTCCCGGCCATTCGAGATCGTTAATAGATTAAAACTACGAAATCACAAACCAGATGGAATGGCGATTAACGCTTTGCATCATTCAATGAAGCGCAACGAATTCAATAGATGCACTTTCTTAATTTTTCGTTTCCTTTACCCAAACCCATCAAGTATATTTACGCATCCTTCGAGCAAGCCGACAAAGCTTGATGTTGCATGACGGCGATTTTACGGAACGGCGACACGCCTTCCTGCCGCCCTGCGCCTGGCCCGGCCGGCTCCATAGGTCGTCGTTTCAAAGGGATTGCGCGCCCCCGCCGGGCGTGCCGCCCCGTGTCGCGCGCGCGAAATCAATTCAGTACAACACGCGCCGGCCATTTTGAACCGGCAAGTCAACCGATATCCGGAAATTCAGAGGGGGCAGTAAACCATGATTACCTTCACGTAGTCGGCCGCCGTCTTTTCGAATAATCCGTCATTGGCATTTTCATCGCCGTCGATTAACGGCGAGGGGATTGCTTTTGCCGGCGTTTTCGCAGCACTGAACGATTCTTTCAACAATCGAGGTTTCAGTCATGTCGATCAACATTCGCAAGATGCGTTATCTGCCGCTCGTCGCCGCACTCGCGCTCGCCGGCTGCGGCGGCGACGACGGCGGCGTGGGCTCGGCGTCCGCGCTCAGCTCGGCCGGCGCGCCGCAACCGGGCTCGGCGCCCGCCGTCACCACGCCGCCGAGCGCCTCCAACGTCGACAAGAGCGTATCGCCTGTCGAGCTGCCGGACACCGTGGTACCCGTGAACTACCGGCTGTGGTTCCGCCCGAACGACGCGCTGAACGCGTTCGACGGCCGCGCCGACGTCGAGATCAAGGTACTGAAGCCGGTCAACAACATCGTGATCGCCGGCCACCGGATCAAGTTCACCAACGGCCGCATCACGCTGCAGCCGGGCAACATCCAGCTGATCGCGACGCCGCAGGACAAGGGCGACTATTACCAGCTGCGCCCCGTGAGCGGCTCGATCTCGCCGGGCAACTATTCGCTGCACATGGAGTGGTCGGGCATCATCAACTTCAAGTCGTACGACGATCCGGTCGCGAAGACGGGCGGCAGTTGCGGCAACGATCCGTATCCGGGCTGCTCGGCCGCCGAAGGCATCTTCCGCGTCGACCTGAAGGGCACCGACGGCAAGACGAGCGGCGCGATCCTCACGCAGGGCGAAACCAACTTGTCGCGCCAGTGGTTCCCCGGCTGGGACGAGCCGGCGTTCCGCCCGACCTATGAAGTGACGGCCGAAGTGCCGCAAAACTGGCGCGTGGTATCGAACGCGGCCGAGAAGCCGTCGACCGGCATCGGCGGCGGCTACAAACTCGTGCAGTTCGAGAAGACCCCGCCGATGCCGTCGTACCTGCTGTTCTTCGGCGGCGGCCTGTTCGACACCTACGAGGACGACTTCACGAGCCCGCTGGCAGGCGGCAAGGGCGGCCTGCACCTGCGCGTGTTCACGCCGCCGGGCATGAGCGACTGGGCGAAGCCGGCAATGGATCGCACCAAGCAGGCCCTCGACTTCTACTACCGCTACACGGGCATCCCGCTGCCGCTCACGAAGTTCGACACGGTGGCCGCGAACGACGCGTTCAAGGAGCAGAAGGACCTGAACTTCGGCGGGATGGAGAACTGGGGGTCGATCCTCGAGTTCGCCGACGACATCCTGCCGCAGCCGGGCCAGCCGATGTCGCACTACGGCAACGAGGTGCTGACGCACGAAGTCGCGCACCAGTGGTTCGGCGATCTCGTCACGACCGACTGGTGGGACAACGTGTGGCTCAACGAGTCGTTCGCGACGTTCTTCGAGACCAAGACGACGATCCAGTTCTTCCCGAACGAGTTCAGCTGGCTCGACCAGGTCAAGAACAAGTACCGCGTGATCAATCGCGATATCGGCCCGAACGCCTTCCCGGTCGCGCCGAACTTCAACGGCTGGGCGTCGAACGACTTCGTGCTGAGCGCCAGCGCGTTCACGTACGACAAGGGCGGCCACGTGCTGAAGACGCTCGAGAACTATCTCGGCGAACAGACGCTGCGCCGTGGCCTGCAGCAATACCTGGTCGACTACTCGTTCGGCAACGGCACGCCGAAGCGCCTGTGGGATGCGCTGTCGAAGGAAAGCGGCCAGGCGATCGGCCCGATCGGCGACAGCTACGTGCGCCAGACCGGCGTGCCGCTGATCTCGCTCGACACGCAGTGCGACCTGACGAAGAACCAGACGATCGTCACGCTGAAGCAGCAGCCGTTCCCGAACAAGAACGCGTATCCGGGCCTGCAGTGGACGGTGCCGATCACGCTCGCGTACGGGCAAGGTCTCGCGAAACGCACGACGCTCGCGCTGAAGGATACGCAGACGCAAACGCGGATCGACGGCTGCACGGGCGTGGTGGCGGACCCGAGCGGGCTCGACTACTACGTCGTGAACTACAGCGACGCGGCCTGGAGCGGCTTGCTCACGCAGGTGAACCGCTCGACCGACCCGGTGCTGCTGTCGAACCTGCAGAGCGAAGCCGCCCTGCTCGTCGCGAACAACCTTGCGCCGGCTTCGCGTTCGACGTCGATCGGTTCGGTCGCTTCGCCGGCCGCTCTGAAGCTGCGGCAGACGCCGACCTTCGACGGCATCGCGCAGACGACGAAGGAACGCCCGGCACTGCAATACCAGGGCATCTTCAAGCCGCGCAAGGTAGTGACGCAGTAACGGCGCGCCCCGGCCGGCGCCGTGCAGCCCGCGGCTGCCGGCCGGCGCACCGGCTTCTCCGACCTTTGAAGGGCCTCGCGAGCGAGGCCTTTTTTACTGGCGGCGCGCCCCGCCGCCTGCCACCGCCACCATCACGCCCACGCGGCATCCCACGCCGGCTGCTCGAACCACGTCGCCAGGAACGCGACGAGCCGCGACGCGCGTGCACTGCCGCGCGCCTGCTGGCGCAACACGTGGATCGTCGCCGGCTCGGGCGCTGCCGCGTACTGCGGCAGCACCGCGCGCAACCGTCCGTCGCGCAACGCGTCGCCCGCGAGCCAGGTCGGCAGGTGCGCGAGACCGAGCCCGCCGATCGCGGCTTCGAGCAACGCCTCCGAATGATTGCTGCGAAACCGCGGCTGCACGGGCACGTGGCGGCGCTCGCCGAAGCGCCACGCACCCGGCGGCGGCGCGCCGTGCCAGGCCAGGCAATCGTGTCCGGCGAGCGCGTCGGGCGATTCGGGCTCACCGCGCCGCGCGAGGTAGGCCGCGCTCGCGCACAGCACGCGCCGCTGCGGCGCCAGCACGGTCGCGACGAAGCGCGTGTCCTCGAGCGGACCGATCCGCACCGCGAGATCGACGTCGGCGCCGAGGCGTGCGCCCTGCAGGTCCACCATGCTGTCGGTCAGCAGCAGATCGACCTGCAGGGCCGGATGACGCTGCATGAACGCGGCGAGCGCGGCCATCAGGTGCCGCCGGCCGAACGGCGCCGGACAGTCGACGCGCAGCAACCCGCTCGGCTCGTCGTGCTGGCTGTGCAGGTCTTCCTGCAGGCCGCGCAGCTCGGCCAGCATCCGCGTTGCCCGCCCGTACAGCAACTGCCCGGCCTCGGTCGGCCGCAGCGCATGCGTGGTGCGATGCAGAAGGCGGATGCCGAGCTGCGTCTCGAGCCGGTCGATGCGTCGCGTGACCGACGACGCGGCGACCCCCAGCCGGCGCGCGGCCGCCGAAAAGCTCTGCTGGTCGACCACGTCGACGAACAGCGCCAGATGCGGGGAAAGGAAGTCGTCCATGCCGTGCTCTCGGATTTGGCTGTGCGTTATTCGCAAAACAATCATCCGCCTTTGCACGTTTCCGCGTCAACCCGGGCCGACTAGACTGCATTCATCCTTTCACCCGCTGCACGCGCCGGCCCGCCGGGCCGCACGGCAGCCAACCGCCCCGGAGATCATCATGCGCAGCATCCACTTCGACGCCCCCGCAGCCGATATCGAATCACTCGACGCGCGCGTCAGGGAAATCGCCACACCCGTGCCGGCCGACGGCCAGATGCTGATCGAGGTGCGCGCGGCCGGCGTGAACCCGAGCGACGTCAAGGCCGCGCTCGGCCGCATGCCGCATGCGGTGTGGCCGCGTACGCCCGGGCGCGACTGGGCCGGCATCGTGCGCAACGGCCCGGACGGCTGGATCGGTGCGCCGGTGTGGGGTTCGGGTGGCGATCTCGGCGTCGGGCGCAACGGCTCGCACGCGGAGTGGCTCGTACTCGCCGCGGACCAGGTCCGCCGCAAGCCCGCCGTGCTGACGCTCGACGAAGCGGCAGGCGTCGGCGTGCCGTTCGTCACCGCGTACGAGGGCTTGCGCCGCGCCGGCATGCCGACGGCCGGCGAAGTCGTGCTCGTGTTCGGCGCGAACGGCAAGGTCGGCCAGGCCGCGATCCAGCTCGCGACCGCGCACGGCGCGACCGTGATCGGCGTCGAGCGCAGCCCCGGCGGCTATCGCGGCCATGCGTCGGGCGACGTGCACATGATCGACGCATCGAGCCAGTCGGTGGCCGACGCGGTGCGCGCGGCGACCGGCGGCCGCGGCGCGGACGTCGTCTACAACACGGTCGGCAGCCCCTACTTCGAAGCCGCGAACGCGTCGATGGCGATCGGGGCGCGGCAGATCTTCATCTCGACGATCGACCGCAGCGTGCCGTTCGACATCTTCTCGTTCTATCGCGGCCAGCACACCTACGTCGGGGTCGATTCGCTGCAGCTCGACGGCGCCGCGGTCGCGCAGATCCTCGACACGCTCGCGCCCGGCTTCGGCAACGGCACGCTGCGTCCGTTCCCGATCGGCGACGATTACGTGTACCCGCTCGACCGCGCGCACGACGCGTATCGCGCGGTGCTGGCCGGGGCGCGCGAGCGCGTCATCCTCAAGCCCTGAAGTCCGACCGCCCGGGAGACCATCATGATGGACTACGTGACCTCGCTCGCCGTCGGCCTCGGCGTCGGCGTACTGTACGCACTGCTGCACGTGCGCTCGCCGGCGCCGCCGCTCATCGCGCTGGTGGGCCTGCTCGGGATGGTGATCGGCGAGCGAGCGATCGTGCTGCTGCGCTGACGGGTCGCCGCGGCGCGGGCGCTAACGGTCGCCGCGGCGGCGAAACGCCCACCACGCGGCGAGCGCGGTGAAACCCGCGACGAGCATTACCATCAGCCAGAAGCCGTGCTTGTTCTCCGAGAACGGCACGCCGCCGACGTTCATCCCGAAGAAGCCGGCGACGATGTTGATCGGCAGCGCGATCACGGTCACGAGCGTCAGCGTGAACAGCGTGCGGTTGTTCTGCTCGTCGAGGCGCGAACCGATCTCTTCCTGCAGCAGCTTGATCCGTTCGTTGAGCCCCGCCAGATCGGCCAGCACCAGCGAGAACTCCTCGGTCGATTCACGCAGCTCCTGCACGTCTTCCATATGCAGCCACGCAGGCGGCTTCGCGAGCAGCCGGAAGATCGACCCGGGCTCGGGCGCCAGCATGCGCTGCAGGCGCGTGAGCGTACGGCGCATCGCGCCGAGCTCGATACGGCTCGACGTGAGCCGCTGCGACAGGAAGCGATCCTCGATACGGTCGACGTCGACGCTCGTGCGCCGCATGATCTGGATCAGCAGGTCGGCCTGGTCGCGCAGCAGATGCACGAGCAGTTCCGCGGGCGACCTGAACGACTCGCCGTCGCGGACGCACGCGCGCAGCGTGTCGACCGAGCGCAGCGGCTTGAGCCGCGCCGTGACCATGATGCGCCGCTCGACGTGGACGAACAGCGTCGCGATTTCCGACGGCGTCAGTTCGAGGTTGAACATCACGTCGTTGACGATCGCGCGCAACGCGCCGTCTTCCTGCTCGATGCGCGTGGAACGCGACCCTTCGTGAAGGAACGCGAAGAAACTGTCGGGCAGCCCGAGATGGGTGCGCATCCAGCGCTCGCTCGCGCCGTGCGCGAGATTGAAGTGCAGCCAGACGAAATCGCCCGACGCGGCCGCATCGGGTGCGCGGCACGTCCGCAGCCACGCGGCGGCCGAGTCCGCGTCGAGCGCCGCGCCGGCGCCGCCCGGAACGAAGCTGAATCCGCACACCATGCCGGACGTATCGGCGCCGTAAGTCTGTACGATCAGATCCATCGTGTCGAAAGTCGTGCGTCGCGCGCCGCGCCGCACATGGCGGGTCGCGAGCCCGCGCGGGGAAAGGAAAGGAGACGTATGCCCGATGGGCGTGACGCGCCGGTGACAGCGTCACGCGGCATCATACCGGCTGCCGCCCCGCGCCCAAAGCAGCGCGCCGCCCGATGGGCGGCGCGGCAGGGCACGGCGGCGTGTGCGCGACGCGTTACTGGCGCGTCTCCGACTGCGCGGCGCTCGGGCACGCGGGGTCCTTGCCCCAGTGGCCGTCGCAGACGCGCCAGCGGCACAACTGATCCTGGAAGAAACCGCGCTCCGAGCACTCCTTCACGCGCGACGCCAGCGAACCGGTCGTCGCCGCCGTCTTGGTCGGCACGGCCGGCGACTTCTGCGCGGCGAGTTTCTTGTCGGCCGGCTTCGTGCGCGCAACCAGCGCCGCGAGCAGATCCGCATCCGGATCGTCCTTCCCGGCCGCCTTCCCGCTCGCCGTGCGCGTCGACGTCGCGTCGCGATGCTTCTTCGCCTGCGCGAGTTCGGCCTCCTGTTCCTTGCGATGCTTGCGCGCCTCCGCCTTCGACTCGGCCTTCGTGTCGGCCTTGCCATGCGCCGCGACCCTCGCCCCCTTCGCGGCGGCAACGCCGGCCGCGGCCGTGGCTGCGGTGTCGTCGGCGCCGTTGGCGAGCGCGCGCGACAGACGGCTGTTGTCCGCCGTGGACGCGGTCGATGCGGACGCAACGGTTCGGGAAGCCGCGTCGTCGTTGACGATCGTGGCCGGTTGCGCGGCGGACGCGGCATTCTGCGCGACCTGCGCGGCGGCTTCGCTGGACGGTGCGGCCTTGGCCGGCGCGGTTGCGGCAGATGCCGTCGCCGCGGGCGCGGCCGCTGCCATGACGGCGGCCGGCTCGTCCGAATGCTTCTGCATGCGCCATGCGCCCCAGCCGCCGACGGCCACCACCAGTGCGACGACGGCCGCGATCGGCGCCTTCAGCGAACGGCGCGGCGGTTCGGCGGACGACGTGACACGGCCTTCCAGATTCGCGAGAATGCGCGACTGCTGAGCCTCTCCGTTGCCTGCCGGTTTCGTGTCGGACAGCAGGCTCGGCGGAGTTTTCGAATTTGAATTTCCCGGCGCACTCATTCAGCGTCTCATTGAATCCTGGTTTAATTCACCGCGATAATATAGCCCGGCCTCTCGGAGCAGCCTGATTCTAAGAGCAAGCATTGCAAAACACAATCAATTCCAAATTCCGGGGATTTCGTTGATTGCCGTCGCACTCGTCGCCTATTTCGCCCTTGCCGTAGCGGTTGCGGCACTGTTGCTTTTACCGGGTATCCGCGCAACGGTTTTCGAATCCGTCGCCCGGTTTCACGGCCGTCTTACGCGCCGCGCGAACGATCGCGCCGTGCGCACGCGAAGTCAGATTGTTAAATCGGCAAGCGTTACGCGCGGCGCTTTAAACGACGTGCAAAATTTACTGATTCGGCGGCGCTTGATGATTATGGTGTCGGCAGGTATTCTTGCGACGCCGCCATTGGTTGCCATTGCGTTACGCGGCCGGCAATTGTTCCAGTACGACGACACGGCGCGCGTGCCCGACGAGAAGATCGCCGCGCTGCTGCAGGGCGAACAACTCGTGCCGCCCCCGCCGCTGCCGCCGGAAGTCTTCGCCACCAAGGAAGTCGAACAGCTGCGTCCGGCGCTGAAGGACGCGAGCCGCGACTGGAACCTGCTGGATCCGGATTTCCGTACGCGTTTGCTGCTGGTCTACAAGATCATGCACGAACAATATGGTTATGAAATGGCGTTGCTGGAAGGTTACCGGAGCCCGGAACGGCAGAACCGGCTGGCGCAGATGGGCGGCAACGTGACCAATGCGGCAGCCTTCCAGAGTTATCACCAATTCGGGCTGGCGGCCGATAACGCATTCCTGCGCGACGGCAAGCTGGTCATTTCCGAGAAAGATCCATGGGCGATGCGCGGCTACCAGTTGTACGGCCAGGTCGCCGAGCAGGTCGGCCTGACCTGGGGGGGCCGCTGGAAAATGATGGATCTCGGGCACGTGGAATACCATAAACCCGGTTTTAAACTGGGACGCGGCAGCTAGCCAGGGCTGCCGGACAGGAAATAATGAGGGCGGCATGGGGCTTTTTAATATCCCGGCAGGAAACGATATGGGCGACGCAAAAAATCGGGCATTCCGGTGCGCGATTTTTTGCGGGCGCCGCTTCCGTTTTAAATCTCACAGCGTCCTTTCGTTAATGCGCGCGCCTTCTCCGATGCCGCGGGCGCATTGATGCCAGCCCCCTTCATCCCGTTTGACAGCATGGCGACACACCGCGGCGCCACTCTTGCCGCTCGGCGCGCCTGCGTCGCCTCACCGAATCGCACCGGAACCTGAACGTCCTATGCAACGCATCCTCAACGTGCTGACTCATCCGCGTACGCTCTCGATCGTCGGGATCGTCGCGTTAGCGGCCATTCTCTTCATCGTCGCCGACATGCTGCAGCTGCCGTTCCTGTGGGCGGCGATCGCGTTCGCGGCGATCCTCGCCCTGTGGCTCGTCGTCGCGCTGTGGCGCCGCTGGCGCGTGAAGCGCGCGAACCGGCAGCTCGGCCAGGTGCTGGAGGAACAGGCGGAAACCGGCAAGATCGCCGCGCCCGCCGCCGCCGCGCTCGCCCCCGATGCGAAGACGGCCGACCTCGACGTGCTGCGCACGCGCCTGTCGGACGCGGTGAAGACGATCAAGACGTCGAAGATCGGCCAGGTCGCGGGCGGCTCCGCGCTGTACGAACTGCCGTGGTACATCGTGATCGGCAACCCGGCCGCGGGCAAGAGCAGCGCCGTGCTCAACTCCGGCCTGCAGTTCCCGTTCGCGGACAAGAACAGCGCCGTGATCCACGGCATCGGCGGGACGCGTAACTGCGACTGGTTCTTCACGACCGAAGGGATCCTGCTCGACACGGCCGGCCGCTACTCGGTGCACGAGGAAGACCGCAGCGAGTGGCTCGGCTTCCTCGGCCTGCTCAAGCGCTACCGCCCGAAGGCGCCGATCAACGGCATCATCGTCACCGCGAGCATCGCCGAACTCACCGGCAACCGCCCCGAATTCGCGATCAACCTCGCGAAAAACCTCCGCCAGCGCGTTCAGGAACTGACGGAAAAGCTCGAGGTGTTCGCGCCGGTCTACGTGATGTTCACGAAGGCCGACCTGATCACCGGCTTCACCGAATTCTTCAGCAGCAGCGACAAGCACGAGTACGACCGCGTGTGGGGCGCGACGCTGCCCTACGAGCCTGACGACAAGCGCGACGTGGTCGCCCAGTTCGACACGCACTTCGAGGAGCTCTACGAAGGGCTGAAGGAGATCAGCGTCGCACAGCTGTCGCTGTCGCGCGGCAACCAGCTGTCGCCGGGGCAGTTGAGCTTCCCGCTCGAATTCTCGACGATCAAGCCGTCGCTGCGCGCGTTCCTCGCGACGCTGTTCGAGAACAACCCGTTCCAGTACAAGCCGATCTTCCGCGGCTTCTACTTCACCAGCGCGCTGCAGGAAGGCGAAACCAACAGCACGGCCGCGCAGCGCATCGCGAGCCGCTTCGGCCTCGACGCGAACGCGCTGCCGAAGCCGCACAGCGCGTTCTCGAAGAACGGCTTCTTCCTGCGCGACCTGTTCTCGAAGGTGATCTTCGCCGACCGCCAGACGGTGCGCCAGTTCGCGAGCCCGACCAAGACGCGGCTGCGCTACGCGACCTTCTTCGGCTTCGTCGCGGCGCTCGCGCTCGCGCTGGGCGGCTGGACCTGGTCGACGATCGGCAACCAGCAGCTCGTCGCGAACGTGCAGGCCGACCTCGACAACGTCACGCGCCTGCAGCAGGGCCGCAACGACCTGCAGTCGCGCCTGCAGGCGATGGACATTCTCGAGGACCGGATCGAGCAGCTCGAACAGTTCCGCCGCGACAAGCCGCTGTCGGTGTCGCTCGGCCTGTACCAGGGCGACCGTCTCGAGCAGCACCTGCTGACCGAGTACTACAACGGCGTGCGTCAGATCCTGCTGGCCCCCGTGTCGCAGAACCTCGCGTCGTTCATGAAGGACGTGAACGCGCACCCCGAACAGCTCGTGCCGATGACGCGCCCGCCCGAATCGGGCGCCGTGCAGGGCGGCCCGATACCGGTCTCGACGAATGCGGCAGGCGCCGCGCCGCAGGCCGGCGCCGCCCAGGCCGCATCCGGCGCCGTGCCGGCTGCCGCCGCGCAGCAGCCGGCCGCACCGCAGGGCGGCCTCTACAGCGATGCGTCGCCGACCAACGTGCAGGACGCGTACAACGCGCTCAAGACCTACCTGATGCTGTCCGACAAGCGCCACGTCGAGCAGGCGCACCTGACCGACCAGCTCGCCCGTTTCTGGCGCGGCTGGCTCGAGACGAATCGCGGCAACATGCCGCGTGACGAGATGATCAAGAGCGCGGAGCGCATGATCTCGTTCTACCTGTCCCGCGTGAACGACGACGACTGGCCGATGATCGACGCGAACCTCGCGCTCGTCGACCAGACCCGCGAGAACCTGCGCCGCGTCGTGCGCGGCATGCCGGCCCGCCAGCGCGTCTACGAGGAAATCAAGGCCCGCGCATCGACCCGCTTCGCGCCGATGACCATCGCGCGCATCGTCGGCGACGGCAACCAGTCGCTCGTGGCCGGCAGCTACGCGATTCCGGGCACGTTCACCCGCGAAGCGTGGTTCGACTACGTGCAACCGGCGATCCGCGACGCGGCGACCAAGGAGCTGCAGGCGAAGGACTGGGTGCTGAACACGTCGACGCAGGACGACCTGACGCTCGAGGGCAGCCCCGAGCAGATCCAGAAGACGCTCGTCGGCATGTACAAGACCGAGTACGCGCAGCACTGGCAGAAGTTCATGCAGGGCATCGCGGTACAGGGCTTCAGCAGCTTCGGCCAGGCCGTCGACGGGATGAACCGCCTCGGCGACCCGCAGGATTCGCCGATCCGCAAGATCCTCGAGACCGCCTACGACCAGACGTCGTGGGACAACCCGTCGCTCGCGAACGTGACGATCAAGAAGGCGCAGACGGGCGTCGTGAACTGGGTCAAGCAGCTGTTCTCGCGCTCGCAGGCCGGCCAGATGGCGGCCGCGAACATCGACATCAACGGCAATCCCGCCGAGGTGCCGATGGGTCCGATCGGCCAGGAGTTCGTCGGGCTCGCGCGGATCGTCGCGACGCATGACGGCACGTCGATGCTCAAGAGCTACATGGATTCGCTGTCGAAGGTCCGCACGCGCTTCAACGTGATCAAGAACCAGGGCGACCCGGGCCCCGGCGCGCGCCAGCTGATGCAGCAGACGCTCGACGGCAACGGCTCGGAACTCGCCGATTCGCTGAAGCTCGTCGACGAGCAGATGCTGACGGGCCTCACCGATTCGCAACGCAAGTCGCTGCGTCCGCTGCTCGTGCGGCCGCTGATGCAGGCGTTCGCGGTCGTGATCCAGCCGGCCAGTGCCGAAGTCAACAAGGTGTGGAACGCGCAGGTCTACCAGCCGTTCCAGAACTCGCTCGCGACGAAGTACCCGTTCGCGGCGAACGCGAAGGTCGAGGCCGGCGCCGGCGAGATCGCGCAGGTGTTCGGCCCGGACGGCTCCATCGCGAAGTTCGTCGGCACGACGCTCGGGCCGCTCGCGGTGCGCCGCGGCGACACGCTCGCCGCCCGCACGTGGGGCGACATGGGCATCGGGCTCACGCCGGACTTCACGAACGGCTTCGCACGCTGGGTCGCGCCGCTCGCGGGCGGCGCCGCAGGCAGCGCGGCGGCGGCGTCCGAGCCGCAGACCGTGTTCCAGATCCTGCCGCAGCCGAGCACGGGCACGACGGAGTACACGATCGCGATCGACGGCCAGCAACTGCGCTACCGCAACACGCCGCCGCAGTGGACCAACTTCGTGTGGCCGAACCCGCAAGGCTCGCCGGGCGCGACGCTGGCCGCGACGACCTTCGACGGCCGCACGGTGCAGCTCGTCAACGAGCCGGGCCGCTACGGTCTCGAGAAACTGATCAACTCGGCGCAACGCAAGCGCCGTCCGGACGGCACCTTCGACCTGACGTGGACGCAGGGCAGCGTGAACGTGTCGGTGACGATGCGCATCATCAGCACATCGCAGCCGACCGGCGGCGGCGGCGACCAGCCGCAGCAGCAGAGCCTGCGCGGCCTCACGCTGCCGTCGTCGGTCGCCGACGCGAGCGCGGGCGCCGCACTGAACGCGACCCAGTCCGGCACGGGCACGCCGGGCGCAGCGCCGGCCGTCGCGGCGGCCAACGCAACGAACGCACAGGGGGCGCAATGACGCAAACGGTACAGGCGCAGATCGCCTACTTCGGCAAGATTCCGTCGCGCGGCGACTTCGTGAAGAGCGCGCACAATCCGCAATTGCTGCAGACACTCGACCGCTGGATCGCGCAGGCGCTCGAGCTGCTCGCGGAAGATCCGCGCTGGAAGATCGTCTACGAGGAAGCGAAGCCGATGCATTTCGCGTTCCTCGGCTCGCGCAGCAAGCTCGCGATCGCGGGCCACATGGTCGCGAGCCACGACGTGTCGATGCGCCGCTTCCCGTTCCTCGGCGCGACGGCGCTCGAGGTCGACCGGCCGCTCGCGTTCCTCGCGCGCAGCCCGCTCGCGTTCGCGCGACTGTGGTCGCGCGTCGCCTCGCAGATCCCGCCGCTGCTCGGCAAGGACGAACCGCCCGGCGCGCTGCAGGCGCTCGGCGACACGCAGGTGCCGATCGACGTCAGCGGCCCCGGCACGTCGCATGACGGCACCTTCAACGACTTCGTCGAACACCAGTCGCTGTACGGCCTGCAGGAGATGCTGCTCGAAAGCGGCCATCCGGTGCGGCTGCGCGGCGCGATGCTCGCGCTCGGTTCGCTGCTGCGGCCGGTGATGCAGAGCGGCTCGTCGCACATCGAGCGCGGCCTCACGCTGCCGCTGCCGGTCGATCCGTTCTACCGCAGCCTCGTCGCCGCGTTCTGGCTCGAACTGATCGCGCCGTTCGTCGCGCAGGCCGATTTCGAGCTCGCGATCTTCATCGGCTCGATCGCCGAGCGCGAACGGCTCATCATCGGCTTCAACGGCGCGTCGGCAAAGACGCTGCTGAGCGTGGTCGACCCGCAAACCTACGCCGCCCACAACATCGACATCGACGATCCCGAGTGGATCGACGCCCATGCGCAAAACGATCACCGGATCAGCAAGCTCGTCAGCTACCTCGATCAACCTCAACTCTCGCTGCGGGTCGCCATCGACGCGTTCCGCGAAGCGTTCATCGGAGGCTGACGGGATGCATCGCATGAATCACCTCCTCGCCGCCCTCCTCGTCTCGGGCCTGTTCATCGGCAGCGGCGCGGCCCTCGCTCAGAACACCGGCGCGACCGTCACGCCGGTCGGCAACGGCACGGTTGCGACGACCGCGCTGCCCGCGAACCCCGGCGTCGCACCGGGGACGGCCTCCGGCGCCGTCGTGCACGGCACGGCCGGCACCGCGAGCACCCTCACGCCGCCGCCCGCGACGACGACGCCCGGCCAGGTGGTCGTCGGCGGCAAGGTGCCCGACGAGGCGACCAAGGCCGCCGTGCTGCAGAAGCTGCGCGATACCTACGGTGCGACGAACGTCGTCGACCAGATCGAGGTCGGCGATGTTGCAACGCCGCCGAACTGGAGCGCGAACGTGCAGAAGCTCCTCGGCACCCAGCTCAAGCAGATCAGCAAGGGGCAACTGAAGATCACCGGCACGCAGATCGAGATGAAGGGCGAAGTGCACAACGAGGCGCAGCGCCAGCAGCTCGCGAGCGACATGGCGAATACGCTGAACCCGACGTATACGATCAGGAACGGGTTGCGCGTGTCGGCATCCGAACAGGGCGTGCTCGACCAGACGCTCGCGAACCGCACGATCGAGTTCGAGACCGGCAGCGCGACGCTCACGCCGCAGGGCAAGCTGATCCTCGACCAGATGGCGGCCGCGCTCGCGAAGATGCAGAACCGCACGGTCGACATCATCGGCCACACCGACAACTCGGGGAACCGCACTTCCAACATCGCACTGAGCCAGGCGCGTGCGGATGCGGTGAAGGGTTATCTGATCACGAAGAGCATTCCGCCGCAGCAGATGACGACGACGGGCGTCGGGCCGGATCAGCCGATCGCGCCGAACGACAGCGCGGATGGGCGGGCGCGGAATCGCCGGATCGAGTTCCGGGTGGGGCAGTAACGGACGACCCGGCTGCTCCACGCGGAGCAGCCACGACGGCCACGGGCAACGGGCGGCGGCAGCAATGCGCCGCCCGTCTTGCGTTTACGACTGCTCGTCGGGCCGCACGCCCAGCAGCTCGCGAATATGCGACAACGAGCCGTCGTCCTTCACGACGCTCTCGAGCCACTTGTGCAGCGGCATGTCGGCCCATTCGGCGGCCTTGTCGGCGAGGTAAGCGACCGGGCTGTGCGGCTCGGTCTGGCGGAAGTAGCGCGCGACCGCGCGCAACTGGTCGACGGCCTGCGCGCGGTTCTGGATGCCGGCGATCATCTGCGTCACCGGGGCGCGCGGAACGGATTGTGGCTGCACGTGGGTCTCCTCGGTCTGGATCGGATTGCCGAACACCGGCTCGATGCGCTCGGGTTGCGCCTGCGGTGCCGACTGCGTGTGCGGCGCGCTGCCCGTATAACCCTGCTCGCGCGCAAAGCGCTCGGCGAGCCGGTACACGGTCTCGAACGCATCACGCGCCTGCCGGAAGCTCGGCGCCGAATCGCCCGCGCGCTCGACGAGCCGCTCCTCGAACGCATCGAGCGCGAATTCGAACGCCTTCAGGTTCGCAAGCAACGCCGTATAGAACGCGATCGACGTCACGCGCCGCGACGAATCGATCTGCTCGATCGACGGCTTGCCGCGCGCGATCTCGTCCGCATGTTCGGGGTCGCGCTTGATGGCCTGCGCGACGTGCTGCGCCACCTCCCAGTCGAGCGTGCTGAATGCATTCGACGCGCCGTCCGTCATCGGCACCGCGCGCAGCAGCTCGGCCGTGCGGCCGGACAGCCACGCGACGTTGCCGAGCCGGTGCTCGATGTCGTCGTCTTCCGGCAGCGGGTGCACGGTCTCCCAGAATTCGCGGCACAGGCCCTCGAGCAGCACATAGCCGTCGGTGAGACCCGTGATGCCGTCCTCGAGCGCGAGCGCCTCGGTCAGCCACACGGCGAGCCGCAGGTCCTTCGTGCGCGTGCGCAGCAGTTCGCCCGCATGGTCGACGACAAAGCCCCAGTCGGCCTCCTTGATCTCGGTCACCCATTCGCCCTGGTCGAGCGTCGGATCGTCGTAGCGCCGCGCGTCCTGGATCGCGTCGAATTCGTTCGAAAACAGCAGGTCGTCGCCGCTGGGCGACGCATCGCTGATCGGCGTCAGCAGCTCGGGGAGATTGATCGGCATGGTTCGGTCAGTTCATCAATGCGGGGTGATACGCGGCCGCGCTCATTCGACGGTGTACGTGAATTCGCCGGCCTCGTCCGCGCGCACCGCGATGCGCGCGATGGCCGCGCCGTCGGCGATCCGGCCGAGCACGTGGCCCGCGATCTCCGGCAGCAGCGTGCCGTTCAGGATATGGTCGACGTTGCGGGCGCCCGAGTCGACCTCGGTGCAGCGCGCCAGCACCGCATCGACGAGCGACTCGTCCCATTCGAACGCGGCCTTGTGGTTCGCCTCGATCCGGCGGCGGATCCGCTCGAGCTTCAGCTCGATGATCTCGGCCAGCACGTCGTCGGAAATCGGATAGTACGGCACGACCTTCATCCGCCCGAGGAACGCGGGCTTGAAGGTCTTGTACAGCTGCGGCCGCAGCGTCTCGGCAAGCGCGTCCGGGTCGGGCAGTTCCTCGGCCGGCTTGTTCAGGCACGCCTGCATCACCGCGGCGGAACCGACGTTCGACGTCAGGATGATCAGCGTGTTGCGGAAGTCGATCTCGCGGCCTTCGGCATCGTCCATCGCGCCCTTGTCGAACACCTGGAAGAACATCTCCAGCACGTCGGGGTGCGCCTTCTCGACCTCGTCGAGCAGCACGACCGAATACGGGTTGCGACGCACGGCCTCGGTCAGCACGCCGCCTTCGCCATAACCGACGTAGCCCGGCGGCGAACCCTTCAGGCCCGACACGCTGTGCGCTTCCTGGTACTCGCTCATGTTGATCGTGACCATCTTGCGCTCGCCGCCGTACAGGATGTCGGCCAGCGCCAGCGCCGTCTCGGTCTTGCCGACGCCCGACGGCCCGACGAACATGAACACGCCGCGCGGCTTGTTCGGATCCTCGAGGTTCGCGGTCGCGGTGCGCACGCGCTGCGCGATCGCGTCGAGCGCGTGGTCCTGGCCGATCACGCGCGCGGCGAGCAGCGGCTGCAGGTTCAGCACGGTGTCGATCTCGTCCTTCACCATCCGGCCGAGCGGAATGCCCGTCCATGCGGCGACGATCTCGGCGACGACGTGGCCGTCCACCTGCAGCGGCACCATCGGCTCGCCGCCCTGCAGCGCGTGCAACGCGCCCACGCGTTCGGCAAGCTTGTCGCGGGTTGCCTGCACGTCGACCGGCTGGCCGTCTTCCGACGGGCCGCGCGCCTTGTCGAGCGCTTCGCGCAGCTCGGTGATCTCGGCGACGATCGCACGCTCCGCTTCGTAGCGCGCGTCATCCTTCGCAAGCTGTTCGAGCGCCGCGTCGCGCGTGCCGCGCAGTTCGCCGAGCCGCTCGTCGTGCGCCGCGCCGCCGGCCGCCTCGCGCTCCAGCGACGCGATTTCCGCGTCGATCCGCTCGATGCGCTTCTTCGTATCGTCGATCGCCGCCGGCGTCGCGCTGTGCGCGAGCGCGACCTTCGCGCACGCGGTATCGAGCACGCTGATCGCCTTGTCGGGCAGCTGGCGGCCGCTGATGTAGCGGTGCGACAAACGCACGGCCTCGGTGATCGCGTCGTCGAGGATCCGCACGTTGAAGTGCTTCTCCATCAGGCCGGACATGCCGCGCAGCATCGCGGCCGCGAGCGGCTCGCCCGGCTCCTCGACCTTCACGACCTGGAAGCGCCGCGCGAGCGCCGCATCCTTCTCGAAGTACTTCTTGTATTCGCTCCACGTCGTCGCGGCGATCGTGCGCAGTTCGCCGCGCGCGAGCGCCGGCTTCAGCAGGTTCGCCGCATCGTTCTGGCCGGCCTGGCCGCCCGCGCCGATGATCGTGTGCGCCTCGTCGATGAACAGGATGATCGGGTGCGCGCTCTTCTTCACCTCGTCGATCACGCTCTTCAGGCGATTCTCGAATTCGCCCTTCACGCTCGCGCCGGCCTGCAGCAGCCCCATGTCGAGCACGTGCAGCGCGACGCCGCGCAACGGCGGCGGCACGTCGTCGGCCGCGATGCGCAGCGCGAGCCCCTCGACGACCGCCGTTTTGCCGACCCCGGCCTCGCCGGTCATGATCGGGTTGTTCTGGCGGCGGCGCATCAGGATGTCGATCGCCTGGCGGATCTCGGCTTCGCGGCCGATCACCGGGTCGATCTTGCCGTCGCGCGCACGCTGCGTGAGGTTGGTCGTGTACGTGTCGAGCGCGGGCGTCTTCGACGGGCCAGCCGCGGGGACCGCGCCGTCGGCCGCCGACGCCGCGTCGCCGTCATCCGCGTCGCCCCGGCGCGGCTCGGCCTCGCTCGAGCCGGCCATGATCTCGTCGAACTTGTGCTTCAGGTCCGTCACGTTCACTTCCGCGAATTGCGACGACATCCGTTGCGCGAACTGCGCCAGATCCGGCGCCGTCAGCAGCGCCAGCAACAGGTGCCCGGAACGGATGCGGCCGAGCTGCGAATCGAGCGACGCGATCAGCCAGGCCTGCTCGAACAGCGCGATCAGGTGCACGGAAAACACCGGCGTGCGCGTGTTGCCGGTCTTCAGGCGCGTCAGCTCGCGCTCCAGATCGGCGCGCAGCGCATGCGGATCGACGCGGCTCGCGCGCAGCGCGAGCGGCAGGTCGCCCGCCGGCTCCTCGAGCAACGCGAGGAACAGGTGCTCCAGATCGACCTCGTAGTGGCCGCGCGCCAGGCACGCGCTCGCCGCACGCTCGGTCGCGTGCCGGCTCAGCGGGTTCAGTTTCGTGATCAGGGTCTTCAGAGGCGTGCTCATGGCGTCGATCTCAGGTTCGATTGCGTGTTTGTTGTCGTTGGGAATCAGTGAATCACGTGCAGTTCGTAGCGGGCGTCGGCGCGATCCTCGACCGCGTCGCGCGTGCACAGGAACGCGTCCCAGCCGAGCCGCGACCCCGCGCCGAGCACGCTCGCGCCGACCTCGGTGCGCTTCAGCACCAATTTCACCTCGTATTCCAGCGTGAGGCCCGCGAGCAGCGTCAGCATCCGCTCCAGCGCGACGGCCTTGGTGCCGCCGGGCAGGAACGCCTCGTAGTCGCGCTTGGACAGCGGGCCGACGACGATTCGCGCGCGCATGTCGCGCTGCCAGACGCGCTCGCCGACGAGCGCCGTCGCGCCAAGCACCGCGTTGACCTCGCCGAGCACGCTCAGCTGGTCGGGCGGCACGTCGTACCACTTGCCGACGAACTGGTCGATCTTCACCGGCACGCGGAAATAGTCCGACAGCGTGCGCTGCAGGTACGCGGCCGACATCGGCCGGTGCCGCGCGGCCAGCGCATAGCCGGCCACGGCTTCGTCGAGCACGCCGCCCACCCCGGCCGCGAGGCTGTCGCGCACCTCGTCGCTCGGCACGCCCGCGATCGCGAGCAGCAGCGGCAGATAACGTTCGTCGCGGTCGAGTTCGTAATGGAACGGCAGCCGGTATTTCTTCCACGCAGCGTAGAACAGCGCGGTCGCGCGGTTCGAGAACACGTCGAAGAACGCGCGGGCCGCGTGGTCGCGCTTCAGGTGCTCGCGTGCGACGATCTGCTCGGTGTAATGCAGCGGCAGCGCCCCCTGCCCGCCGAGCAGCCCGAAGAACGCGGGCGTCAGCTCGACGTGGCCGAGCTCGCCGGCCGCGAGCGCGGCGCCGCGCTGCTCGGCCGTCTTGAGCGGCGCGCCGTCGTCGTCGAACGAGCGCGCCCCCTCGATCTCGCTCGGTGGAAAACCGAGCGACAGCGTGTTGCGGAATTCGATGCGCTGCGCGACCACGTCGCCCTGCCGCCATGCGCCGGGCGCGTCCGACGCCTGCCGCGCGAACAGCCCTTCGAGCACGCGCACGGCCTGGAAGAACTCGAAGCGGTGCGGTTCGTCGAGCAGCGCGTCGACTACGCCAGGATCGATTCGCCGGTCCGGGGCTTGCATCGGATGATCTCCTCGCCGGTGCGCTTCGACACGACGACTAGTTGAATGAAACTGTTGAGGTGGACGTAGAGCCCGAAGAAGCTGTCGAGCACGCGCACGAACGACGCAAGGCTCGCGCCGACGAAATGCTCCTCGTCGATCGTCAGCCGGATCTCGATGCCGCGCACGAAGGTCGCGAACGGCTTGCCGGGCAGCCACTGCACGGCGCCGCGCTGCTCGACGCCGACGAGGCCGTCGATCTGGCGCATCGACACGGCGGTGCGCCGCAGGTCGTACAGCGTCAGCATTTCCTTGAGCGGCGCGAGGCCGTGCGCAACCAGCGACACGTGATTGAGCGCGAGGTGCGACACGAGCCGCCAGTGCGCGGCGCGGCCGCGCTCGAACCGCACGCTCTGCGTCGGACGACGCAGCAGCGAGATGCCGCTCGTCTGCGCGCCGCCTTCCTGGAACAGGTCGCCGCCCTCGAGGCCGAATGCGAGCATCGCCGGCAGGTCGCGGTTCGTGCAGGTGAGGTCGAGGCTCAGCGTGTCGGTCTGCGGCGACGTCGGCTCGAAGTCGATGTCGACGATCGAGATCTCGGTTTCGTAGCCGGGGCTCTTCTGCGCGACCCAGTCGTTGCGGCGCGCGAACCAGTAATGGCCGATCCGCGCCGATTCGCCGTGATGCAGCGAATAGAACGGCCGGAATTCGATCACCGACTCCTCGTGCGCCTGCTGCCTGACGAGCTTCACCGAGTCGATCGCGTACACCTCGTACGCGAACGCCCGCCGTGCCTCGGCGATCACCGGATACGACACCGCGCGGTGCGTGATGCGGATCGGTTCGCCGTGCTGGCGGAACAGGTTGACGATCGGCGTGCAGAACAGCCGGAAATGGCTCGCCGCAAGCAGTTCGAGCAGCCGTGCGACATGCGAGTCGCTGCGCACGTCCTGCAGCACGAGATGCAGCGTCACGCGCTGGCAGCGGCCCGACGCACGCGCGATCGCCGCGAGGTCGAAATCGACGAAATCGAACTTGTCGGGGAACGCGAAGTACTCGGTGAGCAGGCGATACGCGGGATGCGATTTCGCCGGGTAGTCGATCAGCGCATCGTCCTCGTCGAACCCGGCGTGCGCGATCGGCAGCTTGCGCAGCGCGGTCCAGCGGCCGTTGCGCTCGGGCTCGACGTACGCGCCGAGCACGTTGACGAACAGGCAGTCGGTCAGCGCGGCGACGAACGACTGCTCGCCGTGCAGGTGCGCGCGCAGCGTCGACAGCTTCAGCGCGCCGAGATCGAGCTGCGCGGCGAGCGATTCGAACGTGATCGAGATCACGCCCGTCGCGTTGGACGGCAGCACCGTCGCGCTCGGCGCGAGCGCGACCGGCGTGTAGCGCGCTTCCGAGATGCGGATCGGCGCGAGCGTGACGTCATAGGCGGTGCGGAACCGGCACTGCACGCCGCGGATCGGGCGACTCTTCAGCTCGGTGCCGCGCTGGATCACGACGGGCTCGGTCTGCTGGCCGGGCGACGCCGGCGTGAACTGCGCGATCGAGCACGACGGAAACGGCCGCAGGTAGTGCGGATACAGCACTTCCAGCAGCGCTTCGGTGAATTCGGGGTAGTCGTCGTCGAGCTTCTTGTTGATGCGCGCGCCGAGCAGCGCGAACGACTCGATCATCCGCTCGACGTGCGGATCCTCGCAATGCTCGCCGGACAGCGCGAGCCGTGCGGCGATCTTCGGATAGCGTTCGGCGAAATCCCGCGAATAGCGCCGCAAAAACGATAATTCGCGCTCGTAATACGGCAGCAATTCTTCCATCGACGACCCCGAACCTCAATGTTTCCTGCCGGACCCTGATCCACCACCGGGCGGTCCGGCCCGCTCGGCAGCTTGATTCATTGCATTCTTGCGGCGCGTGCGCGCGTGACCGAATACTGCAGCGTGGACGGCTGGAGCATCGCGTCGAAACTCACCGGCTCCTCGGCCGGGTGCACGACGAGCAGCGCCTGGATCGCGAAGTAAAGCGCGTTGGTGGCCTGCTCGTTCAGCTCGAACGTCACCTGCACCTGCTGCAGGCGCGGCTCGTGGCGCGCGATGGCCTGCTGGATCGACTTGCAGATGAACGCGCGGTCGTAGTGACTCGCGAGGCTCAGCCCCGCAAAATCGTTCAGCCCGTAGGTCAGCACCGACTTCTGGCATTCCGGCAGCGCTTCCAGCTCGGTCTCGGTGTGTGCGATACGGGTGTTGAGGATCGCCTCGACGTCGCGGGCGACCGTGTTCTTGAGCTCGTCCAGCGACAACTGCCGCATCGCGGCCGAGGCCGGCAGGTGCGGTTCGTCGTCGAACAGCTTGTCGAGAAAACTCGGTTCGAATCGTTTCATAAGGGCCTGCTTCCGCTAATAACGGGCTTGCGAACGTGTGTTGCCGGTCGTGGTGCAAGGAGTGACGAGCGCCGTTTGGCCTTGCCAAACGCCCCGAAGGAAGTCCCCTTGGGGGACAAGCGACGAACGACGCCGCAATACGGCCGGCACCGCACGTTCCCCTGTTCGGAAAAAGTCATTCGTGGGGCCGGCCCCCAGAAGGGCCGATCGCCGCGTCACACTCCTCGCGAATACGTCGGGCATTCGCTTCGTCGCAATCCTTGCGCTCGGCCCTTCCGGGGGCCAGCGCAAGCCCGTTATTAGCGGAAACAGGCCCTGATTCACAGCGAAAACGGCAACGGGACGCTGCGCGTCCCGTTGCCGCAACCGACCTTAGACCGCGTAGGTCTTGTCGTTCTTCGTCAGGCTCCAGGCGCCTTGCGTGTTGCCGCCCTGGTTGCCGCCGATCTTCTGCTGGGTTTGCTTCCACTGCACGGCTGCGTACTTCAGCGAGAACGTCTCGAGCGGCAGACCTTCTTCGCGAACGCTCGGAGCGATGCTCGAGATGATCACGTACTTGAGCTTGACTTCCAGATACTGCACGCGCTTGCCTTCACCGTCCGCGCGCGAGAAATGAACCGTCACCTCGTCGAACGTGGTGCCGCCCGAAGCGTGCTGGTACAGCAGCGGGCTCGACGAATCGATTTCCTTCGTGAAAATCATGTCGCCGTGCTCGCAACGCGTCATCGTGTGACCGCCAGCGGTCGATGCGGTTGCCGAACGCGGCTGAACGATCGAGTGATCCCACGATTTCAGTTCGATCCAGCCCTGGTGGTCCTTGTCCGCGGACTCGCCCTTCACCGCGGGACTACCAAACTGCAAGTGCATATGTAACATGGCCCTTCGACTCCCCAAAGAGGTGGTTTTAACGTCCTACCCAGGCGGCCCGCCCGGGCGATTTACTCGCTTATGAATTTGCCGGTTTGGGCAGATCAGCGACAAGTCGCAGAGAAATCGAGAGCTCGTCGAGCTGAAAGTGCGGGCGCAGAAATGCGACCGAACGATACGAGCCCGGCTTGCCCGGAATCTCCGACACTTGTATGGATGCCTCGCGCAGCGGAAATTGCGCTTTCTGTTCCTGCGAGGCGTTATCGTCGAGCAGGACGTACTGCGAAATCCACCGGTTGAGGAAAGTCTCCACGTTCTGCGCCGATGCGAAGCTGCCGATCTTGTCCCGCATCATCGCCTTCAGGTAGTGCGCGACGCGCGATACCGAGAAGATGTACTGAAGCTGGGCGGACAGGACAGCGTTCGCATTCGCGCTGTCGGTGCTGTATTTCTTGGGTTTCTGCACCGACTGCGCAGCGAAGAACGCGGCGTAATCTGAGTTCTTGCAATGGACGAGCGGAATGAAGCCGAGATCGCTCAGCTCCTTCTCCCGGCGATCGGTGATCGCGATTTCGGTCGGGCACTTCAGCGCGACTTCGCCGTCGTCCGTCTTGAACGTATGGGTCGGCAGGTCCTCGACGAGGCCGCCGCCTTCGACGCCGCGAATCGCCGCGCACCAGCCGAAATCGTCGAACGCGGCCGTCAGGCGCGCCGCGAACGCCCACGCGGCGTTGCACCACAGGTACTTGTCGTGGTCGGTGCCGTCGACGTCCTCGACGAAGTTGAAGTTCTCGGCGGTCTGGCCGTCCTTCGGATTGAACGGCAGGCGGCCGAGGAAGCGCGGCAGCGTCAGGCCGACGTAGCGCGAATCTTCGGCGTCGCGGAACGACTTCCACTTCGCATATTCGACCGTATCGAACACCTTGCCGAGATCGCGCGGCTTGCCGAGGTCGGAGAACGACTCGAGGCCGAGCAGCTCGGGCGACGCCGACGCGATGAACGGCGCGTGCGCGGCCGCCGCGACGTGCGACATCTGCTCGATGAAGTACATGTCTTCGGGCTGGCGCGAGATCTCGTAATCGCCGATCAGCGCACCGAACGGCGAGCCGCCGAACGTGCCGAATTCCTCTTCGTAGACCTTCTTGAACAACGCGCTCTGGTCGAACTCGCTCGCGCCCTTGAAATCGCGCACGAGGTCGCGCTTCGGGGCGTGCAGTGCCTTGATCTTGATCGTCTGGCCCGTGTTGCTTTCCTTGACCAGATAGTCCATCCCGCGCCACGTGCTTTCGAGGCGCTGGAATTCCGGCGCATGCATCACCGCGGAAAGCTGCGTGGAAATCAGGCGATCGAGTTCCGCGACGCGCGCGTCGATCGTGGCCGACAGGTTGTCCGACACGATCACCGTGCCGTCGAGCACCTGGTGCACGAGTTCGCCGATCAGATCCTTCGCACGCGCATGTTCGGAATCGGATTTCGCGACCTTGCTCTTCTCGACGATGTCGTCGAGCAGCGAAGTCCCGGCGGCGTATTCCGCACCGCTTGCCTGGGCCGCAGCCGTTTGCTGGTTCATCTCAACACTCCGTCGTCATTCGCCGTCTTTGTCGCCGCCCGTGCCCTTCGCGAGCTCCTGCAGCTGCTGCGTATTCTTCAGCACCTCGGACAGCAGATCCTCGAGCTTGTCGTTGCCGGCGAGCTTGTTGCGCAGGTCGGCAAGCTTCGAGCGCGCCTCGAGCAGGCGGCGCAGCGGCTCGACCTGTTCGACGACTTCGTCCGGGCTGAAGTCCGACAGCGAACGGAACTTCAGGTCGACCGCGAACTTGCCGCCTTCCGGGCTCAGGCGGTTTTCCACCTGGAACGCGGCACGCGGCTCGATCGCCTTCATCACGTCGTCGAAATTGTCGCGATCGATGTTGACGAACTTGCGGTCGCGCAGCTTCGGCTGCTCGATCTCGGACTGGCCCGCCAGATCGCCGACGACCCCGACGACGAACGGCAGTTCCTTCACCTCGATCGCGTCGCCCTTCTCGACCTCGTAGGTCAGCTGGACGCGCGGCGGCCGTATTTTCTGCAAGCTTTTCTGAATGCTTTCTTTCTTGGCCATCTCGACGGCTCCCAGGTTAGTTGTGGTTATCGCGTCAGTTGCGGTCAGTTGCGCAGTGCGCCGAACGGATCCGCGCTGCCCTTTTGCGCCGCGGCGGGCGGCGTCGGCGCGGTGGCGGCCGCCTCGGCGGTCGCTGCCGGCGCGGCCTTCGGACGGTGAACGACCCGGCGCGGCGGACGCGGCTTCACGGGCTTCGGCTCCTGCGGGAACAACGCCGACTCGCCCAGCGTGTCGCGCAGCTGCTTCGCGAGCGCCTGCGCGTCGGACTTCGCGTCACCCGCGAGCGACGAATCCTGGCGCAGCTCGCCGAGCGACTGCGTCGCGATACGCAGGCCGGCCACGGCCAGCACGCTCTTCGCCTGACGGTCGGTCGCATCGCGCTGCAGCGCTTCCTGCGCGGCGACGATGGCCTGGCCGTAGTGGTTCTGCGCGAACTGGATCTGCGCAATGCGCGACCACGGCTCCTCACGCGTCGGATCCGACTTCGCGAGTTGCTGATACAGGCCGAGGGCCTTGTCCTGGTCACCGGCCTTCGCAACTGCGTCCGCATCGGCCAGCGACTTGTTGAACACATCGGCAGTCGGCGGCGCGGGGGGCTGGCTCGCACAGCCGGCGATCACGCCGCAAGCCACTACTACCCCGGACAGTTTTGCGAAGAGACGGTCTTTCATCGTTATTTCCACCAGCGCGTGAGTTTTAAATCGTAGAGAATCTGGTTCTTTTGCTTTGCAAGAAGCGCGCGGGTATAGTACCGATCAATTTTTCATAATTCAATCGTCGCGTGAAGAGTAATTCCTTTTAAAACCGGGCGCTACCCCCTTGAATGGCCGCTCGCAGCGGGCTCGCAGCGATTTTTCTTTCGGCCGGAATGGGCAAGTTTTACTGACTTCGCGACACGCCGCCCGGGCGGCGGAAAAAATTTCCGGACGCTCGCGATGACGCGGGCAAGCTTAATAGTTGAACGGTGCAATGCCGGGGATACACCGCAAACGCGCAAATACCCGGCAGTTTTGACAGGGATAAAGGCGGCACGCCGGAAACACGATGAGATCGTTCATGATTCGCTACGCGCTGCCGCTACTTGCCTGCGCCCTTCTGGCCGGGTGTGCGGCCGCGCCGCTGCTCGGTTCCGCCGCGAGCGCCGTGATGTCCGCGGCCGGTGTCGGCAAGCCCGAGGTGCCCGATGCGCAAAAGCCGCCGCGCAACATCGGCATCACGCTCGCCGCGGCGCCGAACCTGAATGCCGCAACCGACAACAAACCGCTCGCACTTGTCGTCCGGCTCTATACGCTGAAGGACGCGACCTCGTTCCAGCAGGCACCGTTCGACGCCTTTACCGATCCGACCAAGGAAAAGGCCGCACTGGGTACCGACTTGCTGAACGTGCGTGAAATCACGCTGATTCCTGGCCAGCGCTATACGGCCACCGAAAAGGTTTCGCGCGAAGCGCAGGCGTTCGGCATCGTCGCGCTGTTCCGCGATCCCGCACTACAACGATGGAAACTGACGTTCGATCCGGTGAAATCGGAGAAATCCGGCATAATCATCGGCCTGCACAATTGCGCGATGACGGTCACCGACGGCACCGTCATCGCCCCGCAACAGGGTGCGCCGTCACAACCGCTGAATATGCTGTCTTCGGTCTCCTGCGGTTAAACATGGCGCACGAATGTCAATTAACAAGAGTTAACAATTGGCGATCTAATTCGGGCACGAACGAATCGATTCCATCGCAACCCGACATTAACCGGATTTGACATGAGTTATTCGGCCAAGGTGCTGTGGGGGGAAGGGCTGTTCCTCCGGCCCCAACACTTTCAGCGACAGGACGCGTACCACGAGGCGCGCCTGTTCGAATCGATCCAGGCGATCCAGCCGTACAACTGGGGCGTGCGCTCGGTGCGCATCGACCGCGACGCGCTCGGCAGCAACGTGCTGCGGATCGCCGAACTCGCGCTCGTGTTCCCGGACGGTGCGCTGTATGCCGCGCCGCAGGCCGACGACCTGCCGCCGCCGATCGCGCTGGACACGCTGCCCGAGGGCATCAACGATTTCGTGTTCTATCTCGCGCTGCACCCGCTGCGCGAGAACGGCACCAACTACAGCGACGACCCCGCCGCCGGCTTCATGACGCGTTTCGTCAGCGACCAGACGAGCGTCGCCGACAATTTCACCGACGCGGCCGAGGCCGACATCACGTTCCTCAAGACGCAGGTCAAGCTGATCGCGCACAGCGAACCGCGCGACCAGCTCCTGTCGGTGCCGCTCGTGCGGGTGCGCCGCACCGCGACGTCCGGTTTCGAGATCGACGACAGCTTCGTGCCGCCGTGCCTCGCGATCGACGCCTCGCCGATCCTGCACCAGCGGCTGCGCCAGCTGGTCGACGCACTGCAGGCGAAGGTGAACGCGCTGTACGGCTTCCATCGCGAGCCGTCGAAGAACATCATCGAGTTCCGCTCGGGCGACATCGCGTCGTTCTGGCTGCTGCATACCGCGAACGCGGCGTTCGCGACACTCGCGCACCTGCACCAGCACGCGGCGCTGCATCCCGAGCGGCTGTTCCAGGAACTGCTGCGGCTCGCGGGCCAGCTGATGACGTTCTCGAAGGGCTATACGCTCGCCGACCTGCCCGTCTATCGCCACGACGATCCGGGCCCGAGCTTCGCGCGTCTCGACCTGATGCTGCGCGAACTGCTCGACACCGTGATCTCGACGCGCTACTTCGCGATCACGCTCGACGAGGTGCGTCCGTCGTTCCATCTTGGCCGTCTCGATTCGGGCAAGATCGACGACAAGACCGAGTTCTACCTGGCGGTATCCGCCGACATGCCGAGCGTCGAGCTCGTCGACGCGGTGCCGGCCCGCTTCAAGGTCGGCGCGCCCGACGACGTCGACAAGCTCGTGCTGTCGGCGATGCCGGGCGTACGGCTGTCGTACACGCCGCAGGTGCCGCCCGCGATCCCGGTGCGGCCCGGCGCCTGCTACTTCGCGCTCGATTCGCGCAGCGCGCTGTACGAGCGCATGCTGCAGGCCCAGTCCGCGATGATCTACGCGCCGACTGGCATCAATGACCTGAAGTTCGAACTGATCGCGGTCACATCATGAGCTACGCGCCCTCCCTGTTCGGCGACAATGCGCCGCCTACCCTGCATAGCCCGGCGTCGACGGACTCCGCGTTCCAGGCCCGTTCGCTGCTCGACCTGCTGTACGACGGGTTCTTCATGCTGTTCCTGCTCAAGAACGGGCGGGAGCCGGAAAGCGCGAGCGAGTTCGGCACGCGAATCCAGGAGTTCCTGTCCGACTTCGAGCGCGGCGCGAAGAAGCTGAATATCGCGGCCGAAGACGTGTACGGCGCGAAGTTCGCATTCTGCGCGGCCATCGACGAGATGGTGCTGTCGTCGCAGTTCAAGATCCGCGCCGACTGGGAGCGCCGGCCGCTGCAGCTCGTGCTGTTCGGCGAGCAACTCGCGGGCGAGAAATTCTTCCAGTATCTCGAGGATTGCCGTGCGCAGGGTGCGGTGCGGCTGCAGTCGCTCGAGGTGTTTCATATGTGCCTGCTGCTCGGGTTCCAGGGGAAGTACCTGCTCGAGGGGCCGGAGAAGCTCGCGTATCTGACGGCGCGACTGGGCGACGAGATCGCGCACATGAAGGGCAAGCGCGCACCGTTTGCGCCGCATTGGCCGCTGCCGGATCAGATCGCGCACCGGTTGAAGCGCGAGGTGCCGGTGTGGGCGATCGGGGCGGTGTTCGCGCTGGTGGCGCTGCTCGGGTACATCGGGCTCAACACGTATCTGAAGGACAAGACGCTGCAGGCGCTCGCGCCTTATTCGCAGGTGATCAAGGTCGGGCCGGAGTCGGCGAATCTGACGATTTCGCTGCCTTGACGGGCGGCGGTTTCTCGAACCTCGCTTCACGATGAAAAGGACCGCCCCGGCGGTCCTTTTTGGTTGCGGCGTACGGTTTTCGTCGTGCGCGCGGCTACTCGCCGTTCGAATCCAGATCGAGGAAGTCGTCGTGGCGATCGTAGTGATCGAGACAGCGGACGAGGTCGTCGATCGACGCGCCCGGTTTCTGACGAAAGGCCAGATCGACGACGTCCTGGAAGTGCTCGCACGAGCAGCGGAATACGTAACCAAGCTCCGCGACCCGCTCGGGGTAGCTCTCGCGATCCTCGTCGTCGACCTGTACCTTGTCGCCGATATGGATCGTCTGCTGCGGATACCAGCCGGCGTCGCCGTCATCTCCATACACGTCGTATCGCCACGCCGGATCGTAGCCCTCCGGCCGTTCGGCCTTCGCTCGCACAACCGCGATGAAGTCGGCAAGCGTGAACGTCCTGTTCTTGAAATCTGCCGGGCCGCGAATCTGCAATCCGATGCGCTCGCATTCGATACGCGCCAGCAATCGCTCGACCCTGTCACGCTCGCACGCCAGCACGCCGGCATCGGTGTCGCGTGCCGCCGCAAGCGCCCGCTCCAGGAACAGACGCGCCGATCCGCCGCGTGACGTCTCACACATCAGATCGCCCAGTGCGACGAGCGACTGGGCGAGCGCAACGCGATCGCCCTCCTGCCCGGCCTCGGTCAGCGCAAGATGGAGAGCGGCTTCGCCGCGATCCGTCATGCCACGATCGAGCAACATCAGCGCCTTGCGAAAGGTCTGCCGCGCACTCACCGCGACGCCCCGTTGCCGGACAGATCCGTCAGGCTCATTTCCCGCGCCCCTCCGTGCAGCCCCGCATCGACAGAAAAGCCGAGAAACCGTCGGCTACCGGCGTCGTCTCGCCCGTCTCGTGCGACCAAAGGACGACGACCGGCTCGCACATTGCCCCGGTTCGGTCGTAGTCGAAGCAGTAGTAGTCCCCAGTCCCGAACTCGGCAAACGGCAACAAGTGCGAGAAATCGGCATCCGTATGGTCGAAATTGTCTCGCCACGCGCGCCAGCCTTCGTCGTAGCGCCGCACGATCGAATTCCACGTCCTGCGCGGATTGCGTGCATCGAAGACGGGGAACACGGGCAGTCCGCCGAGCGACCGGCCATTGTTGAGCCGCAGCCATTCCTTGAACGAGCGCGGCAACGCGCGGCCGAGTGCGGCTTCGGCCGCCTCGATTTCTGCCAAAGTCGTACCGATGGTTGGCGTCCCGGTCATCGAGCGGTTTTCCTCCAGGTTCGCGGCGGATGTATCGGCGTATCGGCCGGGGCGGCCGGGGCGGCCGGGGCGGCGACATCGCGTGGAATCGACGACGCCGCGGCACTGGCTTGCGTGATGTTGTCGCATTGCGCTTGCGTCATGCGGGCTATCCTCGGTTCGGCCTGGCCGCCCCGGGAATCGACAATCGACAACCTTCTCATCCCGGGCTCCGCAGACTGCTCCGATATACCCGCGTTCGGCTTCGCACCGTCACGGCTCGATCCACCAGTCGAGCAGCGTATCGTCGTCCGGATCCTCGAAATTCCGGTAGATGTTCGCGTAATACCATGCGAGGCCGGTTCTCGCCGTGAAGCTGTCGAACACCTCGCGGATGCGCTCCCCGCCGATCCGGTACGGTACCGAAAGCGCGAGCGAGCCGCCGTAACGGCCGTCGAGTGTGCCGTTCAGTCCGGACTCGACGTCGCTCGCGAGCCGATCGATCTCGTGATCGGGGATCGCATCACCGTATATCTGGATACAGTAGTTGCCGCCCCGCTTCAATACCGTGGCCGGACGCACGGGGTCGTCTATGCGAACAAGATCGCCTTTCGCCAGATTCAGCGCGAGGCCGGGCGATGCCAACAGTTCGTAGATGCCCGGCTCGACCTGACGCGCGGGAAGTTCTTCGTGAACGGGCGCGCTTCCGGAGCTGCCGGCATAGACGTAGATCAGTTCGACATCCTGGTCGCGGCCGTTCATTTCATGCTCGCCTTTATTCACCCGTCGATCATCTCCATGAAAACCGGTACATCCGCATCCGGTAGTGCCTCACCCATCCGCGACCGGATCTCGGCAAGGAATGCCGGCCGGATTTCATACGTGTCGTCGAAGATATCGCGTGAGTACTTCCCGACGAACAGCTCACACCAGATACATAGCGCGTGAGCGAAATGCACAAGGGATGGCGCGACGCGCAACGGCGCCCAGCTGCCCGCGCCGTGGCGATCGAACAGCACTTCGCCTTCCGGCACGACGATAACCGGATCGCCGCCCATCTGACCCAGCGCGATCCAGTCGTCGCACCATCCGGACAGACGCCGCCCCGATGCGTCGACGCGATAGCCGGTCTGGCCAATCGTGAGATTCGCCTCGTTGCCGTACAACACGAGATCGTCGGCAAGCCACGGAATCGACAGATCGACGCCGTCGAGCGCGGCGAACCATGCGGTCATTGCCGGGCCGACAGCGTGGCGCCCGGTGAGTGTCGCGTGATCGGGCTCACGCGCGCCGATGCCTGCGTGCGCGTCCACCATGTCGCGAATTTCGACGACGCATTGCTTCAGGTCCCGAATCGGCATCATGTCTCCTGTTGACGTAACGTGTCGTCGAATCGACTGCGAACGATAGCGGCCCCGCATCGATCATGCAGGCGCGCCGTGAAATTCCGCCAGACGTTGGCGGCGAATAATAATGTTGCCGGCTTAACCTTCGACTGCCTCGTCGAAATACCACGCCAGGAACGCCGAGAACGTAGCCCAACGCGCATCGATTTCGCCGGCCATGAAGCTCGCATGTGTGCCCAAATCGTAGTCATGCACGGCACCGGACAGCGTGTCGTACAGGTACATGCCCTCGCTTTCATCCGACGTCAGCGGCAGCAGATGATCGGCAAACGCATAGCGATCCCGCACGTAATCGAGCGATTCGACGATACCCGAGTAATCGAGCAGATCCCACAACTCGGCGACTGGACGCGGGCTGGTGAAAGGCCCTTGGTACGCGAGATAAAACACGGCGAAATCGGTGTCGCGCGCGATGCCGAGACGATCGAGCGCGCCGAGGACGGCCTGCGGGTCGTCGCGTTCAACGTTGCCGGTCTGTTTCGCCAAATGGGCGTACACGTTGTCGGTGATGGTCATTGCGGCTCCGCCCGATGTCCGGTCGTCGCGGGTTCTATCGGACGTCAGCGTGGCTGGTGAAGTACGGGAGCACAATGCCCTGCCGTCGGCCTGCTCACGCGTCGTCAGAACAGGATGAATTCGTCGTTCTCGACGTAGAAGACGAACGCGTCGAGCAACTGCGCAACGCTCGGTTCGTCGACCTGATCGTGAGCGTTGATCACAATTTCCTCGATCATCGTGTTGCTCAGCGTGACGCGCCAGCCGGGTTGGAGTGTCACGGTCGATGCCGCGATTTCATCCGCGTCTGCGGCTTTCAGGTCTTCGGTGAATTTGCCCTCGGTGTCGGGCGTCCACGGCATCGGCGGCAGGCAAAGCCATCCGGCGAAGTCGCCCGGGTGTTCGAGAATGTGCTTCAGCGACGCTTCGGTCGTGATCGTTGTCGACATGGGAATTGCAGTGATAACTGGGGTAGTCGGTCGGAACAGCCAAGCGGCGGTTGCAAAAATACGTCACTCGCAACGCTCAAGTGATCGACGTCGCGATTATGCCCGTTCCTGCAGTGTGAACAACACGTCAGACTGCATGCTCGACCGATGGCAAGCAGATCATGCCGGATACCCGAAATATACGATGTCGAATGCGTCGATCCAGTGCGCGAACTCGTCCGGCAGCACGTCACGCAAACATTCGACAGCTTCGATCCGCTTGTCGGATGCGAACGTCACCACGTCTTGTGTCGAGGCACCGTGAATGGTCAAGACGATCAGGCTGCCGCATTTCCCGGCAAACGCAGCACGCCGACAGGCGCCTGGATCCTCAACGTCATCGAAAAACACGACTCCCGACGTCGTCAGATCTTCCTCCCGACAACGAACATAGCCCCAGTCCGCGATCCTGACCGGGTGTGCGTGAAACGCGGCTTCAAGCGAGGAATAATGGACCGTCATCTTTGTCGCGGCCGCGTCCAGATGCCTGCGTTGAGCAGCCGGTCAGCGTTGATAGCGAATCGTTTATTCATACTCAATCTTTGAACCACGCGATCGAATCCGAAATAATCACCTCTTTCAAACCGAGCAAGGCATCTCACTCAACCACCCGAATAAACTGGAATTTCCCCTTCTGGAAACCCTCCTTTCCACCCGCAAGGAATACCATCCCTTCTATAAATATCATACACTTTATCACTCACCGGAAGCCGATCATCAAAAAATGTCACATTCACGAGCAATACGTAAAAATCCCCACAAATCACATCGATAATTTATTCCAAAATACCAATCCCCTCCCCCTTGAAATAATATCCGGCATTACCTCACCATCAAACACATCAGATCCAATTTGATAAAATTTGCCACCCAGACCCAAATCATCTTCCAAATTCACTCCCTCAACCGTTCGAGCGTTACCCTCCAAGATATGAATCCAATACCGATACCCACCACCCTTAATTACATCCACATCTTGATCGCAAGCGAATATCTCGGCATTCTCTGCATTATTTACAACAATTTCACTTTCTCGAGATACGAATCCGCCCCACAAAAAATCGGCCCATTTATCAGAGAAAGAAGCATTCTCACAGACGCCCAAAGCTTCGACACGCACAAATCTTGATTACCCACAAATCGCCTTGAATTTCAAATTTACCCAAAATATCGCCGCACGTCGGTTGCCCCTCGCCAGTTAACTATCGAATTATTGCTTCTCGCAAGCGTCGCCCCGCACTTCTTGCAATCCCTCATCAACATTACCACCTTAAATCTACCGACGGCATTCATCAATCGTCACGCACTCACAGCCAAATCCGGAAGAGAGATACTGCTTCCTTCCAATATACACATCGCTTCATCCAAAAATCTCAAAGGAAGATCCGTCCTTTCTCCATAGAGATCGACAATTCCGACCTCCACCACATTATCTACCAAAATTAAAAAATCGCACAAATCCTCGCCGTGCAGCATGTCTTTAAGACTATCTGGCATTGGGTCCCCTCGCCCGTTTAGATCAAGCAATGTCCCTCGTGAATCCCATTCCGCCATGCTTCGACTCGAAGCCATCGAATCCAGATGACTCAGCAAGGCGTCAATAGCCGGGTGAGAAATATCCTTATATTCACAGTATCGCCTCAAGCACAAAGATGCATAGAGTTGCCTTCCCTCAGAAGAACAACTCGACAATCTTTTAAGCAACTCAATTCTATTCATGATGACCACATCGTCGAATCAAGTTCATATTAAACTTCTTGAGCAACGAATTACACCAAGCATTGCCCCTTGTCCATATCACGAACTCTACTCATACTATTTTTACTACGTACGCTGGCAACAGATGCCGTTGTGCCATCTAAACCTTGGAAACAATCATCGCAATGCTATTCGGTCGCAGCGATACCGGAAAACTTTGCGCTTTATCTGCAAGCCTGCCTGCGAGTTTGCCGCTCAAGCCCAGAGGACGGTCGTCTCTCGTTCAACGGAATTGCCCATACTAATTGAGCCGCAATGGTACCGTCGCCAGTGACGCACACTCATCCATTCGCATGCTGTCTATTCCCGCGTGCTGCAGGCATGCATCCTCATAGGCAACGTGCTCACCATCGCATTGCGAAGCCAAGAAAGCATCGATTCTCTGAAATTCGACATCCGAAGCAATATCAACTGCATAGAGCGATAACCCGTTGGTTCCTCTGGCTCAAGATCTCAGGCCGCTGGCTGACACACGACGTAGGTTTCCACGCAGGGCAGAAGCTCCGCGTTCACGTCGAACACGGCAAGCTCAACCAATCGACAACGAGCGCCAGTAGTTCATTCAGATTACCAGGACCACCGTACCCGACGAATTCCGTTTCGGTTGCCTTCACCGTGATCCAATTTTCTTCATCGCGCTCTGCATTCATATCGACAGGCTTCCTCCCTGACGCACCGCTTACCTTGACCCTCCAGCCCGGGTTGTCAATATTGGTAATCTCGACGCCATAAGAGTGCTCCCAAACATCGTCGCATTGGGAGGTATACCAGTTTTGCAAAGCATCAATCAGATCACTCATTTGCACAGCCCCTTTCGTCTCGCCAGTTCCCTTGCAACACGAACGTCTTGTTTAGTCGCAGCCCTTGTAACCTCTGTCTTTTTCGACGTCGTCACTTGGCCGTTTGGCCCAACGTTAATTGTACGAGTCTGAACATGAGGTGTCGGAATATCTGTTCCCGTGGCCTTATCGAAATGCGATGCCCCTTGCAGATCAATGTGGCCTTGTGCTGTGGGCGTAGAGAACGTTACCGAATTTTGGTTGATCTGCTTTGAAAGTTCTTGGGCCATCTCAGTTGAATCTTTCGGCCCCTGAGACGCGTAATCGTTGCAGCTAGGCAAGCATTTAGGACATTGCTTCGAAAGCCCCAGTGGATCGACCCATTGCACCGGGTTTGGCGCGTATTGATAGACTTTTTACACCGACACGCTCGCCCCTCGTATACGCCGCAATCCCTTATCCAGCAAGGCTTCCAGCCCTTCACCTACGCCACGTCAGTAATTTTTTCCTAGACACGATTTTCCCGATGCGCGCACCCGGGCGCAAGCGCGGCCCACGCATCTTGCAATGCATGACACTTGCCCCGCCAAGCCTATTCGCGGCGGGCTGACGTGCCCGCCTTACTCGTCCTCGTCCTCGTCCTCGTCCGCTTCCGTTTCCGCTTCCGTTTCCGTTTCCGTTTCCGTTTCCGTTTCCGTTTCCGTTTCCGTTTCCAGTGCCGCCAGCAGCGTCCCTGCGGCCGCGACGTCGACGTCATCTTGGTACTCTGGCTCCCGCATCGCGCCGGGTGCGTCCGCGACGAAGTGCAGCCCGATGACGCTCGCGCCATCGCGCAACACGTTGCCCATTTCGGCCGCATTGTGCGCGAGCACGACGGCGAGCCAGCACGCGAGACGCACCCAGCATCGCGTCCTCGCTGAACACCACGTGGTGCAAACTGCACCATGCCGCCAAACATTGTCTGCTCTGGCTTTGTGCGATTCGCAGCCGCAGCGGCGACGCCTCGCCGCTCAAGAATGTGGTACGTCTCAAACGCTTGGCTGAGCGACCGGTTTGCACGCGTTTTGGCGCGTGCGTCATGTCTGTGCTATTTCAAGGGGGTGGCGCATTTTGGACCAACACGATATTTCCACTACAAACGACGCCGACCACAGCGCAACGGCCAGCGCCGGAATTCGGCAATTGTCGGGGGCGGCGCTGGCCGACACGAACGACGAACATCGTGCAATTGCCGATACCTGGCTGCGGCTGGCGATCGCCGGAATTCAGTAAATGCACCTCAGCGACGATGCGCGCCGGGTGGTTGCGGAACGACTGTTCTAGTCGCCTACAGACTGGCGACTGGCGGCCGCCGCTGCGTTTCTCCCCGATCGGGGGAGAAACGAGTAACCGCGCGTGGATCAATTTCAGGCTTCAGCGCCCAGAAACAGCAAGGGCCGCTCGCGGCCCTTCGTTCACCCGGAAAATCTTTTTCCGTAATCATCCATGTTCTCAACCGCAACACGCAACTGGCAACACCATTTATATGGTTTTGTCTCGTATGGATTTTTTATTACCGTCCCCTCTGAAAAAACATATTCGGGCAAAGCTTCATCTATCGGCATGAAAAGGTAAATGTAATCCCCTTCGCGCAAGACAACAACATTCCCGTCAAAATCCCTTGCATCATCCGTTTTCGAAAGACCAACTATATTCTCATCAAACGGCCGCTCATTATCAAAATCAGCATATATTCTGGAATTTATTTTCACATATTTAACATTTCCCACGAGCACCTCGCTGTCCCCTCGGAATTGGATTCTGCTTTGTAGGCTGAAATAACCGCTGAGCATCCTGCGCAGTTAGCCCATCAACCGTTGCATGATTCATCACCATGCTTCCGGTGGTTGAATTTAATTTCCCGTCCAGGGTAATTGTTCCTCCAGCCCTCTCAATATCGCCAACCGTGGCTACTCCGACTTGATTATGCTGAAACGGTTGAGACAGTGTTTCTAGCGTTGCGCCGGGAGCAGCTTGCGTAGAAATACCACTCAATTTCCCGTTTGCATCCGACATAACACCGCTTCCCGTTTGAAAACTTTCGGCAGTACATGCCCCACCGCGACAGACAAGATCGGTATCGGCCAGAATGCAGTGCAATCCCAATGGATCGATCCACGATATCGGATTGGGCGCGTACTGGAACGGATTCACGCCACCGACCAGCCCAATGGGATCCTTACTAATAAACCGGCCACTGTTCGGATCGTAGTATCTGTACCGGTTATAGTGCAGCCCCGTCTCCTCATCAACCTGCTGCCCCTGGAACCGCAACGGATTCCTCGGCACGACCCCCGCTGCCTTCGACGCCCGCGCGATCACCTCCCGCGCTTCTCCCCATGCCCGATACGACGCCTCCCACACCACCTCGCCATCATCGTCAGTCAGCAATTGCGGTGTGCCGATCTGGTCGCAGTGGTAATAAAACGCGTGCGCGTCACCAACCCGTTCCGGCATCCTTTGCAGCGGATCGTCTTCCGGCGCATAGCGATCGACATCCCCGCGTGACGGCGTCTCGACACCTCCTACCGCCGCACCGACATACTGCGCCAGCGGCACGAACGACCCCGCCTCGTACAGGTAATGCGCGCTGCCTTGCTCCCCGCTCTCATACGCCAGCGTTTCGCCATCCCAACCGAACACCGTGCGCTCGCCGTTCACCTCTTTCGCAATGCGACGACCCAACGCATCGTAGAAGTACCGCGACTCGCTCCGGCGGCCAACCTCCTCCACCGTCGCTGCCGTCGCTGCCGTCAGCCGATTGAACGCATTCCACTCACCGGGTCGACGATATTGCTCGCCGGATCGAACCCGAACCGTTCCTTGCCAGCCGCTCCGATCGACTCGAGCAACCGACCGACCGGATCGTAGCGATAGTCCGTCAGCCCCCTGCGATTGCCCTCAATCTGCACGAGCTGGCCAGTTTTGGACCAACACGATATTTCCACCGCAAACTACGTCGACGGCAGCGCGACGGCCAGCGCCGGAATTCGGCAATTGTCGTCGGCGGCGCTGGCCAACACGAACGACGAACATCGTGCAATTTCCGATACCTGGCTGCGTCGTGCGATCGCCGGAATTCAGCAAATGCACCTCAACGACGGCGCGCGCCGGGTGGTCGCGGAACGGCTTTTCTAGCCGCCGACAGACTGGCAGCCGCCGCTGCGTTTCTCCCCGATCAGGGGAGAAACGGGTAACCGCGCATTGGTCGATTTCCGGACCACGTTCGAACATCTTGCCCAGAAACGACAAGGGCCGCATAAGCGGCCCTTGTCGTTCATTACCTCAGTCGAAAGCTCACGTCATTTCCCATGATCTGCAAATCCTCGATTTCAAGTCGATCATCTTGAGGAAATGGGCCAACCAGATAAAAGCCTAGTGCGGCGATCTCGTGTTCCAACCGATCTATCTCTACAAAAAGCTGATCGTTCGCTGCTTGCTCGAACTCCCGGAATAGTTGTTCATACAGGCAGAAGCGCGGTACGGGCGTAAAGCCTCCTAGCATGAGCGCCTCCTTCGAGGAACTCACCGTGACCTCTCCCGCTAAATCTCCGCCGTGATCCATCAAGTAGAACTCCATCATCGTGGACACCGTGTAGTTGATCCAAGTGCTTCGAAAAGTCCCTTAAGCTTTTCATCATTAAAGCCGTCCGCACCATCAGGATGAACGATTCGAGCGTGATTTGGAAATTTGTTCGTCGGATCTTCAATTACATCAAACCCAGCACTTCGGACGGCATCTGCCGTGCCTGATGCTACGGTTTCAGTTGACTTCAGCAAGCCTGTTGCCTTCGGAAAGGCACTCCTCATCTGATGGGCTGCATCGTACGGACAACAGCTATGCAGGCCCGAAATCCCCGGAGGATTGAGCTTCTTTTCTGGCTCTTTCAAACGAAGATTATCGATTGCATTACCACCGATCCGATTGACACTTGATGACCCGGGAAGCGAGTTGCCTGATAGCCCCAGTGGATCAACCCAGCTTACCGGATTGGGCGCGTATTGATACCCGTTCAGCCCACCTGCCAGCCCGATCGGGTCCTTCGACACGAACCGCCCACTGCTCGGATCATAGTACCGATGCCGGTTGTAGTGCAGGCCCGTATCCTCATCAACCTGCTGCCCCTGGAACCGCAGCGAACTCCGCGGCACGATCCCCGCAACCTTCGACACCCGCGCAATCACCTCCCGCGCTTCGCCCCACGCCCGGTACGTCGCCTCCCACACCACATCGCCTTCATCATCCGTCAGCAACTGCGGCGTACCGATCTGGTCGCAGTGGTAATAGAACGCATGCGCATCACCAACCCGTTCCGGCAACCGCTGCAACGGATCGTCTTCCGGTACATAACGATCGGCCGCACTGCGTGACGGCGTTTCGAACCCTTCTACCTGCGCACTCACGTACTGCACCATCGGCACGAACGAGCCAGCTTCGTAGAGGTAGTGCGTGCTGCCTTGCCCCGCGCTCTCATACGCCAGCGTATCGCCATCCCACCCGAACACCGTGCGCTCGCCGTTCACCTCTTTCGCAATGCGACACCCCAGCGCATCGTAGTAGTACCGCGACTCGCTCCGGCGAGCGACCTCATCAACCGTCGCTGCAGTCAGCCGATTGAACGCGTTCCACTCGTAACGTTGCTCTCCAACCGGCGATCTGCGGTGGACGAGATTGCCCCGCGCGTCGTACGTGAAATGCTCTCCGGCATATTGCTTCAACAAATTGCCCAACATCTTGGGCACTTCCGCAGGCAACGTACTCTCCGCACGTACCGGACTCGGCCGGCTCTCCGTGCGAGGCGGTTCAACACGTGCCGGATCGATGATATTGCTCGCCGGATCGAATGCGAACCGCTCCTTGCCCGCCGGACCGATCGATTCGAGCAACCGACCGACCGGATCGTAGCGATAGTCGGTCAAGCCTCTGCGATTGTCTTCAATCTGCACGAGTTGGCCGGCTGCGTCGTAACGGTACCGGCGCTCCGCCAGCGGCGCAGGTGCATTCGCACGCTGTACCGTGCGTTGCGCCAACCTCCCGGCACGATCGTATGCAGTGCGTTGATCGATCTTGCTCGGCAGGGTACGCAATGTCTCCCGATGCAGATCGTCACGCTCGATCTGAACGAGTTCCTTGCCGTCCAGCATCATCCCGTGGACGTGCCCGGAGCCGTACGTGAGCCAGTCGACGGCATGGCCGTCAGGCCGGACTGTTCTGATGCGGTTGCCGATTTCGTCGTACTGGTGATGCCACACGAAACTCCGGCTCGCGCCGAACAGGTCGTAAGCGTGATGCTTGGGCGCGTATTGATACCCATTCAGTCCACCCACCAACCCGATCGGGTCTTTGCTGATGAACCGACCCGAGTTTGGATCGTAGTACCGATGCCGGTTATAGTGTAAGACCGTCTCTCAGCCAACGGAATTGCCCGCGCTAATTGAGCCGCAATGGTACCGTCGCCAGCGACGCACACTCATCCATTCGTATGCTGTCTATTCCCGTGTGCTGCAGGCACGCATCCTCATAGGCAACGTGCTCACCATCGCATTGCGAAGCCAAGAAGGCATCGATTCTCTGAAATTCGACATCAGAAGCGATGTCAACTGCAAAGAGCGATAACCCGTCAGTTACCGAGCATTGTGCTCCAAGTTGCGTGAGGCTCTGGACAATTGCCTTTCTGGTTGTATCATCCTCCGCAAATACCCGGAGGGTCGAGTGCCCCCCCCGAGCAACTACTCCAGCGGCAACAAGTTCGCCGTCAATCTCCTCGGTCACGACCGTGTCACCTTTGCTCACCCCACATATGTAGTAAGGCACGTTGTCGATCACGTAGGAATTCTCGCCAAGAGCCCCTCCCCACAGTGATTCGAAGCCAACGGGCGGATATCCGTCAGCATCAGTCTTCAGACGAAACACGATTTTTGCGAAGCCTGCCATGATGATCCTATTCATTTCCGCATGGGTTGCGCCCCAAACGGTTGAGTTGCTTAAAATTTTCCTTCAGCTTATTGGAGAAGCCGCGATTGCACTTACGGCATAGCAGTTGGGTGTTTTTTTCGTTGTTCGCCCCGCCCAGCGAGTCGGGTTCGACGTGATCGAACTGACGTTCGTTCGCCGGAGGTGTGACACCGCGTTGACTCTTTTGGCCAGGAATGACGTCGGTGCCACAGCACTCGCACTTTTCCGTTCCAAAGAAGTCTTTATTCTCCTGAGCAACCTTCTGTTTGACTGAGGCCGGGATGCGTGCCAGCCCAACCGGATCGATCCATCCGGTTGGCGCGGGTACATATTGATAGACGTTGATCCCACCCGCCAGCCCAATCGGGTCCTTGCTAACGAACCGCCCACTACCCGGATCGTAGTACCGATACCGGTTGTAGTGTAGCCCCGTCTCCTCATCAACCTGCTGCCCCTGGAACCGCAACGGATTCCTCGGCACGATCCCCGCTGCCTTCGACGCCCGCGCGATCACCTCCCGCGCTTCTCCCCACGCTTGATACGACGCCTCCCACACCACCTCGCCATCATCGTCAGTCAGCAATTGCGGTGTGCCGATCTGGTCGCAGTGGTAATAAAACGCGTGTGCGTCACCAACCCGTTCCGGCAACCTTTGCAGCGGATCGTCTTCCGGCGCATAGCGATCGACATCCCCGCGTGACGGCGTCTCGACACCTCCTACCGCCGCACCGACATACTGCGCCAGCGGCACGAACGACCCCGCCTCGTACAGGTAATGCGCGCTGCCTTGCTCCCCGCTCTCATACGCCAGCGTATCGCCATCCCAACCGAACACCGTGCGCTCGCCGTTCACCTCTTTCGCAATGCGACGACCCAACGCATCGTAGAAGTACCGCGACTCGCTCCGGCGGCCAACCTCCTCCACCGTCGCTGCCGTCAGCCGATTGAACGCATTCCACTCATAGCGCTGCTCGCCCGCCGGCGATCTGCGGTGGACGAGATTGCCCCGCGCGTCGTACACAAAATGCTGCCCCGCATATTGCTTCAGCAAATTGCCCAGCACCTTGGGCACTTCCGGGGGCAACGTACTCTCCGATCGCACCGGGCTCGGCCGGCTCTCCTTGCGGGGCACGTCAACGCGCACCGGGTCGATGATATTGCTCGCCGGATCGAACCCGAACCGTTCCTTGCCAGCCGCTCCGATCGACTCGAGCAACCGACCGACCGGATCGTAGCGATAGTCCGTCAGCCCCCTGCGATTGTCCTCAATCTGCACGAGCTGGCCAGCCGCATCGTAACGATAGCGGCGCTCCGCCAGCGGTGCAGGCGCGTTCGCACGCTGTACGGTGCGCCGTGCCAGCCGCCCCGCCTGATCGTACACCGTGCGCTGATCGATCCTGCTCGGCAACGTCCGCGACGTCTCGCGATGCAGATCGTCACGCTCGATCTGCACGAGTTCCTTGCCGTCCAGCATCATCCCGTGAACGTGTCCGGAGCCGTACGTGAGCCAGCCGACCGCATGACCGTCGGGCCTGACCGTTCCGATCCGGTTACCCGTTTCATCGTACTGGTGATGCCACACGAAACTCCGGCGCGTGCCGAACAGGTCGTACGCGTGATGCTCGCGCACCAGATTGCCGACCGGATCGAAGAAGCGCTGAACCCGGCTGTACCGGTTGCTCGCTTCGATCAATCGGCCCAACGGATCGTACGTGAAGCGCTCCGCGTCCTCACCGGCCGAGCGGCCTTGAAGCCGTCCGCCGCGGTCGTGGGACATCGTCATGACCTGCCCGGCCTCGTCGACCGACTCGAGACGGCTGCTCGCCTCGTCATACGCATAGCGCGTGACCTTCCCGTCGAAATCGATCTCCTCGATCAATCGGCCTGTTGCGTCGTAATGGAACGTGTAGTTCGCGTGATTCGGATCGGTCAACGCAACGAGCCGCCCGAGCCGGTCGTAGCGGTACGACAGCGATTGCCCCAACGCATCGGTCCGGCTGCTGACGCGACCGCTCGCGTCATAGCCGTAACGTGTGTTGCGGTTCAGCGGATCGATTTGTGTCAGCAGGCGCCCTTCCGCGTCGTAGCGCATTTGCTCGCGGCCGGCCGGCGACATGACCTCGATCAACTGGCCATTCTCGCCATAACGGTATGCGGTCACGCCGCCCGCTGCATCCTTCGTCTCCGAGAGGCGCCCCTGGGCGTCATACGTCCACTGCGACGTCTTCCCCGAGCAATCGGTATAGCTGATCAGCTGGCCGACGTCGTCGTACTTCAGCGCTTTCGTGCCGCCCTTCGCATCCTTGATCCGGGTAAGCAGCCCGCGCCCGTCATAGGCATACTCGGTCTTGTGCCCGAGCGGATCGACTTCCGCCACCGTGTTTCCCGCGTCGTCGTATTCGCGCAGCCACGGGTGGCCAAGCGGGTCGGTCACGCGAACGAGCTGGTCCTTCGGGTCGTACGCCATCTCGATCACGCTGCCGTCGGCACGTTGATGGCGCACGAGGTTGCCGCGCGCATCGTATCCCATATGCTCGACGGTGCCGTCGCGGTGAATGTACTGGACGAGCATGTCGTTCGCGTCCCGATACATCCACTCTTCGCTGCCGTCCGGGTGAATCACACGGAACGAATAGCCCTTGCTGTCGTAGTAGTGATGCGTGACATTGCCAAGCGCGTCGGTCACGCTGACCATCCGGAAATCCGGATGCCATGCGAGACGGACCTCGTCGCTACCGTCGTCGGCGTATTCGCGGAAGCACTTTGCCTTCGGCCCGTCGCCGTTCCACTCGAGGTTCACGCCTCGACCGGTGCGATCGGTGTATCGCGTCACGAGGTGGTGCCGATAGCGATACTCGCGACGATTGCCGTAGCGATCCGTCGCTCCGATCAGATCATTCCCGTCGTCGTACTCGTAGTGCGCGAGTGTGCCGACGTACTCGCCTTGCGCGCCATGATGCGCAGCGCCCACGATTCGCCCCCGCGAGTCGTGTCGGAACGCAACCTGCGCGTGCGGTGCAATCAGTCGACGCAACCGTCCCTCGGCATCGTAATCGAGCGTCAACTGATTGCCGGCGCGATCCTTGACGAATGCGAGACGAAACGCGTTGCCGTGACGCTCGTACGCTTCGAGCAGCGCATGCCCGCGCGTCACCGTCAGCCACTGCTCGTCCAGCCGCAATAGCGTTTGTCCCTCGGAAAGATCGTCGTGCGCACTTCCGACACCGAGCAACGGGTATTCGATGCTTCGTCCGACGGCATCGTGATAGACGAGTTTTTCCGCTGCGATATCGAAGCGGGTCGTATACGGCGTAATCCAGCGGGCGCCCAATTCGCCATGCGCATCGTTCGCGTCGAAGAACGATCGATAGGTACGCTGCCAGGCAATCGGCAACGGCCCCTCGATCGTGAAATCCTCATGGTTGACCTGTTCGTCGCCGAGCGCGAATCCGATCGAATGCCCGGTGGCGGCCGGCGGCGTCTTGACAGGAAAATGCTCGCGACAGCAATTCGGCCCCGGATGCTCCGCCTCGGCCGTCTTCTGCAAGCTATCGGTACGCTGCTCCGCCCGTTTTTCATGGACCTTCGCCGTCCCGTGCTCCTGAATCCCGGTCGTCTGCGGTTTCGGATTGCGCTTGCGCCAGCTCCGCATGCCGTCTTCGCCGATCGTGATGATCCAGCCGAGCTTGCCGGCATCGTTCCCGTCCAGCTCGCGAATGCACTTCTGGACCGTCGGAATCCGCTTGTAGATATCGTCCGCGAAAAGCTGCAGCTTCTTCGTCGAATTCGAGTCGATCAGGTCGGCAGCCGAGGTCGCCGCGTTGACGACGACCTTCGCCTCGACCTTGCGGACGTCCGAGAAGAAACCGCCGATGTTGTCGAGAACCTTCCTGCCGTCGTACGCGACGATCGCGGCGCCGACGCCCTTCAAATGCGTGCCGGCCGACGTCACGTTGTGCCCGACCTCATACTTCTTTCCCGCCGCGTGCGCGAATACGTCGGCGATCGCCTTCATCAGGTCGCCGATGAACCTGGCACAGTGGTCGAGCAGCTCCTTCAGCCCGTCGCGTATCACCTTCAGGAATTTCTCGATCTCGCCCGCGTAACGCTCCTGCACGTTCGCGACGATCGCCGAGATGATCGAATCGCGCAGCACCATCACCGCAGCCTCGCCGGCTGCCTTGCCGCTCTCGACGATCTTCTGCCGAATCAGCTTCAACACCGGGCGCGCGCCGAGCCGAAGCTCGGCCGTGGCCGGCGGCAACGGCACGACGCCGATCAGATCGAGGCCGAGGTTGACCCAATCGAACAGGTTGATCGATTGGCTGCCGCGCTCGATCATCTCCTTGATATCGAGCACCGCATCGACTGCCGCGAAGATATTCGCCAGGACCGGCACGTTCTCCGCGACGGTTTTCAGCCGATTGACGTTGACGACACCGCCGCTGACCTTGATCAGCCACTTGTCGAATACATCGATACCGGCCTGAACGTCGGCCTCCGTGATCTTCATGATCGGAGACACGAACACATCGGTAGGTTTGGGTTGAAGGACGCCCGCAGCGGTCATGATTTTTCTGTTCTCGAATATTTGAAAGGGGCGACGCTCAGCTCAATTTCAGTGCGGCCGCGGCGCTGCGCGCCGACTGCGCCAGACCGCCGACCTGCCGGGCGGCGGCACTCAATTGCCCCGCCTGCGACAGCGCCGCCTGCGCCCCCGCCGGCAGCACGTTGCCCGCTGCCTGCTGCGCGATACCCAGGCCCTGGCCGGCCACCGCCTTCGCCAGGGCGGCTCCGCCTTGCGACGCCGAGCCCGCCAGCCCCGCGACCGCCTGCGCCGCGCCCAGCGCATTCGACGCACCGGCCGGCAGCATGCCGCCCAGCGCCTGCCGGGCCATGCCCATGCCTTGGCCAACGGCAGCCTTCGCCAATGCCGCGCCGCCTTGCGTCGCCGCACCGGCCAGGCCCGTCAGCGCCCCCGCCGCACCGCCCGCCGCCGGCAGAAACGAGCCGAGCTGTGCCTGTGCGGTTTCCGCGGCGTCGGCCGCCGGCGCCGGATTGGCCGGCCACGGCGCCACATCGAACCGGCTCGACGTCTGGTCCTGCGAGCGCGAGTCCTCCCCGAACTTCACCTGCACCGCCCCGGGCGGCAGGCCGCTCACGATCATGTGCCCGTTGTTGTCGAGCGCGCCTTTCTTCAACAGTCCGCCGTTCGCATCGAACACCGAGAACAGACCGCCCTTCACCGGCTGGCCGTTCCCGTACTGGTGCAGCAACTCCAGTTGCCCCGGCTGATCCGGCCGCGGGCTCGGCAGCGGGTACCCCATGCTGGCCGGCCCGGCGAACGTGTGCGACGCACCCTTCACATCCACGGCGCCCGGCGTGTGAATCTCGATGTTGCCGCCCTGGATCCGGATATAGCCGCCGCCGCTCGTCAGCAGGATCCCCTGATCGGCCGCGATCTCGATCTGCCCCGTCGCCGACACCACCTTCACCGCCTTCTGCGCGGTCACCTCGATGTTGTCCGACTGCGCCTGGATCTCCACCTTGCCCTTGCCCGCGAACAGCTTCATCCCCGCGTTCTGCGCGAA
>NZ_JPGM01000056.1:0-65692 GCF_000731655.1 Burkholderia sp. MSh2 | reverse complement strand
CCGTTTTCCGCCGCATCCGCGCCCGCGCGAACCGACGGCCCGCCCCCCCGCGGCCCCGACCCCTCGAGCCGTTGCCGCAGCGGGGCACGAAGCCGCGCTGGGGCAACGGCTCGAGGGGTCGGGGCTGCGGGTGGGCGGGCTGTCGATTCGCGCGGTCGACGATGCGCCGGACAGCTTCGACCTGTTTGCGGCCCAGGCCGCCGCCGCCGCGTATGCGCGCGGCGCGGCCGGCGAACCGGTGCAGCGTGCGCCGGATATCGACGACGAGGTGCTGCAGTGAGCATGAAGTCCCGCAAGCGCGCGGCCGCGCTCGTCTACGACCCGAAGGGCGGCGACGAGGCGCCGCGCGTGGTCGCGAAAGGGTATGGCGCACTCGCCGAGATGATCGTCGCGCGCGCGCACGACGCCGGGTTGTACGTGCATACGGCGCCGGAGATGGTGTCGCTGCTGATGCAGGTGGACCTCGACGACCGGATTCCGCCGCAGCTCTATCATGCCGTCGCGGATCTGCTTGCGTGGCTGTACGCGCTCGACCGCACCGAGCCCGCGCCGGACGACGCCGCGCCGCGTTTCCCGCTGCCGCCGCTGCGCTGAACGGCCCCTGTCGGGACGATTTCTTACGAAATTCTGTCTCTGCCTTGCGGAATCATTCTGCCGGCAACCAATGCCTATCGGCCGGCATCATGCGCGCTACGCGTGCTCTTTTCCCGCCCATCCTCGCTTGTCCGGCGTGCCGCGACGCGCCCGTGCGGATTGAGCCGGCAGTGGATTTGTGTAATGATATCCATTCTCATTTTCATGTTTCCCGGGCGGCACGCATTCCCTGCGCGCCGCCCGTTGTTTTGAACGAATGGATACTTTCGCGTGAACGCGCCCGAAACGATCAATCCGCCCCGAGCGGGCGTCACCGTGCTGCGTCCTGCCGCACGCCCGCTGAGCGACGACGAACTGGCCGCGCGCCGCCAGCGTTCGCGCCGCGCGACCTTCATCAAGTGGCTGCGCAAGGTGCATGGCTGGGTCGGCCTGTGGGGCGCGGTGCTGGGGCTGCTGTTCGGCGTGACGGGTGTGCTGCTCAACCATCGCGCGCCGCCGCTGAAGATCTCGACCGGCGAACCCCAGGTCGAGCAGATGCAGATCGCGCTGCCCGATCCGGCGCCGAAGTCGCCCGCCGCGATGACGAAGTGGCTGCAGCAGGAACTGCACTTCGACGGCACGCCGGGCCGCCTGCGCAAGGAACCCGCGCAGGCCGTGGCGTGGGGCGACCGGAGCGTGATGCAGCCCGAGCGCTGGCAGATGGGCGTGTTCGGCCCGCACCAGAACCTGCAGGCCGAATACTGGGTCGGCAACGGCTACGTGTCGGTGAAGCGCACGGGAAACACATTCCTGACGACGCTGAACAACCTGCATCGCGGCGTCGGCATGAATCTCGGCTGGGTGCTGCTGATGGACACGATCGCGGGCTCGATGATCCTGCTGTCGCTCACCGGCGTGCTGCTGTGGACCGAGCTGAACAAGCGCCGCACGGTAGGCGTCGTGCTGGTGGTCGGATCGGTCGCAGCGGCGCTCGCCGCCGGCCTGACCTGATCCCGGCCGGCACCCGCGCCGGCCGCGGGTCGTTGCCGCCGCCTGCCCGGCGCGGCAACGGTGCGGATCAAAGGCCGCAGGTCGCGCCGCTGTTCGCCGCGATCTCGCGCGCGGCCTTGGCGCCCTCGACCTGCAGGATCGTCGGCAGCGACACGTGGTTCTTCGCGGCGGTGATCTCGGCAAGGATCGAAATCGCGATTTCCGGCGGCGTCCGGCTGCCGATGTAGATGCCGGCCGGCCCGTGCAGCCGGGCCAGTTCCGCTTCGTTCAGGTCGAATTCGCGCAGCCGCTCGCGCCGCGCCGCGTTGTTGCGTCGCGAGCCGAGCGCGCCCACGTAGAACGCCGGCGTCTTCAGCGCCTCCATCAATGCGAGATCGTCGAGCTTCGGATCGTGCGTGAGCGCGATCACGGCCGAGCGGGCGTCGAGCTGCATGTCGAGCACCGTGTCGTCGGGCATCGTGTGCACGACGCGCGTGCCCGGCACGTCCCACGCATCCGTGTATTCCTCGCGCGGATCGCACACCGTCACCTGGTAGTCGAGCCCGACCGCGATCTGGCACAGATAGCGCGACAGCTGGCCGGCGCCGATCACGAGCATCCGGTAGCGCGGCCCGTGGATCGTCACGAGCCGCTCGCCGTCGAAACCGAGCCCGTCGGCCGGCCGGGCGGGCGACAGCGACGCGCGGCCGGTCGCGAGCGTCATCGTGCGCGTGACGAGGCGGCCGGCCTCGACTTCCGCGCACAGCGCCGCGACCCCGCTGTCGCGCGTGAGCGGCTCGAGCACGAGCTGGATCGTGCCGCCGCAAGGCAGCCCGAAGCGGTGGGCTTCCTCGGCCGTCACGCCGTACTTGAGCGCTTCCGGGCGCGCATCGGCCGCGATCCCGCTCGCGTGCACGCGGGCGATCAGGTCGTCCTCGATGCACCCGCCGGACACGGAGCCGACCACCAGACCGTCCTCGCGCACCGCGAGCATCGCGCCTTCGGGGCGCGGCGACGAGCCCCACGTCTTCACGACCGTCACGAGCAGCACGCGGCGGCCTTCTTCGATCCAGCGCGCGCTGGATTTCAATACATCGAGATCGACGCTTTCCATCATCCATTTCCTGTTGCCGGACGGCACCGCCGGTGCGGGCCGCCGTTCAATGGCGGGATTATGAACCTGCCGCGGCAAGCGTGCAGTTGCCGGGGAAGCGTGAACCGGGGAAGGGGGCGTGGCGCGGGGGAAGGAAGCGGAATGCCCGGAGCCGGGCCCGACGGCGCAACCCGTCGGTGAACCGCCGGGCGGACGGATCCGCCCGGCGGCGAGGCGTCAGAGCGAGCCCAGGTACTGCGTCAGGTGGCGGATGTCGTTGTCATATGCGCTCGGCGAACCGAGCTCGACGCCGCCGCTGCGCACGTAGTACTCGAACGGCACGGAGCGGGTGCCGAAGAACGGCAGGAAGTTGTCCGGCTGCAGCGTCGTGCCGTTCAGGCCGATCGCCCAGTTCCGCGACTTGTACAGCTCGAGCTCGCGGATCGTCGCCTGGACCTGGTTCGTTTCCGACGCGCGAATCGCGGCGATGTGCTGCGTCAGCGTCTCGATGTTCGCCTGGTAGGCGGTCGGCTCGCCGACCGAGACGCCGCGTGCGCGAACGTAGTAGCTGAACGGCAGGTTGCGCTCGGTGAAGAACGTCAGGAAACCGTCCGGCGCCAGCGTATCCCCGTTCAGTCCGATCGCCCAGTTCTTGCTTTGATAATCCCTGAGCCCCGCGATCGTCTGGTTGGCCGCGTTGATTTCGACCTTCGCCGTGACGTTGACCAATGTATTGCTCATGAAAGACCTCTCTGGTTCTTGTTGAACTTCGGACAGGTGCAGCGACATGCCTCCGGACGGAGGCAATTCAATGCCGGCGGCCGGATTGCTCGGTCCGGTCGCATCAAATTAAAAGCCTGCTGAAATTCCGATTACGAATAATCGATGAATATCTGGTTTGCGAAAAATGAATTCAATGAAATCGATTGCAGCGGACTACGCTTCCGATGTGCTGTGTGGCCCGTCTGGTATGGTTCGGGCGGGATGCTGCCGAACGACCTGAATACTAGTTTGGCGAATGCGGGAGTTCAATGCCGGTTGCGCGATTATTTTCTGCTATTCATATTCAAATTAACCTGATTAGATTTTCTGTCGATTAAATTGGCGATTCGGGCCGAATATATCGGCATTCGAAAAACAGGCGATCGGAAATGGAATTGCCGCGCGTATCGTTGCGGGACGCGCAACGTGGCGGCAGGCAGGCGGGGGAAGGCGGAGAGGGGGCGGGGCCGGATACCGGCCCCGCGGGTGCGCACCGTGCCGCGCGCGGCACGGCGCGGCGTTCAGTGCGCGTCGTGGTGACCGTGCGCGAGCTTCGAATGGTGCCGCGAGTACAGGAAGTAGATCACGAGGCCGATCACGAGCCAGATGCCGAACGCGGCCCACGTGACGGGCTGCAGGTTCAGCATCAGGAACAGGCACGACGCGACCGCGAGGATCGGCACCACGGGCACGCCGGGGCAGCGGAACGCGCGCGGCAGATCGGGGTGCGTGCGGCGCAGCACGAGCACGGCGATCGACACCATCGAGAAGGCCGCGAGCGTGCCGATGTTGATCAGCTCGGCGAGCACGTTGAGCGGCACGAGCGCGGCGATCAGCCCGAAGAACAGGCCGACGAGCCAGGTCGTGAGGAACGGCGTCGCGTAGCGCGGGTGCACGCGCGACAGCGTCGCCGGCAGCAGCCCGTCGCGCGACATCGCGAAGATCACGCGCGTCTGGCCGTAGCTCATCACGAGGATCACGGTCAGCATGCCGAGCACGGCGCCGAGATCGATGAAGCCCGCGACCCAGTTCTCGCCGGCGGCTTGCAGCGCGTACGAGATCGGGTGCGAGATGTTCGCGTACCGGGCCGACGGCACGATGCCGGTCGCGACCGCGGCGACCGTCACGTACAACACCGCACACACGGCGAGCGACGCGATGATGCCGATCGGCAGGTCGCGTTTCGGATTCTTCACCTCCTCGGCCGCCGACGACACGGCGTCGAAGCCGATGAACGCGAAGAACATCACGGCCGCCGCGCCGAACACGCCGTTCCAGCCGTGCGGCATGAACGGCTTCCAGTTCGCGGGCGTCACGTGGAACACGCCGACCGCGATGACGAGCAGCACCACCGACACCTTGATGAACACCATGATGTTGTTGATGCGGGTCGATTCGCGGATGCCGATCGACAGCAGCGTCGTGATCACGAGCATCACGAGGAACGCAGGCAGGTTGAACCAGGTGACGACGCCCGGCACCGCGCCGGGCGCGGCCGTCAGCACGGTGGGCAACGACAGCCCGAAGCCCTGCAGCAGCGACTGCAGGTAGCCCGACCAGCCGACCGACACGGCCGACGACGCGAGGCCGTATTCGAGCATCAGGTCCCAGCCGATGATCCACGCGACGAGCTCGCCGAGCGTGGCGTACGAATACGTGTAGATGGAGCCGGCGACGGGGATCGTCGACGCGAACTCGGCGTACGACAGCGCCGCGAGGCCGCACGCGATCGCGGCGATCACGAACGACAGCATCAGCGCCGGGCCGGCCTGCACGGCGCCGGTGCCGGTCAGCACGAAGATGCCGGTGCCGATGATGGCGCCGATGCCGAGGAAGGTGAGGTCGATCGCGCCGAGCGCTTTCTTGAGCCCGGCGGCATGCGCGCCGGCGATCATGCGATCGACGTTTTTCTTGCGGAAGAGAGACATTGCGGATGAATTGCAGGCGCGCGCGGGCGCGGAAGCGCTGACTGAGTGAAAACCGATAATTTTAGCCGATTTGACGCGCAAGACCCGCTGCAGCGCAGCGGTTCGTCACGAAATCGTCCGATAAAACAAGCGCTTGCGCGCGCGCCGGGCGGCACGCGGCGGCAGTGCGGCATGTGCCGCGCCGCCGGGCCGGGCAAGTCGGCGAACCGGCCGGACGTACGAATCAGGCGCCGGCCGTGGGCGCCATGTCGACGAGCCGGTTGCTCATCACGTAGAAGGTGAGTTCCGCGTTGTTCGACAGCCGCATCTTCTCGAGCAGCCGCGACCGGTACACGCTCACCGTCTTCACGGACAGCGACAGCGTGTTCGCGATGTCGGTGAGCCGCTTGCCCGACGCGAGCATGCAGAGCGTCTGGTATTCGCGATCGGACAGCTTCTCGTGCGGCAGCGGCTCGTTCTCGAACGACACGTATTCGGCGAGCGCCTCGGCCATCGCGGGGCTCACGTACTTGCGGCCGGCCGCGACCTGCTGGATCGCGCCGATCATCTGCGCGGCATTGACCGTCTTCGACAGGTAGCCGGCGGCGCCGGCCTTCAGCGCGCGAACCGCGTACTGATCCTCGCGGTACATCGAGAACATCAGCACCGGCGTGCGCGGCAGCTTGCGCTTGAGGCGCTTGAGCACCTCGATGCCGTTGGTGTCGGGCAGCGAGATGTCGAGCAGGATCACGTCGAATTCCTGTTTGTCGACGACGGCCATCGCGTCGCCGCCGTTCTCGGCCTCGGTGACGTCGCGCGCGACGCCGCGGTCGATCAGCAACTGGCGGATCCCTTGCCGGACGATCGCGTGATCGTCCACGAGCAGGATGTTCAGGCTCATGACGACCTCACGAAAGCGATGCGCGGCGGGCCGCGACCGGCACCGCGAGCAGCGAATCCCACGCGAAGCGTGCGGTGATGCGCGTGCCGCGGCCGGCTTCCGGGGTGCTCGCGTCGAAGCTGCCGCCGAACGCCTCGCAGCGGGCACGCATGCCCGCAAGGCCGTAGCCGGTGCGGCGGCTTCGCGAGAAACCGGTACCATCGTCGGAGACGATCAATGACAGATGGGTGCCGTCGGTCGCGATCCGCACGTCGACCGACGCGGCGCGCGCGTGCTTCGCGACGTTCGACAACGCTTCCTGCGCGACGCGTAACACCGCGAGCACGCTGGCGCCGGCAATCTGCGTCAGGCGTGCGTCGGCCGCGCAGACGAAGCTCGTGCGCAGGCCGGTGCGCGTCGCGTGGCTGTCGACCCACGACGACAGCGCGCCGACGACGCCCGCGTCGAGTGCGGGCGTATCGCGTTCGTCGATCAGCCGGCGGTTCGCGTCGGTTGCGGCGTCGAGCGCCTGCTGCGCCAGCTCCAGCGCACGCAGGCAGCCGTCCGGCGCATCGGCCGGCAGCCACGTTTGAACGTTTGCGAGCGCGAAACGAGCAGCGGTGAGTTCGGCGCCGAGTCCGTCATGCAGCTCGCCGGCCAGATGGCGGCGTGCTGCTTCGTCGGCGGCAAGCAATTGGGCGGACAGCGCTGCGATCCGCGCGGCGGAGGCGTCGCGTGCGGACGCGACGTCGGCAATGGGCGGAGTGGCGGCGCAGCCTTGTACGCGCTGCTGCGATGGGAACGGGGCGTGAGCGCCCCGGGGTGCGCTAAGCGACGTATCCATGACTCTCCCTGCTGTCAGAAAGCGGTTCAGACACCGGCTGGCTGCGTGGATCGGCTGCCGTTTCGATGACGGTCGCCGCCAGAGAATCGCCCCCTGCCGAGGTAACAAAAGTTACGTCTTGTAACACTTGCATCCGACCCTTCCACTCTCATCCAAACGTCAACCACGCGCGGCGAATAATATCTCAAAATTTCTGAAAAGGTCATGTCGGGCGGACATTTAAGGGTAAATGTGAGTGATTGGCGCGAACGTGTTGTAGGAAAAACACTGACGCGCAAGCGCCGGACGCTGACGTATCAAAATGTAACTATTTGAGATGCGATGGTCCCAGCTTGTTACTAATTCGCCAAGGCCGGATGAAAAAAAACCGGAGCTTTCACTCCGGTTCTTGATGTGGCACAAATTTAGGGGCGGATCAGTCGACGAATGCGCGTTCGATCACGTAGTGGCCCGGTGCGCTGTTCTTGCCTTCGACGAGGCCGGCCTGCTTCAGCAGGTCGGTCGTGTCCTTCAGCATCGCGGTGCTGCCGCACAGCATCACGCGGTCGTTTTCCGGCGAGAACGGCGGGACGTCGAGATCGGTGAACAGCTTGCCCGTCGCGATCAGGTCGGTGATCCGGCCTTCGTTGTCGAACGCTTCGCGCGTGACCGTCGGGTAGTAGACGAGCTTTTCCTTGATGATGTCGCCGAGGTACTCGTGGCCCGGCAGGTCGTGCTTGATGTAGTCCATGTACGCGAGCTCGCCCTTCAGGCGGCACGTGTGCGTCAGGACCACCTTGTCGAAGCGTTCGTAGATGTCCGGATCGCGGATGATCGACATGAACGGCGCGAGGCCCGTGCCCGTCGACAGCATCCACAGCGTCTTGCCCGGCAGCAGGTTGTCGGCGACCAGCGTGCCCGTCGGCTTCTTGCCGATCAGCACCGTGTCGCCCACCTTCAGGTGCTGCAGGCGCGACGTCAGCGGGCCGTCCTGCACCTTGATGCTGAAGAATTCGAGATGCTCTTCGTAGTTCGGGCTGACGATCGAATAGGCGCGCGCGAGCGGCTTGCCGTCGACCTCGAGGCCGACCATCGTGAATTCGCCGTTGTTGAAGCGCAGGCCCGCCTCGCGGGTGCAGGTGAAGCTGAACAGCGTGTCGGTCCAGTGATGGACGGATTGAACGGTGGCGGTGTCGTATTTGCTCATGGCTTTGAAAACGGACGCGCGTAGCGAACGCGAGTAACGGGCCCCAAAACGGGCAAAAACCGAGTGCGACGGCCCGATCGCGGATCGGCCGGCCGGCGCGCCTGACACGCGCCTTCTCGATGACAGACGATTGAGGAATTCATTATTTTACCCTGTTGGCACCGATCGCGGGCTTGACCACCGAGGCTGCGCGGATTTGGCGCAACGCATTCTTTCAATTGTCTTTCATCGATCGGCCGCGAGTTTTGCGCCGAGGCCGACGAGCGCCACGCCGCACAGCGCGTCGAGCGGACGACGCACGCGCCGGTAGCCGCGCTGCGCGCGCGGGCTGGCGAACAGGTACGCGACGCACGAATACCAGCCCGCCGACAGCACGCCGATCGTCACCAGCACCGCGCCGTTGAACCACAGCGGCACGTGCGCGGGCAGCATCGCCGCGAACACGCTGGTCCAGAACGCGCACGATTTCGGGTTCGTGAGGCAGGTGAACAGGCCGCTGCGATAGGCGCGCAGGTAGTCGCGCGCGTGCGGCGCGGCCAGCGGCGCGGGTTCGTCGGGCGCGCCGGCCGGCGCCGCGTCGCGGCGCACGCCCGCGCGCAGCAGCTTGAAGCCGAAATACACGAGATACAGCGCGCCGCCGATCCGGATCGCCTCGTACAGCCATTCGACCTGGTGCAGCACGGCCGCGAGACCGAGCATCGCGAGCGTCGCCCATGCCAGCGACGCGGTGCCGACGCCGAGCGCCGACGCGGCGCCGAGGCTGCGCCGGCCCGCGAGCGACAGTTGCGAGATCATGAAGAAATTCGGGCCGGGCGTGATCGCCGCGACGAGATAGACGACGGCGATTTGCAACAGGATCGGCAGGTAGGTCATGGCGGCGCGGGCGGAATGGGCGAGCCCCGAATGGTAGCGCGCCGCGCGACCGGAGCGCGGCGTTACGGCGGATCGAGGCGCAGGCGCGCGATGTACGGCAGGTGATCCGACAGCCACGCGGCCTCGCCGGACGGCGCGCGCCATTCGAGCGGCGTCAGCCCGCGCACGAACATCTTGTCGAGCGCGAGCGCCGGCGAGAACGCGGGGAACGTGCGGCCCGATTCGCCGAGCAGCGTCGCGACCTCGGAGAGTCCGATCTCGCCGAACAGCGCGACCGAATCGTTGCGCCAGTCGTTGAAATCGCCGGCGAGCATCAGCGGGCCGTCGCCCGCGTTGCGCACGATCCAGTGCGCGATCCAGTGCATCTGGCGCAGCCGCGCGGCCCGCGTGAGCGCGAGGTGCGCGCACAGCAGCGTGACGGGACGCGCGCCGGCGAGCGTCGCGCGCGCGACCAGCAGCCCGCGCCGCTCGAAGCGGTGCGCGGAGATGTCCCAGCGGCCGCCGAGGTCGAGCGGATGCGGCGACAGGATCGCATTGCCGTGCCGCCACGACGGCTTGAACACGTTCGGCCCGAGGGCGATCTGCCAGTCGAGCGCATGCGCGATCTCGGTGGCCTGGCAATGCCACACGTCGTCGACCGCATCGTCCATCGGCGCGCCGAAGCCCGGCGCGAGCACGGGGCGCGGCATGCGGCGCGCCATCGCTTCCTGCAGGAAATACACGTCGGCGTGCGTCGACTGCATCCAGTTGCGCATCGCGTTCCACGCGGTGAAGCCGAGCGGCGAGCGGCCCTTGTGCAGGTTCCAGCTCACCGCGGTGATTTCGTCGGGCGCGGCGTGCGGTTCGGCGAACGGCAGGGACAGGGCGTCGGCGGACATGACGTTCAATCCTGCGCGACGCGCGCACGCACGCGGTACACGAGATGCGGGCGCTGCTCGACGAGCGTCCAGTCCGTCCATGCGTCGCCGCCGACCGTCAGGCCGGGGTGGCTCGCGACGATTTGCCGCGGCGAGGCCGGCACGCACGGATCGCTGCGCGTCGCGCTTTCGTCGTCGAGCGTTTCCTGCACGTCGAGCGCGAGCGAGACCGTATTCGCGCCGGCGTCGACCGCGAGCGGCGCGACCGTCACCGCGCGCGAGCGCTCGGTCGGCACGACGCGGGCGGCGTTGCCGCAACCGACCGGCACGGCGGACGGATAGCGATGGGTATCGGTGCGGGTCTGGCCGACGGTGGTGTGCTGCTGGAACGTGTCGATCGTCTGGCCGTCGCGCACCACCTGGATCTCCCATGCGACGGAGGCCGGCGCGGGGCTCTGCGCATGGGCGGCGAGCGCGATGCTCGCGAGCAGGACGGCCAGGCCGTGTTTCAGCATGAAACGTCTCCGGAAATGCGCAATAGCGGGGAACGAACGTACATCTTACGCCCGATCGATTTCGATCGCGATGCGGCGGGGCGCGCCGCGCCGGCTTCGCCGCGCGATGCACGCATGTTGAAAAGGTAGGGCCGCGTCATGCGTTTTCAAGCGAAGAAGCGGGCGAACTCGGCGACCGGCGCGCGCTCGGTGACGAGACGGTTCTCGATCGCGGCGGGGTCCGCATGGCCGAGCGACATGCCGCAGACGAGCTGTTCGTTGGCGGGAATGCCGAGGTGTTCGGCGACGATCCGGTGAAACGGCACGAATGCCGCCTGCGGGCACGTGTCGAGCCCGCGTGCGCGGGCGGCCGTCATCACGCCCTGCAGGAACATGCCGCAATCGAGCCATGCGCCGTGGGTCATGATGCGCTCGAGCGTGAAGAACAGCGCGACGGGGGCGTCGAAGAAACGGAAGTTGCGCGCGTGCTGCGCGTGCATGCGGGCTTTCTCGTCGCGGGCGATGTTCAACAGGCCGTACAGGTCCCAGCCGACCTTGCGGCGCCGCTCGAGATACGGCGACACCCATTCGCGCGGGTAGTAGTCGTACTCGGCGACGTATTTCTCGTCGCGGGCGGGATCGTCGTGAGCCGCGGTGAGCGCGGCGGCGAGCGCATCGCGCGTGGCGCCCGTCGCGACGTACACGCGCCACGGCTGGATGTTGGTGCCCGACGGCGCGCGGCTGGCGGCTTCGAGGATCGCCTCGAGCGTGTCGCGCGACACCGGCGTGGGCAGGAACGCGCGGATCGCGCGGCGCGACGTGAGCGCGGTGTCGACGGCGTCGATCGCATCGGCGTCGATGCGCGGGGAAGCGGCGGGAACGGACATCGGCATACCTTCGGAGCGGGCGCGACCCGCCGCGCGGTCGTGGCCGGCGAAGCCGGCGCGGCGGGCGGGTCAACCGACGATCATACGCCGTGCCGCGCCGGCGTGCAGCGCGCTCCGGTGTTAGCAGCAGACGCGCGCGGCTGCTCGCTTGCGCGGCGATGCGGGCCCGCTACACTGAAATCGTAAGGGTCTGATGGTTGTGCGACGGCAAGCGGCAGCGAGGTTGGTATGACGACGGCGATGGTGAAACAGGAACTGGCGGTGGCGTCCTTCAGCACGGTGTACGACCTCGAACAGGTCGAGACGGCGTTGAGCGACCTGAACGAGAGTGCGAGCGACGCACTGCGCGCCACCTACGAGAAGATGCTCAAGACGGGCAATCTGCGCTTCTGCGTGAAGCCGAACCGGATGCCGTCGTTCGACGCGCTCGGCGACGCATTGCCCAATTTCACGGAGCCGCTCGACGACGTGCGCAAGCAGGTCGCGCTGTGTCTCGAAACGGACGACCGGCTCGAACTGATGCCGATCCTGCTGCTCGGGCCGCCCGGCATCGGCAAGACGCATTTCGCGAAGGCGCTCGCGCAACTGCTCGGCACCGCGTACCACTACGTGCCGATGAGTTCGCTGACGGCCGGCTGGATCCTGTCGGGCGCTTCGTCGCAATGGAAGAACGCGAAGCCCGGCAAGGTATTCGACGCGCTCGTGAACGGCAGCTATGCGAACCCGGTGATCGCGGTCGACGAGATCGACAAGGCCGGCAGCGATGCGCAATACGATCCGCTCGGCGCGCTGTATGCGTTGCTCGAGCACGACACCGCGCGGGCCTTCGTCGACGAATTCGCGGAAGTGCCGATCGATGCGGGCAACGTGATCTGGATCGCGACCGCGAACGACGCGCAGGCGATTCCGGAACCGCTGCTCAACCGGATGAACGTGTACGAGATCGCGCCGCCCGATGCGGCCGGCGCGCGCCGGATCGCGCAGACGATCTACGACGAGATCCGCACGTCGCACGCGTGGGGGCGGCGCTTCCCCGACACGCTCGGCGACGACGCGCTCGACGTGCTGGCCGCGACGCCGCCGCGCACGATGCGCCGCGCGCTGCTGCACGCATTCGGCGCCGCGCGGCTCGACGGCCGCGACGCGATCGGGCCGCGCGACATCCGCGCCGACGAGGGCGCCGCGAAGCGCCGGCCGATCGGCTTCTGACCGGGCGGCGCGCGCGGCGGCGGGCCGCGCGCGCCGCGCCGTGCGCGGTATCGTTGCGCCGCGTGCGCATCCGCTCGGCAAGCGGGTGAACCGGGACGTACAATTCTTATCTCTCCCCTCGACGCGCTAGCGGCGCGAAACGTCATGGAGCAGATGGATTGTGTCGTGATCGGCGCGGGCGTCGTCGGTCTGGCGATTGCACGCGAACTGGCCGCGCGCGGACGCGAAACGATCGTACTCGAGGCGGCCGATGCGATCGGCACGGGCACGAGTTCGCGCAACAGCGAAGTGATTCATGCCGGCCTCTACTATCCGCGCGGGTCGTTGAAGGCGCTGTCGTGCGTGCACGGGCGCGACCTGCTGTACGAGTTCTGCGAAACGCATCACGTGCCGCACCGGCGCGCGGGCAAGCTGCTCGTCGCGACGAGCGCCGCGCAGGTGAAGCATCTGAAGGCGATCGCCGCGCGCGCGACCGAAAACGGCGTGCTCGACCTGCTGCCGCTCACGCGCGCCGAGGCGCAGACCCTCGAGCCCGCGCTCGAATGCGTGGAAGCGCTGTTCTCGCCGTCCACCGGCATCGTCGACAGCCACCAGCTGATGCTCGCGCTGCTCGGCGACGCGGAGCGCGACGGCGCCGTGTGCGCGCTGAAATCCCCGGTCGAATCGATCGACGTGCTGCGCGGCGGCCGCTTCGTCGTGCGGACGGGCGGCGACGCACCGGCCGAGATCGAGGCCGCGTGCGTGATCAACAGCGCGGGCCTCGGCGCGCAGGCGCTGGCGCGTCGCACGCGCGGCCTCGATCCGCGCTGGGTGCCGCCGCTCTACCTGGCGCGCGGCAACTACTTCAGCCTGTCGGGCCGCGCGCCGTTTTCGCACCTGATCTACCCGATGCCCGACCGCTCGGGGCTCGGCGTGCACCTGACGCTCGATCTCGCGGGGCAGGCGCGCTTCGGCCCGGATGTCGAGTGGTGCGACGCGCTGCGCTACGAAGTCGATCCGGCGCGCGCGGCCGCGTTCTACACGTCGATCCGCACGTTCTGGCCGGAGCTGCCCGACGATGCGCTGCAGCCCGCGTACGCGGGCATCCGGCCGAAGGTCGCGGGGCCCGGCGAGCCGCCGGCCGACTTCATCGTGCAGGGCGTCGCGCAGCATGGCGTGCGCGGGCTCGTGAACCTGTTCGGCATCGAGTCGCCGGGGCTCACCGCGTCGCTCGCGCTCGCGCAGCGGGTAGGCGAGATGACTGCCTACCGGTGATGCGCCGCGGTGATGCGCGGCCGCGCGTGACGGCCGTGTGAAATTCCTTATCTCCGGCATTTCGGGGCGCACAGTCATTCGCATGAGCGTTATGCTGTCGAACGGCTGTCGCCAGAACAGCTTTCAAACCGATAACGTTGGAGCGAGTCCCCCATGAAAACATCCCGTCGGAGTTTCCTGATTACGAGCGTCGGTGTCGTGTCCGCGCTGGCGCTGTCGCGCGAGGCGCTGGCCGATGCGCCGCTGCTGTCGGAATCCGATCCGACCGCGGCGGCGCTCGGCTACAAGGCCGACGCCACGAAGGTCGACAAGACGAAGTATCCGAAATACGCGGCGGGCCAGGATTGCGCGGCCTGCATGCTGTACCAGGGCAAGAAGGGCTCGACCTCGGGCCCGTGCGGCGCCTTCCCCGGCAAGCAGGTGTCGGCGAAGGGCTGGTGCAGCGCCTTCTCGAAGATGGGTTGAGGCCCGTGCGGCATCGTGCGATGCCGCATCGTGGCGGAAACCGCGAAACGCTCGCCGTCGAAAGACGGCGGGCGTTTTTTATTGCTTGAAAACGGTTCCGCCGCTTTCTACACTCGCTGCAAACCGGCGCGCCGCGGGCACCCCGCGCGGCGCGTCGCCCGACACGGCGAACCGACGAGGACGAGGCACGCATGGCGACGATTGCGAACTCAACGAAAACGATCCGTCCCGAGCGTGCGCTGAACCGGCGCGCGGTGGCGGCCGCCGTGATCGGCAATGCACTCGAGTGGTACGACTTCACGGTGTTCGGCCTCATGACGGTCGTGATCGCCGAGCTGTTCTTCCCGACCTCCAGCGAATACTCGTCGCTGCTGCTGACCACCGCGACCTTCGGCGTCGCGTTCCTGATGCGCCCGATCGGCGGCATCGTGTTCGGGCTGTATGCGGATCGCGCCGGCCGCAAGGCCGCCCTGTCGCTCGTGATCCTGCTGATGACGGCCGGCATCTTCCTGCTCGCGGTCGCGCCGACCTATGCGGCGGTCGGCATCGGCGGCCCGCTCCTGATCGTGCTCGGCCGGCTGCTGCAGGGCTTCTCCGCGGGCGGCGAATTCGGCAGCGCGACGGCGCTGCTGATCGAGGCCGCGCCGTTCTCGAAACGCGGCTTCTACGGCAGCTGGCAGATGGCGAGCCAGGCGGCCGCGCTGCTGATCGGCGCGCTCGTCGGCGCGGCCGTCACGCGCGGGCTGTCGCACGAAGCGCTGCACAGCTGGGGCTGGCGCGTGCCGTTCATCCTCGGGCTCGTGATCGGCCCGATCGGTTTCTACATCCGCCGCCATCTCGCCGATTCCGAGGCGTTCCTGCATGCGCGGCAGAACGCGCGCCGCGCGACGCTCGGCGACGTGTTCACGCGCCACCCGCGCGAGGTGCTGTGCGGGCTCGGCTCGGTGATCGCGCTGACGGTGACGATCTACGTGCTGATCAGCTATCTGCCGACCTTCGCGGTCAAGCAGCTGAAGCTGCCGTATGCGGAATCGTTCTACGCGGTGATCATCGGCAACCTGCTGCTGACGGTGCTGTCGCCGGTCACGGGCGCCTGGTCGGACCGCATCGGCCGCAAGGGGCTGTCGCTGTGGTCGCTGGCGCTGACGCTCGTGCTGATCTATCCGCTGTTCGCGTGGCTCGACGCCGGGCCGAGCATCGCGCGGCTGATCGCGGTGCAGGCGGTGCTGTCGGTGACGCTCGCGGGTTATTTCGGGCCGTTCGGCGCGATGATCGCCGAGCTGTTCCCGGCCAACGTGCGCTCGACCGGGCTGTCGATCGCGTACAACGTCGCGGTGATGCTGTTCGGCGGCTTCGGGCAGTTCATCGTCACGTGGCTGATCAAGGTCACGGGGACGCCGCTCGCGCCAACCTACTACGTGATGGCGGGGCTCGCGCTGTCGATCGTCGCGGTTGCATGCGTGCCGGCGCGCAGCGCCGATCTGGACGCGCCGGCGTGACGCCGCACCAGTGCAAAACGGTCATCGGATAGTTTCGTAAAACGCAATGATGCCTGGCCGAATCCGCTAAAACGGCGCGCCGAACCGCCGTGTTCGCGCCCGATTTGTTTACTCGTCGAACGAAACTTGCGCAGAATGAACGGAATTGTCGCTCGCGCGCGTTTTTTCGCATTTTTTACCCACACCAAACATCGGCAAAAACCCGTGCGGGTGCATCTGGAAGAGTTTTTTCTCCGGCTTGTTGCCACATCGTTAGCTCAAGTAATATCCGCGTACGCCGGCCCCTGGCGGGCCGGTTCCGATCTGGAGACCTGGAGGAAACATGGAATACAACCGTCTGTTGCACACCCTGCGTGTTACCGCCATTGCAGGCGTGGCAGCGGCATCGCTCGGCGTCGCGGGCTCTGCATTCGCACAGATTCCGAACAAAACGCTCGTCTACTGCTCAGAAGGCAGCCCGGCGGGTTTCGATTCCGCGCAATTCACGACCGGCGTGGACTTCACTGCCGCCACGTTCACGGTCTATAACCGCCTCGTCGAATTCGAGCGCGGCGGCACGAAGGTCGAGCCGGGCCTCGCGGAGAAGTGGGACGTATCGTCCGACGGCAAGGTGTACACGTTCCACCTGCGCCACGGCGTGAAGTTCCATACGACCGACTTCTTCAAGCCGACGCGTGAATTCAACGCGGACGACGTGCTGTTCACGTTCCAGCGCATGCTCGACCCGAACCAGGCGTTCCGCAAGGCGTACCCGGTGTCGTTCCCGTACTTCACCGACATGGGCCTCGACAAGCTGATCACGAAGATCGATAAGGTCGATCCGTACACCGTGACGTTCACGCTGGCCGAGCCGAATGCGCCGTTCATCCAGAACATGGCGATGGAATTCGCGTCGATCCTGTCGGCCGAATACGGCGACCAGCTGATGAAGGCCGGCCGCGCCGCCGACATCAACCAGAAGCCGATCGGCACGGGCCCGTTCATCTTCCGCAGCTACACGAAGGACGCGACGATCCGGTTCGACGGCAATCCTGATTACTGGAAGAAGGGCGAAGTGAAGATCTCGAAGCTGATCTTCTCGATCACGCCCGATCCGGGCGTGCGCGTGCAGAAGATCAAGCGCAACGAATGCCAGGTGATGAGCTATCCGCGTCCGGCCGACATCGCCACGCTGAAGGCCGATCCGGGCGTCGACATGCCGTCGCAGGCGGGCTTCAACCTCGGCTATCTCGCCTACAACGTCGAGCACAAGCCGGTCGACAAGCTCGAGGTGCGCCAGGCGCTCGACATGGCGATCAACAAGAAGGCGATCCTCGAATCCGTCTACCAGGGCGCCGGCCAGGCCGCGACCGCGCCGATGCCGCCGACCCAATGGTCGTACGACAAGAACCTGAAGATGGCCGCGTACGACACCGCGAAGGCGAAGGCGCTGCTCGCGAAGGCCGGCTTCCCGAACGGCTTCGACATCACGCTGTGGGCGATGCCGGTGCAGCGCGCGTACAACCCGAACGGCCGCCTGATGGCCGAGATGATCCAGGCCGACTGGGCGAAGATCGGCGTGAAGGCGAAGATCGTCACGTACGAGTGGGGCGAGTACATCAAGCGCGCGCATGCGGGCGAGCAGGACACGATGCTGATCGGCTGGACGGGCGACAACGGCGACCCGGACAACTGGCTCGGCACGCTGCTCGGCTGCGAGGCGATCAAGGGCAACAACTTCTCGCACTGGTGCTACAAGCCGTTCGACGAGCTGGTCCAGAAGGGCCGCACGACGACGGGCCAGGACGCGCGCACGAAGCTCTACACGCAGGCCCAGCAGATCTTCGCGCAGCAGCTGCCGTTCTCGCCGATCGCGAACTCGACGGTCTACCAGCCGGTGCGCAAGAACGTGGTCGACATGCGCATCGAGCCGCTTGGCTATGCGCGCTTCGACGGTGTCGGCGTGAAGTAATACGACCGGCGTAAGCTGTCTACGAAGACCGAGACCGGCTAACTCATCCGGCGGCGGGCGGCCACGAGCTTCCCGTCGCCGGTCGCACATTTCCCACAAGAAAATACGAGACGCATCATGTTCACATTCGTGTTGCGCCGCGTGGGCATGGTGATCCCGACCTTCATCGGCATCACCATCCTGGCGTTTGCGCTGATTCACCTGATACCGGGCGACCCCATCGAAGTGATGATGGGCGAGCGCGGCGTCGATCCCGCGATGCACGCGGAGGCGATGAAACGCCTCGGGCTCGACCAGCCGCTGCCGGTGCAGTACCTCCACTACATCGGCCGCGCGCTGCACGGCGACCTCGGCACGTCGATCATCACCAACACGAGCGTCGCGGGCGAGTTCTTCGCGCGCTTCCCGGCGACCGTCGAACTGTCGCTGTGCGCGCTGGTGTTTGCGCTCGCGCTCGGCCTGCCGGCCGGCGTGATCGCCGCGCTGCGGCGCGGCTCGATCGTCGACCACGGCGTGATGGGCACCGCGCTGACCGGCTACTCGATGCCGATCTTCTGGTGGGGGCTGATCCTCATCATGGTGTTTTCGTCATACCTCGGCTGGACGCCCGTGTCGGGGCGCATCGCGGTCGAATACGACTTCCCGCATCCGACGGGCTTCATGCTGATCGACGCGCTGCTCGCGCCTGACGAAGGCTCGTTCAAGTCGGCGGTCAGCCACCTGATCCTGCCCGCGATCGTGCTCGGCACTATCCCGCTCGCGGTGATCGCGCGGATGACGCGCTCGTCGATGCTCGAAGTGCTGCGCGAGGACTACATCCGCACGGCCCGCGCGAAGGGGCTGTCGCCCGCGCGCGTGGTCGTCGTGCATGCGCTGCGCAACGCGCTGATCCCGGTCGTCACCGTGATCGGCCTGCAGATCGGCACGCTGCTCGCGGGCGCGGTGCTGACCGAGACGCTCTTTTCGTGGCCCGGGGTCGGCAAGTGGCTGATCGATGCGATCGGCCGTCGCGACTATCCGGTCGTGCAGGGCGGCATCCTGCTGATCGCGACGCTCGTGATCGTCGTGAACCTGGTCGTCGACCTGCTGTACGGCGTGCTGAATCCGCGCATCCGCCACACGAGGTAATCCCATGAGCAATCTGCAAAACACCCTGCCGACCGAATCCGCGCCGGCCGGCGGCCGTACGCTCGCGCTGCGCGAGTTCTGGGCCAACTTCTCGCGCAACCGCGGCGCCGTCGGCGCCGGCATCGTCGTGCTCGTGCTGATCCTGGTCGCGCTGCTCGCGCCGCTGCTCGCGCCGCACAGCCCGGTCGAGCAATACCGCGACTACGTGAAGATCCCGCCCGCCTGGCTCGACGGCGGCAACTGGAAATTCGTCCTCGGCACCGACGAAGCAGGCCGCGACATCCTCTCGCGCCTGATGTTCGGCGCGCGGATGTCGTTCTGGATCGGCTTCGTGTCGGTCGTGCTCGCGCTGATCCCCGGCATCGTGCTCGGGCTCGTCGCCGCGTTCTTCCAGAAGTGGGCCGACACGCCCGTGATGCGCATCATGGACGTGCTGCTCGCGCTGCCGTCGCTGCTGCTCGCGGTCGCGGTCGTCGCGATCATCGGCCCGGGCCTCACCAACACGATGTTCGCGATCGCGATCGTCGCGCTGCCGGCCTATGTGCGTCTCACGCGCGCATCGGCGCTCGGCGAGCTGCAGAAGGAGTACGTGACGGCGTCGCGCGTGGCCGGCGCCGGCACGCTGCGCCTGATGTTCTCGCAGGTGCTGCCCAACTGCACGGCGCCGCTGATCGTGCAGGCGACGCTCGGCTTCTCGTCGGCGATCCTCGACGCGGCCGCGCTCGGCTTCCTCGGCCTCGGCGTGCAGCCGCCGACCGCCGAGTGGGGCGCGATGCTCGCGTCCGCGCGCGACTACATCGACAACGCGTGGTGGATCGTGACGATGCCGGGCCTGTCGATCCTGATTTCGGTGCTCGCGATCAACCTGCTCGGCGACGGGCTGCGTGACGCGCTCGATCCCAAACTGAAACGGATGGCCTGACATGAGCGACAATCTTCTGACCATCCGCAATCTCGCGGTGAACTTCAACGGCCTGCCCGCCGTCGACCGGATCAACCTGTCGATCGCGCCGGGCGAGGTGGTGGGCGTCGTCGGCGAATCGGGCTCGGGCAAGAGCGTGACGATGATGGCGCTGATGGGCCTGATCGACGCGCCGGGCAAGGTGACGGCCGACGAGGTGACGTTCAACGGCGTCGACCTGCTGAAGGCGTCGCCGAAGGCGCGCCGCAAGATCGTCGGCAAGGACATCGCGATGGTGTTCCAGGACGCGCTGACGAGCCTGAACCCGAGCTACACGGTCGGCTACCAGATCAAGGAAGTGCTGAAGCTGCACGAAGGGCTGCGCGGCGACGCGCTGCACCGGCGCGCGCTCGAGCTGCTCGACCAGGTCGGCATTCCCGACGCGAAGAACCGCATCGCGTCGTTCCCGCACCAGATGTCGGGCGGGATGAACCAGCGCGTGATGATCGCGATGGCGGTCGCGTGCAATCCGAAGCTGCTGATCGCCGACGAGCCGACCACCGCGCTCGACGTGACGATCCAGGCGCAGATCATGGATCTGCTCGTGAAGCTGCAGAAGGAGCGCGGGATGGCGCTCGTCCTGATCTCGCACGATCTGGCCGTGGTGTCGGAGGTCGCGCAGCGCGTGGCGGTGATGTACGCGGGCGAGGTGATCGAGACCAACCGCGTGCCCGAGATCTTCCGCGCGCCGCATCATCCGTACACCGAAGCGCTGCTGGCCGCGATTCCCGAGCACAATAAGGGGGCGCGTCGCCTTGCCGCATTGCCGGGCATGGTGCCGGGCCGCGATGATCGCCCGTCCGGGTGCCTGTTCGCGCCGCGCTGCAAGTACGTCGGCGACGATTGCCGCAAGGCGCGGCCGGCGCTCGACACGCTGGTGGCCGGCAACGACGCGATGCGCGCACGCTGCATCAAGCCGCTCAATGTTTCCAACCTCGACCTGACGGGAGGCGCACGATGAACGCAGTCAATCAAACGCCTCGCGTACCGCACGACGAGGAAGCCGTGCTGGTGGCCGACGGCCTCGCGAAGCACTATTCGGTCAAGCGCGGGATGTTCGGGCAGGGCACCGTGAAGGCGCTGAACGGCGTGTCGTTTTCGCTGAAGCGCGGCAAGACGCTCGCCGTCGTCGGCGAGTCGGGCTGCGGGAAGTCGACGCTCGCGCGCCAGCTCACGATGATCGAGACGCCCACGTCGGGCAGCCTGACGATCGACGGCAAGAACGTGGCCGGCGCGAGCCGCGATACGGTCGCCGACCTGCGCCGCCGCGTGCAGATGGTGTTCCAGAACCCGTTCGCGTCGCTGAACCCGCGCAAGACCGTCGAGCAGACGCTCGGCGAGCCGCTCGAGATCAACGCGACCCTGACGGCCGCCGAGCGCGCGCAGCGCATCGCGCAGATCATGCGCACGGTCGGCCTGCGGCCGGAGCACGCGAAGCGCTATCCGCACATGTTCTCGGGCGGGCAGCGCCAGCGGGTCGCGATCGCGCGCGCGATGATCCTCGATCCGCGCATCGTCGTCGCCGACGAGCCGGTGTCCGCGCTCGACGTGTCGATCCAGGCGCAGATCCTGAACCTGTTCATGGATCTGCAGGAGCAGTTCAAGACGAGCTACGTGTTCATCTCGCACAACCTGTCGGTGGTCGAGCACGTGGCGGACGACGTGATGGTGATGTACTTCGGCAGCGTCGCCGAGCTGGGCGACAAGGCGACGATCTACGCGCGGCCGCGCCATCCGTACACGCGTGCGCTGATGTCGGCGACGCCGGCGATCTTCGAGGAAGACCGCCGCGCGCAGATCAAGCTGCAGGGCGAGCTGCCGTCGCCGCTCAATCCGCCGTCGGGCTGCGCGTTTCACCAGCGCTGCCCGTATGCGGTCGAGCGCTGCCGTGCGGAGGAGCCGCAACTGCGCGAGGTAGACGGCCGGCAGGTGGCCTGCCATCGCGCCGAGGAGGTAGGGGAGGCGAATGCCTGAAGCGTTGGCGGCGCGCGTGTCCGGCGTGCGCCGTGCTGGAACCGGCAGCGCGCGCGTGATGCGCGCGTACCGCTACGCGCGGCGCTGGAGCGTGCGTACCGTCACGGGCGCGGCGCTGGCCGGCGCGTGCGTGGCGGTTGCCGGCCTGGTGGTTCCCGTGGAGGTCGCACGTGCCGAAGGGCGCGCGCCGGCCACCGCACCGATTCATCCGTCGCAGGTCCCGCCGCCCGGCATGAGCCTGCCGGGCTTTCATGCACCTGCCGTGTCGAACGGCACGGTGGCGAGCGGTTCGGTGCGCATGCAGCCCGCGCGCATGCCGTTCTATGTCGCGACCAAGGGCAAGGTCACGCTCTACGTGCTCGGCACGCTGCATACGGGCGACCCGTCCGATTATCCGAGCGCGCAGCCGTTCCGGCCGCGCATCCTCGCGGCGCTCGCCGCGTCGCCGACGCTTGCGCTCGAACTGTCGCCCGACGACCTGCTCGAATCGCAGGATGACGTGTCGAAGTACGGCGTGTGCCGCTATCCGTGCCTGCAGCGCCTGCTGCCCGAGCCGCTGTGGCAGCGGCTCGCGGCGCGCCTGCGCGGCAACCCGGCCGCGCTCGCCGAGATCCGCAAGATGCGGCCCTGGCTCGCGGCGCTCGTCGTCGAGACCTACGATTCGCTGTCGGCCGGCCTGCAGACCGAATACGGCACCGAGGCGCAACTGCAGAACGTGTTCCTGAAGAAGAAGGGCGGCCGCGTGATCGGGCTCGAGACGCTCGCCGAACAGATGCGCGCGTTCACCGGGCTCACGCTGGCCGAGCAGCGCGAGATGCTCGCGCAGGACATGGTGCAGACGCCCGCACAAAACGCCGACGACATCAAGGCGCTGCATCGGCTGTGGCGAATTGGCGACGCCGACGCGATCTCGGCGTGGGCCGTCGCGAAGGGCGAACGCCTTGCGCGTTCCCCGGTGTTGTCGGCGTCGATCGACAACAAGATCGTGTACGAGCGCAACCGGCGCTTCGTTGCACGAATGACGGCAATCGCCGCGCCGAACCGGCCGCTGTTCGTCGCGATCGGCGCGCTGCACCTGGGCGGCCCGCGCGGGGTGCTCGAATTGTTGCGCCAGCAAGGATACCGGGTCGACGCGAACTGATCGCGCAAGGCGCCGCACGCTGATCGTCCCCTGTTTGATCCACGGTGCGCGCACGTCGCGCGGCGCCCGTACGGCGATGGAATTCGATAAGGAAAACCCTTGAATCGTCGGAAAATCGCGTTTAAAACGATTGACATCCCGATCCGCCAATAACTATTCTTCACCCCACAAGTTGAAAAAATGAAAAGAATAGATAAGTTCTACGGGGTAGCAGAAATAAGCGCGGGGTTAGCGTCGCCGGCACGTGAAGCGCGTGCCGGCCGCGGAGTGTCTGCATGCACGGCGGGGCCAATCATCGTCGAACAACACATGCATGCGGGCCGACTTGCAGATAAGCAACGTTCCGTCGTCTGACCGGGGAAGGTAGTGATCGGGCGGCGGCGGACGTTTTTTAATCCGGAAGATTTTTCCGGTCACCGTCGAAAGACGGTTTCGGGGGGCGAATCGACAGACGGCAAAGCCGCGGCGATTGCGCCAACGGAAAAGCGCCACGAGGGCGCTTTTTTCTTTTGTGCCGCCGATGCGTGTCGTTCGCGATCGCTTGCGTCGCGATGTCCCGGGTATCTCCACCTCGCTGGCCAGGCACGCCGGCACGAATCGTTCGCAGCCTGCGGGCGTCTTTGGCGGAATCGGACCGGCGCGGCGTGCCGTGTCTGCACCGCGCCGCCCGGGGGCGGCGCAATGGACGGCATACGATGGTTTCGAGGTGCTCGCGATGGCACCGTCTATGTCTTGCCTCGGTGCACGAACGGAGTGGACGGATGACAGGAGGAAGCGAGCGCCCGCCGGTGCTGGTTGTCGATGCGCACCCGATCGTCGCGCATGCGATAGGCAACGTCGGTGCAACACTTTCCGCTGCCAGCGTCTGGAAGTGCTTCAGCGAGTCTGTCGGGATGCGGGATTTCATGGCCGCGAGCGAGCGGCTGGATGCCGTTCAGCGGTGCGTTTCCCGGAGCGTGATCGCTTCCTGCAAGAACGCATACAAGAGGAAACAGAGTGCCCCGGCACTCCACTTGAAGAGCGACCAGTTGTTCAGCACGTAAAGCAGAAGCGCGTATCCCGCGGCGAAAACGAGCGCCCTGATTGCGCTGCCAACCAGGATGCCCATCCATCCGCCGCCAAAGCGAGGCGCAAGCGGCGCCATGAAGATGCCGTATCTGGCAAATTTCCTTGCCGCATGAATCATGGATTGAAATTTCATTGGCCCATGCGAAGAATGGGTGATCGCGATTTGGGAAAGGTAGTCGACTCAGCCGCCCAGGATTGCCCCTGACCAGTTTGCATCGAGCGCGCCGAGAGCGATGGCGCCGCCGGGTTCGGCAAGATTGATCGGATTTGGATTGAGCGTGCCGGTAATCGCGCCGCTGGCCTGGTTGGCTTCGTTTTGTGCCGGAGCCCGAATGATTCAGGCCTCCTTTGAATATGAGCAGGCCGATCGGCCTATCCGGTCGACTGTCCCGGCCTCAAACGTAACAGCGGCTCGATCAACAGGAAATATGGAATTTCTCACGCTTTTTTCGAGACAATCTCGGGACAGGTGGTCCGTGACGTGGACGAAGTGTGTGCGCGAGCTTCTCCGCGGCTCCGGCGGATCGATTTTCTGTACGGGTCTTAAATGTGTCGGAATGTCACGCTTTTCGAATGAAGGCGCTGGCCGACAAGGAGACTTAAGGGCGGGCAGTTGAAATCCGCCGTGTTCGACACGGCGAGAAGGCGAGAAGTCGGGAGGCCGTTGAAGGTGCGTCGCGTCGCGTGCCCGGTTTATCGCGACGCATGAGGGCAACGCGGCTTGCGCTCGAAAAGCGCAACGCGTCGGTCAAGAGGTTGCATGCCGGCGGGAAGGCTTACGCCCCGCCGTCCGTCTGCAGTACCCCCGGCGCCACGACATCGACGCCCACCGCCTCGAGCGCGGCGCGAATCCGTTTCGCGAATGCGAGCGCATGCGGCCCGTCGCCGTGCAGGCAGACGGTCTGCGCATTGAGCATCACCCATTCGCCGCCGACCGCGCGCACCTGGCGGCTGCGCACCATGTCCAGCGTGCGCGCGATCATCGCGTCCTCGTCGTCGACGAGCGCGCCGGGCTGGTTGCGCGGCACGAGCGAGCCGTCCGCGCGGTAGCCGCGATCGGCGAACACTTCCTCCACCGCGGCGAGCCCCGCATGCCGCGCGGCCGCGACGAACACGCTGTTCGCGAGCCCGAACACCGCGAGCGACGGATCGAAATCGCGGATCGCGGACACCACCGCATCGGCGATCATCGGGTCGCGTGCCGCCTGGTTGTACAGCGCGCCGTGCGGCTTCACGTGCGCGATGCGTCCGCCCTCGGCCTGCGCGATCGCCGACAGGGCGCCGAGCTGGTACAGCACGCCCGCGTAGATGTCGCCGGCCGGCAACTGCATTTCCTTGCGGCCGAAATTCTCCGGGTCGTGAAAGCTCGGGTGCGCGCCGATCGACACGCCTTTCTGCACGGCCCAGCGCACGCAGTCGCGCATCGCGTTGGCGCCGCCCGCATGCCACCCGCATGCGATGTTCGCGGACGTGACGAGGTCGAGCAGCGCCTCGTCAGATCCGCATCCTTCGCCGAGATCGGCGTTCAGGTCGATTTCCATGATGTTCCTCGTCCACGGATTGCGTGGCACGTATTCGGTACGGCTTGCGCCATTGTCACGCCGCGCGAGAGTCTGCGCGGCGGCGCGCTTCCTCGCGCAGGTCGATCGCGACGTCGATCTGCCGCAGATAGGCACGTTCTGCGGTCAGGGCGGCGCGCGCGGCGTCGGGTGTCGTGCGCACGAAGCGGATCGGCAGGTTGAGCCGCGCCTGCGCGAGTTTCCACAGATCCGCACGGATCACCGTGCCGATCTTCGGGTAGCCGCCGGTCGTCTGCGCGTCGTGCATCAGTACGATCGGCTGGCCGTTCGGCGGCACCTGGATCGTGCCGGGCAGCACCGCGTGCGACAGCAGCTCGGCCGGCCGCTCGCGCACGAGTTCGACACCCGCAAGACGATAGCCCATCCGGTTGCTGTTTGCCGTGACCAGCCATTCCTCGTCCCAGAACGCCTGCTGCGACGCGGCGGCGAACGACGCGTAGTCGGGGCCCGGCAGCACGCGCACGGGCATCGCCCACGGCGCATGCGCGGGGCGGTGGCGGCGCGGCGGCTCGTCGACGCGCACGAACGCGCACCAGGCCGGCGCCTTCACGCCGAATTCGGGCGCATCGGCCGCGAGGCAGCCCGCGCTGGACGCCAGCACGCCGACCGGCAGGCGATCGCCGTCGCGCAGCGCGCGGCCGCCGAGGCCGCCGAAGCGCGACGCGAGATCGGTGCTGCGCGAGCCGAGCATCGGCAGGACGTCGATGCCGCCCGCGATGCACAGGTAGCCGCGCATCCCGCGTTTCGCGGCAGGCAGCACGAGCGTCTGTCCGGCCTCGACCGGCAGGCTCCACCACGAATAGACGCGCCGGCCGTCGAGCGTCGCGCCGAACTCGGTGCCGGTGATCGCGATGCGGGTGGCGCGGGTGAAGCGGAAGGCGGCCGGGCCGATCGTGATCTCGACGGCCGCCGCGTCGGGGCGGTTGCCGACCAGCCGGTTGCCGACCTCGAGCGCGAGGCCGTCGAGCGCGCCGCCCTGCGCGACGCCGAGATGGCGCGCGCCGCGGCGCCCGAGATCCTGCACGGTCGACAGCGGGCCGGCCCGCACGACCTCGATGGTGCCCGCTGCGGTGCTCTGGGTCATGGCGAGTCGACTCCGGCAATGGTGAAGCGTACGCGGTCGCCGGGCAGCAGCAGCGTCGGCTGCGGCCGCGCCGGGTCGAACAGCACGCGCGACGTGCGGCCGATCAGTTGCCAGCCGCCGGGCGACGTGGCCGGGTAGAGGCCCGTCTGCGCGCCGCCGATGCCGACCGAGCCGGCCGGCACCTCGAGGCGCGGCGCCGCGCGGCGCGGCGTGTGCAGCGCGGGGTCGAGGCCGCCGAGATACGCGAAGCCGGGCTGGAAGCCGACGAAGAACACGACGTATTCGCCGGCCGCATGGCGCGCGACGACCTCGTCGGCCGACAGGCCGGTATGCGCGGCGACGACCGCCAGGTCGGGGCCGGCCGCACCGCCGTATTCGACCGGGATCTCGACTTCGCGGCCGTCCGCGTGCTCGACGTCGGCCGTTTCCCACGCGTCGCGCAGCGCCGGCGTGAGCGACTCGGCCGTGGTGGCGAGCGGATCGAACACGATCGTCAGGTTGTTCATGCCCGGCACGACGTCGAACACGTCGGGCCACGCGCGCGCGGCCTCGGCGACGGCCCAGACGCGGCGCTGGCAGTCGAGCGTGGCGGGCGGCGGCACCTCGCAGACGAGGGCGGCATCGCCGAGCGGATAAATGCGAGGTTGCGTCATCGGGCTGGCACGGTTCGGACGGCAATGTTAGCGCACATTGTCAATAAAATATCGATAACTTACCAATAAGCGTTTTCGCCTAGCCCGTATACCGGGGCATCTGGCGTACACTCGGCACACCCTGTCATCCGGCTTGCGCCGCCTTTCCATGAAGCGTCCTGCGACCAAGATCGTGTCATCCGAACACCTCGTTTCCGATTCGAGCGCGGAGCTGTCGGAGCTCGAATACGGGCTCATCATGGCCGGCAACGCGTTCAACCGCTGGATGGTGCGCTGCATGTCGGCGGCCGGCGCGAAGGACATGACGGCGGTCGAGGTGTCGCTGCTGCATCATGTCAGCCATCGCGAACGCAAGAAGAAGCTCGCCGACATCTGCTTCGTGCTCAATATCGAGGATACGCACGTCGCGACCTATGCGCTGAAAAAACTGATCGCCCGCGGCTATGTGAAGAGCGAGAAGAGCGGCAAGGAAGCATTCTTCTACGCGACCGACGCGGGCCGCGACCTGTGCCTGAAATATCGCGAGGTGCGCGAGCACTGCCTGATCGAGACGCTGAAGGACAGCGGTCTCACCAACGAGCAGATCGGCGACGCGGCGCAACTGCTGCGCCACGCCTCGGGCCTGTACGACACGGCGGCGCGCGCGGCGGCCTCGCTGTAGACGGCCGCGCCGCGGCGGTTGCGCGGCGATGCGTTGACGGACGTGCGGCGACCGCGGCGCGTCGCGCCGCCTCATCCGGCGGCCGGGTAGAGCGCGCAGTCGGTCACGATCCAGCGCAGCGCGAGGTCGTGCGCCTCGGCCGGCAGCGCGTCGACGCGGCACGCCTCGTAGGCGATGCCGACCGTCACGGGCAGATTGCCCGGCCACGCGGCGAGCGTGCGGTCGTAGTAGCCGCCGCCGTAGCCGAGCCGGTAGCGCTGCGGATCGAATCCCACACAGGGAATCAGCAACAGGTCGGGCACGACGACGATTCCCGACGCCGGTTCCGGAATCCGGTGATGCCCTTCGCGCATCGGCGTGTGCGCGTCCCACGCATGGAACGCGAGCGGCGTGTGCCGCTCGCCGATCACGGGCAGCGCCGCGCGCCGGCCGGCACCGGCCGCGCACCAGGCGAGCACGGCGGCGCGCGCATCGAATTCGCCCGGCAGCGGCCAGTAGAACCCGACCGTGCGCGGCGCGAGCCGTTCGAGCAGCGTGCGCAGGCGAGCGTCGAGCGCGGCGTTCGCGGCGGGTTGCGACGCGGCGTCGCGACGTGCGCCGGACAGCGTTTTGCGTAGCGCAACCTTCGGGTTCGGCACAGGGTTGCGTGCTATGCTTTCGCTCACTTCGCGCTCCATTCAAAACGATGTCGAACAGCCTTTTCCGAGTATATCGCGCGGTCGCGCTGACGCTTTCGGCCGCCGCGCTCGTCACGGGCACGACCGCGTGCGCCGCGCCGAGCGACGATACGGTCTCCGGGGACGATCAGGTCTTCGTGCAGCTGCGCGAGGCCGCGCGCCGCAACGACGCCGCGAAAGCCGCGCAGCTCGCGTCGATGATCCCGAACTATCCGGTGCCGTCCTACGTCGAGTATTTCCAGATCAAGCCGCAGTTGTTCGATGCAACCGGCCGCGCGCGCGTCGATGCGCCGGACGCGCCCGTGCAGTCGTTCCTGCAGCGCTACGACGGCCAGGCAATCGCCGATCGCCTGCGCAACGACTACCTGCTCGTGCTCGGCGCGCGCCACGACTGGCGCAGCTTCGACGATCAATACAAGCGGTTCGTGCTCGACGACGATACCCAGGTCAAGTGCTATGCGCTCGAATCGCGCGCGGCGCGCGGCGAGAACGTCGCCGACGCCGCACGCGCGCTGCTGGTCGAGCCGAAGAACTACGGCGACGCGTGCGTCGACCTGATCACCGCGCTGACGGTCAACCAGCAGTTCACGAGCGACGACGTGTGGCAGCAGGCGCGCCTCGCGTACGAGCAGAACTACACGACGCTCGGCGGCAAGATCGTCGATGCGCTGGGCCCGCGCCCGGTCGGCTTCGACCAGGCGACCAGCGCGCCGCCGCTGTACCTCGCGCGCGGCATCGGCCCCGACGCCGCCTCGCACCAGCTCGCGCTGATCGCGTTCGGCCGCATGGCGCGCAACGATCCGGACGCCGCGGCCGGGACGCTGACCTCGGTCGCCGCGTCGCTGACCAAGCAGGAGCAGGCGATCGCGTGGGGGGCGATCGGCTACCAGGGCGCGATCAAGCGCTCGCCGCTCGCGTCGGTCTGGTACGCGAAATCCGCGAATGCGCCGCTGTCGAACCCGGGCTACGAATGGCGCACGCGCGCCGCGCTGCTCGCCGGCAACTGGCCGATGGTGCGCTGGTCGATCGAGCAGATGCCGCCGTCGCTGCGCGACGATCCGGCCTGGATCTACTGGCATGCCCGCGCGCTCAAGCAGAGCGGCGACACGCTGCAGGCGAACCAGGAATTCGAGCAGGTCGCGGGGCAGTTCAACTTCTACGGGCAGCTCGCCGGCGAAGAGCTCGGCCAGCGCACGACGATCCCGCCGCGCACGAAGGTGAGCGACGCCGAGATCGACGCGATGAGCAAGATTCCGGGCTTCGCGCTCGCGCAGCGCTTCTATGCGCTGAACCTGCGGCTCGAAGGCAACCGCGAATGGAACTGGCCGCTGCGCGGGATGACCGACCGCCAGCTGCTCGCGGCCGCCGAGTACGGCAAGCGTGTCGACCTGCTCGACCGCACGGTCAACACGGCCGACCGCACGAAGGCCGAGCACGATTTCACGCTGCGCTACCCGTCGCCGTACCGCGACATCGTCGAGCGCTACGCGCAGTCGACGGGGCTCGACACCGAATGGGCGTACGGCCTGATCCGCCAGGAGTCGCGCTTCATCACGAGCGCGCGCTCGTCGGTGGGCGCGGGCGGCCTGATGCAGCTGATGCCGGCCACCGCGCAGATGGTCGCGAAGAAGCTCGGCCTGGGCACGATCTCGCGCGCGCAGATGCACGACATCGATACCAACGTGCAGCTCGGCACCTGGTATCTGGCCGACATCTACAACAACTTCGACAGTTCGCCGGTGCTCGCCACGGCAGGCTACAACGCGGGCCCGGGCCGGCCGCGCCAGTGGCGCCAGGTGTTGACGCAGCCGGTCGAAGGCGCGATCTTCGCGGAGACGATCCCGTTCAACGAGACGCGCGACTACGTGAAGAACGTGCTGTCGAACACCGTTTATTACGCGGCGCTCTTCGAGGGCAAACCGCAGTCGCTGAAGAGACGCCTGGGCATGATCTCGCCCTGACCGGCGATCTTCACGCGGCCGCGCGAGACGCGGCAGCCTGATCGAGGGCGCGCTCACGCCGGCCGTGTCCTTGCGCCCGCCGCCGGAAGGGCCGCGCGCAAGGACGGCGACGGCCGCCGGGCGCCGCCGCGGGGCGACGCGAATGCGCGACGTATCCGCGACGCGCATGACGCGGCGGCCGGCCCTTCGGGCGGCCCGCCCCATTTACGATTTTTCCTGGTCACGGGAACGCGCGTTGCCGGCCGCATGGCGGCGTCGCGCGTCGCTGGTCCCCCCGGGGGACGGCCGGCCACGCACGGTCGCCAGTCCGTCATCGGCGTGAACAGGCTCTTGGAGTCACGAACATGGATCGCCAGACCGTCGCGCTGCTGGGTGGCACCGGCTTCATCGGCAGCCGGCTCGTCAGTGCACTGATCGACGCCGGCAAGCAGGTACGGATCGGTACGCGGCGGCGCGAGCACGCGCGTCACCTGCAGATGCTGCCGGTCGAGATCGTCGAGCTCGACGCGCTCGACACGCGCACGCTCGCGCGCTTCGTCGCCGGCTCGCATGCGGCGATCAACCTGGTCGGCGTGCTGCACGGCGGCCGCGGCACGCCGTACGGCCCCGGCTTCGAGCGCGCGCACGTCACGCTGCCGGCCGCGCTCGCGACCGCGTGCACCGAGGTCGGCGTGCGGCGCGTGCTGCACATGAGCGCGCTTGGCGCCGATTCGCGCGGCGCGAGCATGTACCAGCGCTCGAAGGGAGACGGCGAGGCGGCGCTGCATGCGATCGCGGCGACCGATTCGCTCGCGCTGACGATCTTCCGCCCGTCGGTCGTGTTCGGCCCCGGCGATGCGTTCCTCAACACGTTCGCGAACCTGCAGCGCACGGTGCCCGTGCTGCCGCTCGCGATGCCCGACGCGCGCTTCCAGCCGGTGTTCGTCGGCGACGTCGTGCGCGCGTTCGTCAATACGCTCGATCTCGCGGCCGCGTACGGCAAGACCTACGAACTGGGCGGCCCGACCGTCTACACGCTCGAGCAGCTGGTGCGCTATTGCGGCACGCTGGTCGGCCGGCAGGCGCGCATCGTGCGGCTGCCCGACGCGCTCGCGCGGCTGCAGGCGAGCGTGTTCGAATGCCTGCCCGGCGAGCCGGTGCTCACGCGCGACAATCTCGCGACGATGTCGGTGCCGAACGTGCTGTCGGGGCCGCTCGCGCCGGAACTCGGGATCGCGCCGGCGAGCCTCGAAAGCGTCGCGCCCGCGTACCTCGGCACCGCCGCGCAGCGGTCGCGGTTCGAATGGTTCCGCTCGCGCCGCCGCTAGGCTGCCGCGGGGCGCCGCCGTTGCGCGCGTTTTCTTTCACCTCCGCGTTTTCCGGAACACCATCATGAAGCTCGTCATCGGAAACAAGAACTACTCGTCGTGGTCGATGCGTCCATGGCTGCTGCTCGCGCATTTCGGCATCCCGTTCGACGAGATCGCGGTCGACCTGCACTGCGCCGACACGGCCGCGCGCATCCACGAATATTCGCCGTCCGGCAAGGTGCCGTGCCTGGTCGACGACCAAGGCCTGGCGATCTGGGATTCGCTCGCGATCGCGGAGACGCTCGCCGAGCGCTATCCGCAGTTCCCGTTGTGGCCGGCCGATCCGCTCGAGCGCGTGCATGCGCGCTGCATCTCGGCCGAGATGCATTCGGGCTTCGCGGCGCTGCGCACGCAGATGGGCATGAACGTGCGCGCGTCGCTGCCGGGGCGCGGCGCGACGCCCGAGGCGCTCGCCGACGTCGCGCGCATCGACGCGCTGTGGAGCGCGTGCATCGAGGCGTCGGGCGGACCGTTCCTGTTCGGCGAGTTCGGGATCGCCGATGCGATGTATGCGCCCGTCGTGATGCGCTTCAATACCTATGCGCCGGGCCTGTCGCCGGAAGCGGCCGGCTATGCGGCGCGCGTGACGGCGCTGCCGGCCGTGCAGCGGTGGATCGATGCCGCGCGCGGTGAAACCGCCGTGATTGCCGAGTACGAGCCGACCCCATGAACATCTATGCAGTAGGCGGAGCGATCCGCGACGAATTGCTCGGCGTGCCGGTGCAGGACCGCGACTACGTGGTGGTGGGTGCAACCCCCGAACAGATGGCCGCGCAGGGCTTCCGGCCGGTCGGCAAGGATTTTCCGGTGTTCCTGCATCCGCGGACGCAGGAGGAATACGCGCTGGCGCGCACCGAGCGCAAGACGGCGGCCGGCTATCACGGCTTCCAGTTTCATTACGCGCCGGACGTGACGCTCGACGAGGATCTCGCGCGGCGCGACCTGACGATCAACGCGATGGCGCGTGAGGTGAGCCCGGAGGGCACGCTGGTCGGGCCCGTGATCGATCCGTTCGACGGGCAGGCCGACCTGCGCGCGCGCGTGTTCCGGCACGTGAGCGACGCGTTCGTCGAGGATCCGGTGCGGATCCTGCGGATCGCGCGCTTTGCCGCGCGGTTCGCGGATTTCACGGTGGCGGACGAGACGCTCGCGCTGATGCGGCGGATGGTCGACGCGGGCGAGGTCGACGCGCTCGTGCCCGAGCGGGTGTGGCAGGAGATCGCGCGCGGGCTGATGGAGGCGAAGCCGTCGCGGATGTTCGCGGTGCTGCGCGCGTGCGGTGCGCTCGCGCGCATCCTGCCCGAGGTCGATGCGCTGTGGGGCGTGCCGCAGCGCGCCGACTACCACCCGGAGGTCGACACGGGCGTGCACGTGATGATGGTCGTCGACCATGCGGCGAAGCAGGGCTACTCGCTGCCGGTGCGCTTCGCGGCGCTCACGCACGATCTCGGCAAGGCGACGACGCCCGCCGACGTGCTGCCGCGCCACATCGGCCACGAGGGCCGCAGCGTCGACCTGCTCAAGCCGCTGTGCGAACGGCTGCGCGTGCCGAACGAATGCCGCGACCTCGCGCTGGTGGTGGCGCGCGAGCACGGCAACCTGCATCGCGTGATGGAGATGGGCGCGGCCGCACTGGTGCGGCTTTTCGAGCGCAGCGACGCGCTGCGCAAGCCGGCGCGTTTCGCCGAGATGGTGCAGGCGTGCGAATCGGATGCGCGCGGGCGGCTGGGGCTCGACACGCAGCCGTATCCGCAGGCCGAGCGGCTGCGCGTCGCGCTCGCGGCCGCGCGCAGCGTCGATGCCGGCGCGATCGCGCGCGGCATCGGCAACGACGCGGAGAAGATCAAGGACGCCGTGCATCGCGCACGGATCCAGGCCGTCGCGCAGGCGCTCGAAATCGGCGAATAGCGGGGCAGCGCGGCGGGGCGGACGCCCCGCCAGCCGTTACGCCTTCCTTTTGCGTGCCGGGGTGGCGGCCGGCGGGCGCTGGACGGATGCGCGCGACCTGGCGGCCGGCTTCCGTGCCGCCGCGTTGGCCGGTCGCGCCGCGTCGGCGTCGAGGCCGCGCTCGCCGCGCTTCGGCGCCGGCGCGCGGCGGCTCACGCGAGGCTCGCCCTGCGCGGGCAGCCTGGCTTTCTTCCTGGCGGACCCGAATCCGGCGCAAGTGTCGTCGAACAGCGGCTGCGTGCTGACCGCGATCAGTTCGGCGGGCCCGTCGCCCACGTTGGCGACGCGATGCCGCTTGCGTGCGTCGAAGTGCAGCGAATCGCCGGGCGACAGCGGGTAGTCCTTCTTGCCGATCGTGTAGCTGATGCGGCCGGCCAGCACGTACACGAACTCGTCGCCGCCGTGCGACACCCATTCCGAACGGTAGCCTTCCATCATCTGCACCTTGAGCGCGTTGATCTGGCTGCCGTCGAACGAGGTGGAGAGCCGCTCGTACCACTGCGACGCGGCGTCGAGCGCGTACGGCTTGCGGCTGCCCTCGTGCGAATCGGGCTGCGCCTGGCGCGGCTGGTCGATCAGTGCGCCGAGCGGCACGTCCAGCGCTTTCGCGACGTTGGCGAGCGACGACAGCGAGATGCCGGTGAGATGGCGCTCGACCTGGGACAGGAACCCGACCGACAGCTTCGCTTCGGTCGCGACTTCCAGCAGCGTTTTCTTCGCTTCCCGGCGCAGGCGGCGAATGTGCTGGCCGATACGCATGATGTCTGAATCCATGAATCTCTTTCGTGGCAACGAGTCGGGAGGCGAGCGTGAGCGCGGGGGCGACGATGCCGGCGCATTGTACCGCGCAGGGTCAACGGACGAATTGAGGCTGTGCCGGGATGCGCGCGTCGCGCGCCGATTTTAGCCCCACGAAAATTTTGGCTTGACCTCAATTTCAGGGTGCTCTAGATTCTGTCGCGCGCGTCAAAAAAAGTTAAGTGAGACCAAAATTTCCCCCCAGGGCCTGCTGCGGGAGCGACACGGCGGCACGGCCGTGTCGCGCATCGTCCGCGCAGCGGCGCCGTGGCGCGTCGGGCATGCGACGCGCCGCGCCGCCGGCCGCCGACAACAATGAATAGTGGGCATTCGATGATCGATCGACTGAAATACAGCTTCTCCGGCCTTCCCCAGTACGACGCGTCCGTCGGCGACACGCAGGCCGGCCTGTCGCGCCTGCTCGACGCCGCGCGGCTCGACGCGGTCGTGGTCACGTCGCAGGACGAATACGTCACCGAGTACCTGCCGCTCGCCAACAACCCGCGCTACGCGCTGTCGGGGTTCGACGGCTCGGCCGGCTGCGGGATCTTCCTCGGCGCGGCGACCGCGCAGGCGCTCGATCTGCCGCCGTTCGTGCTGTTCGTCGACGGCCGCTATCACCTGCAGGCCGAGCAGCAGTGCGATCCGGCGCGGGTACGCCTCGAGAAGCTCGGGATGAACGAGACGATCTGGCAGGCGATGGCCGACTGGCTGGTCGCGCACGCGAGCCGGCTCGCGCGGGTCGGCTACGACGCGCGGCGGATCAGCGTCGCGCAGCGCGATCGGCTGTTCGCGCAGACGCAGGCCGCGTCGCTCGACTGGACGAGCCTCGCCGATCGCGAGATCGATCGCGCGATCGCGCTGCCGGGCTGGGTGGTCGAGCGGCCGATCTTCGAGCTGCCGGAATCGATGACGGGCCTGAGCGTCGCGCAGAACCTCGACGCGCTGAACCGCAAGCTGGCCGCGCACACCGGCGCGGCCGACGGCAGGACCGCATTCTTCACCTGCGCGTCGGACGATCTGGCGTACCTGCTGAACAGCCGCGGCTATCACATCCCGAATGCGTCGTCGCACCTCGGCTTCCTGTTCGCGGTCGGCGACCAGGTCGCGCTGTTCCTGCCGGATGGCTGCGATGGCTGCGAGGTCACGCTCGCGTCGTATCCGGCGCTGCACGTGATCCGGCGCGATGTCGCGGCGCTCGAGCGCTTTCTCGCGCCGTTCGCGGTCGAGCACGTGTGTTACGGCTTCGAATCGGTGAACTGCGCGCTCGTCGACGTGGTGCGCCGCGTGTGGCCGCAGGCGCGGCACGCGGACTTCAACCCGGTCGAGGCGATGCGGGCCGGCAAGACGCCGGCCGTGCTCGACCGGTTCCGCGACGCGTTCGCCCGCAGTTCCGCGGCGATCGCCGAGACGATGCGCTGGGCGAAGACCGGCGAGCCGGGCGTGCGTCACACCGAATACGACCTGGCGCGCGCGATCAACGACGCCTATGGCGCACGCTCGGCGGTCGCGCTGACGTTTCCGTCGATCGCGGCGAACGGCGCGAACAGCGCCTTCGCGCACTACACGGCCGCGAGCGCCGACGTCGAGCTGACGGAGGGCGAACTCGTGCTGCTCGACAGCGGCGCCTATTACGAAGCCGGCTTCGCGACGGACTGCACGCGGGTCGTGCTGCGCCGTACGCACCCGGACACGGTTGCGCAGCCGTGGCAACGCGAGATCTACACGGTCGCGCTGAAGGCCTGCATCAAGGGGCTCGTCGCGCGCTTCCCCGACACGGCGACGGGCGGCGAGGTCGACGCGCTCGTGCGGCAGGTGTGCCGCGACCACGGCCACGATTTCGGTCACGGCACCGGGCACGGCGTCGGGATTCACGTGCACGAGGGCGGCGTGCGGTTCGCGCCGGGCTCGAAGTACGGGCTGGTGCCGAACGCGGTGATTTCGGTCGAGCCGGGCATCTACCTGCCGGGCAAGGGCGGCGTGCGGATCGAGAACATCGTGATCGTCCGGCCGGACGAGGCCCGGCCCGGCACGGTGACGTTCGAGAACATCGTGACGGTCGGCTACGACTGGGACCTGATCGATCTCGACCTGCTCGACGACGACGAGCGCGCCTACCTGCGCGACTACGAGCGGCTGTGCGTGGAGCGCGGCACGCAGGTCACCGCGTGTCCGCTGCTGTGAGCGCAGCCGCCCGCGCCGATCAGTTCAGCAGGCGCGTGCGCACGAACGGCGCGATCTGCCCGGCGAGCCAGGCGTGCGTGCGGGTCGTCGGGTGCAGCGTGTCCCAGAACACGAAGCGCGCCGGATCGCGGCAGTCCGCCCGCGGCGTCTGCGTGCTCAGGTAGGTGAGCGACGACGGCTTCGGAATGTCGAGGCAGGCGCGCTGCGCGTCGTCGAAGCCGTAGCGGGCCGGGTGGCTCAGCAGGTCGTTGAACGGCGCGTACGCGTCGAAGACCTCGAGCCGCAGCGTCGCGCCGTAGCGGGCGCGCAGCGCGGCGGCCGCGTCGACCAGGCGCCGGTTGTAGTCCTTGACCTGCGCGGCGACGCTCGCCGTGTCGGTGCGGGTGGCGAACACCGGCGCGCGCGACACGTCCGGCAGCGTGACGAGCATGATCCGCGTCGCGCCGGCCGCGGCAAGCCGCTCGAGGCTGTCGCGCACCGCATTCGCCGCCTGCTCCGGCGAGCGCCCGTAGTTCACGAGATCGTTGCCGCCCGCGAACACCGCGAACAGCGTGTTGGCCGGCCGGTAGCCCGGCGCGCGCTCCATGTATTCGCGCCACGAGTCGATCTGCTGCACGAGGCCCGGCACGACGAGGTGCTGGTCGGTCGCCGCGCCGCCGATCGCCCAGTTGTAGAGCGGCAACTGCAGCGCGTTCGCCAGATACTCGGCCCACACCGGGCCGTTGCTGAAGCGTCCCGCATGCCAGCTCGTGCCGTTCGGCAGCTTCCACTGGCTCGCGTTGAACATGTTCTGGGTGTCGGACAGGCTGTCGCCGAACACGATCAGCTTGTTGACGCGCGCATCCTGCTGCGCGGCATCGAGCGTCCACACCGTGTAGTTGAACGACAGCGCGTTGTTGGCCGCGACCGCCTGCGTGAGGTCGGTCCGGATGCCTTTCGCGGCGAGCGTCTTGCGGCACACGTCGGCGAGCGTCTCTTGCGCCGTCGTGCTGTAGAACATGTTCTTCCACTGCGTGATGCCGTCCGCCCACCAGTAGCCGGGCACGCGATACCAGTCGCCGGCGGCGGGGTCGCGCGCCCACTCGTAGGTCGCGGCCGGCTTCAGCGGATCCGGATCGATCCGGTACCAGCAGCGCAGGTACGTGTAGGTGTCGGTGCCGCGGCGCGCCGCGCGCGGCGTGGCGGCGGACGCGCTCGACGCGGCCGGCGGCACGACGTCGGGGCCGCCCGGCGACAGCGACATGTCGCCCGTCGGCGTGGGCAGCGGCGCGGGGGCCGCGGCGTGCGCGGCGGGGAGCGCCAGCGCGACGACGGCGGAAACGGTGGCAATGCGGGATGACGCGGGAATGCGGAAATATGGCATGCGGCCCTCTTCTGATTGTTGTGACTGGACGGCGGCGCGGTGGCGCGGCCGTGTATCGGAAGGGACCGTGGATGCCGGGCTCGGGCCCGGTCTGTCGAAACGTGAAATGCCGCGTGGCGGCAAGGGGCGGCGGGCGTGCCGCCGGCCGGTCAGCGCGTGAGTGCGGACACGCGGCCGTCGGGGCCGTAGACGCCGGCCGGTGCGGGCGTCGAGCGCAGTACCGCGAGCGCGCGCTCGTTGTAGTCCATCCGGATCCGGATCAGCATGCCGTTGTTCGCATTGGCCTGGCGCGCGCGTTCGGCGGCCTGCTGCAGCAGCTGCCAGCGGCCGGCGAGGCGGGCGTCGCGTTCGGCGGCCTGGTCCATCCCCTTCTTGCCGGACGGAAAGCCGAGCGCGGAAAGCTGCGTGTCGCGCGTGCGTTCGAGCTGCGCGAGCCGGTCGATCAGCTCGCTTTTCTTTTCGACGATCCCCGGCAGCATCGCGAGCGGCTGGGCCGTCGTCAGCGCCTTTTCCTCGTAGGCGAGCAGGGACGCGAACGCCTCGACCGTCGCGTGTTCGTCGTTGACCGTGGCCAGCAGCTCTTCTCTCATCGCGTCATGCTCGTCGCGCCGGCGCACGGGGTTCGGCGCGCCGGCAAACCGGGGGCCGGCCGCGAGGCCGGATCAGCTGCCCTGCGGGCGCTGTTGCTGCAGCAGCTCGCGGGCGGTATTCAATACGCCGTCGGCGATCTTGTTCGCGTCGATCGTCAACGTGCCGTTGTTCAGCGCATCCTTGATCGACTGGACCAGGCCCGAGTCGATATCGGCGCTGCCCGACGCGGATGCCGAACGCAACTGGCCGGACAGACCCGACAGGTTCACGGTCGAATCGCCGCCGGTCGATCCGGCATCGGCCGCCTGCGCGGACGACTGGGCCGTGCCGGAAGGCGCACGGGTCGCGCCGTTGCCGGTCGGCGCCACGGGGCTCGGGTTCGGAGTGGAATCGATCTTCACGATGGGTTTCCTGTTCGGTTTGACCCAGATAACGGCCGGGCCGGCCCGAACTTTAGCATCGCGAGCCTGGAATTCTCCGAATAAACAATTCTTTACATTCTTGCGGCGCTATCCGTCCCTATAACGGAATCTCCACGGTGCCGGCGTCCTTGACGATCGCCGTGACGATCTGGCCCGCCGCCATCCGCACCCGTACCGACTGGCCCGGTGCCGCATTCGCCAGCGCGCTGCCCTCGGCCGAGATCGTGAAACCGGGGCCGGCCGCGACGACCCGCACCGTCTGGCCGGCCGACACCGACGCGGCGCTCTTCAGCATGTCCTGCCGCAGCGGCAGCCCGGCCGAGATGCGGGCGAGCGGGGTCGAGCCGATCGCCTGCGCCGGGTCGGTGATTACCGCGAGCGGCAACACCGTCAGGTCGCCGTCGCGTGCGACCAGGTCGGCCGCGGTCAGCGGCTCGCCGGGCGCGATCTGGCGCGCGGCGACGTAATAGGTGGCCTGCACGGTGACCTTGGCCTGCAGGTAGACGGTCCACGGCCGTTCGCCCGCGCAGCGCACGCCGACCGTCGTGCGGCCCCACAGGCGCGCGCCGGTCGGCAGGAACGGTTCGAGCGTCGTGCACGTGGCGAGCCCGCGCGGAAACGCGTTCGTGACCGTCGCGGTGGGCTTGCCGGGCAGGCCGGCGATCTGCTGCTGCAGGAATGTGAGGGCCGCGCGGCGGATCGTGTCGGGATCCTGCTGGCCGGGCGGCGTCGCGGGCTGGGCCGCGGCAGCCGTTGCCGGGGTGGCGGACGCCGCGATCGGGCGCGGCGCGGCGCGGGTGGCCGCCAGGCGTGCCGCGGGCGACGGTTGCGGTGCCCGCCGTGCCGGATTCGATGCGGGTTCGGCCGTGCCGGCGACGACCGTCGCGACCGTGTCGCGGTCGGCGGTGCGCGGGGCGCCATACCCGGCGCGGGCGGCGGCCGCGTAGGCCGGGGCCGGTGCGGCGACCGGCGGCGGGACGGTCGTCACGACCATCGTGCCGGCCGGCTGCGCCGCGTAGCCGCTGCCGGATGCGCCGGCGCCGGCCACCGCGCCGCTGGCCGCGCGACCCGCGTCGGGCGCGAGGCCCGCACCCGGCGCGGCCGTGCCGCCGAATTGCCCGCCGCTCGCCGCGTTGGCGTGCGCGAGCGCGGTTTCGGCCGTCTCGCCGCGTCCCGGAATCACGATCATCCCGTCGTCCGCGTGCGCGGCCGGCGCGGAGATCCACAGCGCCGCGACGAGCGCAAACGCACGCCGGACGTGCGTAAGCCGCCCGTTCCTTCCGCGAAGTGCGCTGCCAGTCATCGCCGTGCCCCCGATTCGTTGCTCCGCTTCGCATTCTAGGGAGCGGGGCGGTCGCGCAAACGATGAATAGAGGGGGGCTTTGCCGCGTTATTCGCCCGATTGCCGGTTGCGCGCGACGCCTACCATCGCTGTCATGGAAAAAAGCCTCTCGGGTCGCCATCCGGCGTGAGGGGCGTGCAGCGCTTCATACGGAGAGACGCACACATGCTGGACAAACTCGATGCGGAATTTGCGTTCGGCCGACAGGCGCTCGACGTGCGCGCCTACCGGCAGGAACTGCTTTCGTCGAACATCGCGAACGCCGACACGCCCGGCTACGAGGCCCGCGACGTCGATTTCGCGTCGACGCTCGCGCGCTCGCTGAAGCAGACGGGCGGCGGCCTTGCGCCGAGCAACGCCGCGCAACTGCCGATGACGCAGCCGGCCGGCGTGACGAGCGGCATGTCGATGGTGTCGACGGCGGCGGGCCACATGGCCGGCACCGTGAAGCTGATCCCGACGGGCGGCCCGTCGGACGATTACGGCCGCGCCGCGTACCGGATGCCGCTGCAGCCGTCGCTCGACGGCAACACGGTCGATCTCGACGTCGAGCGCGTGCAGTTCGCGAACAACGCGCTGCATTACCAGACCGGGCTGACCGTGATGACCCAGCAGATCAAGTCGATGATCGCCGCGATCACGACCAACCAGTGACGGCGCGCACCGCCTCCGAATCCGTATCCGAGCAAAAGGAGCTTCCATGCCCTCGTTGATGAACATCTTCGGCGTTGCCGGCTCGGCGCTGTCCGCGCAGTCGCAGCGCCTGAACGTCACCGCGTCGAACCTCGCGAACGCCGACAGCGCGACGGGCCCCGACGGCAAGCCGTACAAGGCCAAGCAGGTCGTGTTCGCGACCGACCCGATCGGCGGCGCGCGCACCGCGTCCGGCCAGGGCGTGGGCGGCGTGCGCGTGACCCGGGTGGTCGACGACCCGTCGCCGATGAAGTCGACCTACGACCCGGCGAACCCGGCCGCCGACGCGAACGGCTACGTGCAGATGCCGAACGTCGATCCGGTGCAGGAGATGGTGAACATGATTTCGGCGTCGCGCTCGTACCAGGCCAACGTCGAGACGCTGAACACGGCGAAGACGCTGATGCTCAAGACGTTGACGATCGGCTCGTAAGCCGCGCGCCGACCGACCTTACAGACCCGACAGTTTCGACAGAAGGCTACCCAGGATGACCTCCTCCTCCAGCACGACGATCGGCAGCAACGGCACGACCGTGTCCAACCTGCCGACCGACACGATGAATACCAACAACGTGTCGTCGACCAACGGCACGTCGGCGAGCGACCTGCAGGCGACGTTCCTGAAGCTGCTCGTCACGCAGCTGCAGAACCAGGACCCGACCAGCCCGGTCGACAGCTCGCAGATGACGTCGCAGCTCGCGCAGATCAACACGGTGAGCGGCATCGCGCAGCTGAACACGTCGCTCACGTCGCTGTCGACGCAGCTCGCGGCCGGCCAGCAGACGCAGGCCGCGATGCTGATCGGCACCAACGTGCTGGCGCCGGGAAGCTCGGTCGCGGTGAAGAACGGCGTGGCGTCGCCGTTCGGCGTGACGCTGTCGAGCGCGGTGTCGAACCTGACGGTCACCGTGAAGAACTCGTCGGGCACCGTCGTGAACACGATCAACGCGGGTGCGCAGTCGGCCGGCACCGTGCCGCTCACCTGGAAGGCGACCGACTCGTCGGGCAACCCGCTGCCGGACGGCAAGTACACCATCAGCGCATCGTACGTCGACAGCAACGGCACGCCGCAACCCGCCACGACGCTCGCGACCTCGCAGGTGCAGAGCGTGATCAAGCAGGCGGACGGCTCGGCGGGGCTCGTGCTGGCGAACGGCACGACGGTGGGGCTGACCCAGGTCGCGTCGATCTACCCGAGCACCGCGTCGTCCACGCCGGCTTCTTCGTCGACGACGGCTTCGTCGTCCACGTCCTCGTCCGGCACCACCACCAGCAACTGATCGAGCTTTCTCGCAACGGAGACCGAAATGGGTTATCAACAGGGTCTGAGCGGCCTCGCCGGCGCATCGAACGCGCTCGACGTGATCGGCAACAACATCGCGAACGCGAACACGACCGGCTTCAAGTCGAGCACCGCGGAGTTCGCCGACATGTACGCGAACTCGGTCGCGACGTCGTCCGATTCGCAGATCGGGATCGGCACGCAGCTGAATTCGGTGGCGCAGAACTTCAGCCAGGGCACGATCAACACGACGAGCTCGTCGCTCGACGTCGCGATCAACGGCAACGGCTTCTTCCAGATGTCGAACAACGGCTCGATCACGTATTCGCGTGACGGTACGTTCCAGCGCGACAAGAACGGCTACATCATCAACTCGCAGGGCATGAACCTGATGGGTTACGCGGCCAACGGCAACGGCGTGATCAACACCGCGCAGACCGTGCCGCTGCAGGCGCCGACGACCAACATCGCGCCCACCGCGACGACCACGATTTCCGCGCAGTTCAACCTGAACTCGCAGGACACGGTGCCGACCAAGACGCCGTTCAGCGCGACCGACAACACGACCTACAACTACTCGACGTCGATCCAGGTATACGACTCGCTGGGCGGTTCGCAGGCGGTCAACATGTACTTCGTGAAGTCGACGTCCGGTACGTGGGAAGCGTACGCGGGCGTCCAGGGCGGCAGCACCACCGATCTCGGCACGGTCACGTTCAATTCGTCGGGCGCGATCCAGAGCACGACGACGGGCACGCCGCCGACGCCGACCACATCGCTCGGCGAGTTCCAGTTCACCGTGCCGAACACCGATGGCTCGGCGACGCCGCAGAACCTCACGCTCAACCTGACCGGCACGACGCAGTACGGCGGCAAGGACGGCGTGAACAACCTCGCGCAGGACGGCTACGCGAGCGGCACGCTGACGACCTACACGATCGGCACCGACGGCAAGCTGACCGGCAACTACTCGAACGGCCAGACCGCCGTGCTCGGCCAGATCGTGCTCGCGAACTTCAACAACCCGAACGGGCTGGTGAACCTCGGCGGCAACCAGTATGCGGAAACCGCCGCGTCGGGCGTGCCGCAGATCTCGGCGCCGGGCAGCACGAACCACGGCACGCTGCAGGGCAGCGCGCTCGAGAACTCGAACGTCGACCTCACGTCGGAGCTTGTCAACCTGATCACCGCGCAGCGCAACTACCAGGCGAACGCGCAGACGATCAAGACGCAGCAGACCGTCGACCAGACGCTCATGAACCTTTAAGCGCGGATAACCGGCAGCCATGGACCGACTGATCTACACGGCGATGACGGGCGCGTCGCAGTCGCTCGACCAGCAGGCGATCGTCGCGAACAACCTCGCGAACGCATCGACGACGGGTTTTCGCGCGCAGCTCGCGACGTATCGCGCGGTGCCGATGAACTTCGGCGACGGCAGCAACATCGACCCGACGACGACGCGCACCTACGTGCTCGCGTCGACGCCCGGCGCGGATTTCGCGCCGGGTCCGGTCACGCGCACCGGCAATCCGCTCGACGTCGCCGTGCAGGGCCCCGGCTGGCTGTCGGTGCAGACCGCCGACGGCAACGAGGCGTACACGCGCGCCGGCAACCTGCACGTCGACGAGAACGGCCAGCTCGTCAACGCGAGCAACCTGCCGGTGATCGGCAACGGCGGCCCGATCTCGGTGCCGCCGAACGCGGAAGTGACGATCGGCAAGGACGGCACGGTGTCCGCGCTGATGCCGGGCGACCCGCCGACGGCGGTCGCGATCGTCGACCAGATGAAGCTCGTCAATCCCGATCCGGCCACGCTCACGCGCGGCAACGACGGGTTGTTCCGCACCGCCGACGGCAATCCGGCCGACGCCGACGCGAACGTGGTCGTCACGCCGAACTCGCTCGAAGGCAGCAACGTCAATCCGGTGACCGCGATGGTCGCGATGATCGACAACGCGCGCGCGTTCCAGCTTCAGTCGAAGCTGATCCAGACGGCCGACCAGAACGAGCAGTCGGCGAACCAGCTGCTCAATTTCAGCTGAGCGTCCACGCCAGCCCTAGCAGGAGAATCGACAAGTGAACCGTTCGCTCTACATCGCCGCCACCGGCATGAATGCGCAGCAGGCGCAGATGGACGTGATTTCGAACAACCTCGCGAACACCAGCACGAACGGCTTCAAGGCCTCGCGCGCGGTGTTCGAGGATCTGCTGTACCAGACCATCCGCCAGCCGGGCGCGAACTCGACGCAGCAGACCGAACTGCCGTCGGGCCTGCAGCTCGGCACCGGCGTGCAGCAGGTCGCGACCGAGCGGCTGTACACGCAGGGCAGCCTCACGCAGACCGGCAACGCGAAGGACGTCGCGATCAACGGCGCGGGCTTCTTTCAGGTGCTGATGCCGGACGGCACGAACGCGTACACGCGCGACGGCTCGTTCCAGACCAACGCGCAGGGCCAGCTCGTCACGTCGAGCGGCTACCAGATCCTGCCGGCGATCACGATCCCGCAGAACGCGACGTCGCTGACGATCGGCAAGGACGGCGTCGTGTCGATCACGCAGCCGGGCTCGACCAACTCGGTGCAGATCGGCTCGCTGCAGATCGCGACCTTCATCAACCCGGCCGGCCTCGAGGCAAAGGGCGAGAACCTGTTCGCGGAAACCACGTCGTCGGGCGCGCCGAACGTGTCGCAGCCGGGCCTGAACGGCGCCGGCACGCTCAACCAGACCTACGTCGAAGCGTCGAACGTGAACGTGGTGCAGGAGCTCGTCAACATGATCCAGACGCAGCGTGCCTACGAGATCAACAGCAAGGCCGTGACGACGTCCGACCAGATGCTGCAGACCGTCACGCAGATGAAGAGCTAACCGGAAAGTCCCGTCGTCGCCATGAAGCAGGTTCGCCTCCTCCCGTTCGCCCCCGTTCGCACCGTCTGCGTGCTCGCGGTGGCGGCATTCGCCGGTTGCGCGCAGATTCCGCACGATCCGATCATCCAGCAGCCGATGACGGCGCAGCCGCCGAGGCCGGTGTCGATGCAGGCGCCCGGCTCGATCTACAACCCCGGTTATGCGGGCCGGCCGTTGTTCGAGGATCAGCGGCCGCGTAACGTCGGCGACATCCTGACGATCATGATCGCGGAGAACATCAACGCGACCAAGTCGTCGGGCGCGAACACGAACCGGCAGGGCAACACCGACTTCAACGTGCCGACGGCCGGCTTCCTCGGCGGCCTGTTCGCGAAGGCGAACCTGTCGGCGACCGGCGACAACAAGTTCGCCGCGACCGGCGGCGCGAGCGCGGCGAACACGTTCAACGGCACGATCACGGTGACCGTCACCAACGTGCTGCCGAACGGCAACCTGGTGGTCAGCGGCGAGAAGCAGATGCTGATCAACCAGGGCAACGAATTCGTGCGGTTCTCGGGCGTCGTGAACCCGAACACGATCTCGGGCGCGAACTCGGTCTACTCGACGCAGGTCGCCGACGCGAAGATCGAATACTCGGCGAAGGGCTACATCAACGAAGCCGAGACGATGGGCTGGCTGCAGCGCTTCTTCCTCAACATCGCGCCGTGGTGATGACGATGCAGACGACCCTGTTCAACCGGCTGTCGGCCCGCGTGCAGGCCGCCGTGCGGCTCGCCGTCGCGTTCGCGGCCGTGGCCTGCCTGTTCGGCGCGGCGCCCGCGCAGGCGGAGCGCCTGAAGGATCTCGCGCAGATCCAGGGCGTGCGCGACAACCCGCTGATCGGCTATGGCCTCGTCGTCGGTCTCGACGGCACGGGCGACCAGACGATGCAGACGCCGTTCACGACGCAGACGCTCGCGAACATGCTCGCGAACCTCGGCATCTCGATCAACAACGGTTCGGCCAACGGCGGCACGTCGTCGCTGAACAACATGCAGTTGAAGAACGTCGCGGCCGTGATGGTGACCGCCACGCTGCCGCCGTTCGCGCGGCCCGGCGAGGCGCTCGACGTCACGGTGTCGTCGCTCGGCAACGCGAAGAGCCTGCGCGGCGGCACGCTGCTGCTGACGCCGCTCAAGGGCGCGGACGGCCAGGTCTATGCGCTCGCGCAGGGCAACATGGCGGTCGGCGGCGCGGGTGCGAGCGCCAACGGCAGCCGCGTGCAGGTGAACCAGCTCGCGGCCGGCCGGATCGTCGGCGGCGCGATCGTCGAGCGTGCGGTGCCGAACGCGATCGCGCAGATGAACGGCGTGCTGCAGCTGCAACTGAACGACATGGACTACGGCACCGCGCAGCGGATCGTGTCGGCGGTCAACGCGAGCTTCGGCGCGGGCACGGCGACGGCGCTCGACGGCCGCACGATCCAGCTCGCGGCGCCGGCCGACTCGGCGCAGCAGGTTGCGTTCATGGCGCGGCTGCAGAATCTCGACGTGAGCCCGGACAAGGCCGCGGCGAAGGTGATCCTGAACGCGCGCACCGGCTCGATCGTGATGAACCAGATGGTCACGCTGCAGAGCTGCGCGGTCGCGCACGGCAACCTGTCGGTCGTCGTCAACACGCAGCCGGTCGTGTCGCAGCCGGGGCCGTTCTCGAACGGGCAGACGGTGGTGGCGCAGCAGTCGCAGATCCAGCTCAAGCAGGACAACGGCGCGCTGAAGATGGTGACGGCCGGCGCGAATCTCGCCGACGTCGTGAAGGCGCTGAACACGCTCGGCGCGACGCCCGCGGACCTGATGTCGATCCTGCAGGCGATGAAGGCGGCCGGCGCGCTGCGCGCCGATCTGGAGATCATCTAAATGGCAGCCACTCTCCCGAACTCGAACGACCTCACACAGCGCTTCGCGCTCGACGTGCAGGGTTTCGACGCGCTGCGCGCGCAGGCGAAGCAGTCGCCGCAGGCCGGCGCGAAGGCGGTTGCGGGCCAGTTCGACGCGATGTTCACGCAGATGATGCTCAAGAGCATGCGCGACGCGTCGCCGGACGGCGGCCTGTTCGATTCGCATACGTCGAAGATGTACACGTCGATGCTCGACCAGCAGCTCGCGCAGCAGATGTCGAAGCGCGGGATCGGCGTCGCCGACGCGCTGATGAAGCAGCTGCTGCGCAATGCGGGGCAGGGGGCGGGCAGCGACACGGCGGCCGACGTCGGCGGCATGGGCGGGGCGGGGGCGGACGGCAACGAAGGCGGCCTCGCCGCGATGAACGCGATGGCGCGGGCCTACGCGGACGCGGCGAACAACGGCGCGCTCGCCGGCGGGCGCGGCTATTCGGGCGGCAGCGCGCTGACGCCGCCGCTGAAGGGCGCGAGCGGCGTGCAGGACGCGGACGCGTTCGTCGACCGGCTCGCGGGCCCCGCGCAGGCGGCCAGCGCGTCGACCGGGATCCCGGCGCGCTTCATCGTCGGCCAGGCGGCGCTCGAATCGGGCTGGGGCAAGCGCGAGATCCGCGCGAGCGACGGCTCGACGAGCTACAACGTGTTCGGCATCAAGGCCAGCAAGGGCTGGACGGGCCGCACGGTGTCGGCGCTGACGACCGAGTACGTGAACGGCGCGCCGCGCCGCGTGGTCGCGAAGTTCCGCGCGTACGATTCGTACGAGCATGCGATGACCGACTACGCGAACCTGCTGAAGAACAATCCGCGCTACTCCGGCGTGCTGAGCGCGAGCCGCAGCGTCGAGGGCTTCGCGCACGGGATGCAGAAGGCCGGCTATGCGACCGACCCGAATTACGCGAAGAAGCTGATCTCGATCATGCAGCAGATCGGCTGACGGGCGCACCGCCGGCCACTCGCCCGTTGTTTCCTTCGGACCGCGCCCGGCAGCCCGCCGCGCGCGGTTTCAACGTTTGCGCGAAAAAAATCCCCAATTCGATCTAAACTTTCGGTCAGCACTGCCGCTAAGTGTGAGAGACCTGCGACCGGGCCCCCGTTCTGGCCCGGTTTTATTGCGCACCGGTTGCCCCGGCGCGTCCATGAAAGAAAGACCGGCTAGCCATGAATATCGAAACGTCGACGGACCCCAGCCTGGATGCAGGCCACTCCGGGCCCGACTATGCCCGCCGCAATCCGCTGGAAATCGGCGTGCAGCTGCGCAACCTCGTGAACCGGGGCGATTTCCTGACCGTCCAGTATCCGGGCGGCCAGCTCGTCACGCGCCTGCTCGAGGTCGACGTCGGCGCGCGGACGTTTACGTTCGACTGGGGCGCGCTGGCCGAGCAGAACGCGGGCATCCTGGCTGCGTCGCACTGCACGTTCGCGGCGGCTCCCGAGGGCGTGCGCGTCGAATTCACCACGAGCACGCCGCGCGAGACGCGCTACGAGGGGTTGCCGGCGTTCGTCGCCGATTTCCCCGAGGTGCTGATGTGCATCCAGCGCCGCGAGTATTTCCGGGTCGATGCGCCGATCGTCGATCCGTTCCTGTGCCGCGGCAAGCTGCCGGACGGCGAGGGTTTCCTGTTCGAGGTGCATAACCTGTCGCTCGGCGGGGTGGGGCTGCGCACGGCCGACGAGCGCGTCGAGGCGCTCGAGGTCGGCACGCTGCTGCCCGACGTCGAGCTCGAACTGACCGGCCACGGCAAGCTGTCGCTCGACCTGCAGCTGGTGTCGCAGCGCTCGACGCAGCTGCCGAACGGGTCGCGGCGCTACCAGCTCGGGTTCCGCTACATGTCGTTGCCGGGCAGCGCGGAGAACACGCTGCAGCGCCTGATCACGCAGCTCGAGATGAAGCGCCGCTCGCTCGCGCGGGCCTGACGCGCACCCGGCCGCCGGCCCGCACCGGGCCGCACCGGGCCGCCCGCGCGGCGTTCGCGGCACCGTCGGCCGGACGTTGCGACGGGCGACGCGCCAGCGCGCGTCGCGCGCGCATTTTTTCCTCAATTTTTCCGATCCGCGGCCGTTATACCGGGAGTCACGCAACCCGGCGGCCGCAGCGCGGCCGGCTCATCAGGATCGCGCATGTCTTCCAACACACTCATGAACCTCGGCGTCAGCGGCCTGAATGCTGCGCTCTGGGGCCTCACGACGACCGGCCAGAACATCAGCAACGCCGCGACGCCGGGCTATTCGGTCGAACGTCCGGTCTATGCCGAGGCAAGCGGCCAGTACACGAGCAGCGGCTACCTGCCGCAGGGCGTGAACACCGTCACCGTGCAGCGGCAGTACAGCCAGTACCTGAGCGACCAGTTGAACAGCGCGCAGACGCAGAGCGGCTCGCTGTCGACGTGGTACTCGCTCGTCACGCAGCTGAACAACTACGTCGGCAGCCCGACGGCCGGCATCTCGAGCTCGATCACGAACTACTTCACCGGGCTGCAGAACGTCGCGAACAGCGCATCCGACTCGTCGGTGCGGCAGACCGCGATGAGCAACGCGCAAACGCTCGCGAACCAGATCACGGCGACCGGCCAGCAATACGACGCGCTGCGCCAGAGCGTGAACACGCAGCTCACGAGCACCGTGACGCAGATCAACGGCTACACCGCGCAGATCGCGCAGCTGAACCAGCAGATCGCGGCCGCGAGCAGCCAGGGCCAGCCGCCGAACCAGCTGATGGACCAGCGCGACCTCGCGGTGTCGAACCTGTCGAACCTCGCGGGCGTGCAGGTCGTGAGCAACAGCGACGGCTACAGCGTGTTTCTCGCGGGCGGCACGCCGCTCGTCGTCGCCGGCACGAGCTACCAGCTCGCGGCCGTCACGTCGCCGTCCGACCCGAGCGAGCTGACCGTCGTGTCGCAGGGCATCGCCGGCGCGAACCCGCAAGGGCCGAACCAGACCCTGTCCAGCACGTCGCTGTCGGGCGGCACGCTCGGCGGCCTGCTCGCGTTCCGCAGCCAGACGCTCGACCCGGCCGAAGCGCAGCTCGGCGCGATCGCGACCAGCTTCGCCGCGCAGGTCAACGCGCAGAACGCGCTCGGCGTCAACCAGTCGGGCAACGTCGGCGGCAACCTGTTCACGACCGGCACGCCGGCCACGTACGCGAACCAGGGCAACACCGGCAACGCGACGCTGTCGGTATCGTTCGCGAATGCGGCGCAGCCGACCACGAGCGACTACACGCTGTCGTACGACGGCACCAACTACACGCTGACCGATCGCGCGAGCGGTGCGGTGGTCGGCACGCTGTCGAACGCGCAGATGCCGGGCCAGATTGGCGGCCTGAACCTGTCGCTGTCCGGCACGATGCAACCTGGCGACCAGTTCACCGTGCTGCCGACGCGCGGCGCGCTGAACGGCTTCGGCCTCGCGACGTCGAACGGCTCGGCGATCGCGGCGGCGGCGCCGTTCGTACCGTCGGCGACCACGACGAACACGGGCACCGGCACGATCGGCGGGCTGACGGTCACGAGCGCGACGGCCGCGGCCAACCCGCACAACTACACGATCACGATGGGCGGCACGGCCGCCAACCCGACCTACACGGTCACCGACAACACCGCCTCGCCGGTGACGACTACCGGCCCGCAGAATTACCAGTCCGGCTCGCCGATCACGCTGACGGCCGGCGTCACGGTCACGGTGTCGGGCACGCCCACGGCCGGCGACACCTTCACGGTCGCGCCGAACACGGGCGGCACGAACGACGGCAGCAACGCGCTCGCGCTGTCGCAGCTCGTCAACTCGAAGGCGTTCGGCGGTGGCACGACCACGCTGACGGGCGCGTACGCGAACTACGTGAACAGCATCGGCAACACGACGAGCCAGCTGAAGTCGTCGAGCGCCGCGCAGACTTCGCTGATCGGCCAGATCACGGAAGCGCAGCAGTCGGTGTCGGGCGTGAACCAGAACGAAGAGGCGGCCAACCTCATGCAGTACCAGCAGGCCTACCAGGCGAACGCGAAGGTGATCCAGACCGCGTCGACGCTGTTCCAGACCGTGCTCGGCCTGTTCAACTGATTTCGGGGATCGAAGCGATGCGGATTTCCACCACGCAGTTTTTCCAGATGAACGTCGCGCAGATGAACGATCAGCAGGCGCAGCTCTCGCAGCTGTACCAGCAGATCTCGAGCGGCGTGAGCCTCTCGACGCCTGCCGACAATCCGCTGGGCGCCGCGCAGGCCGTGCAGCTGTCGATGACGTCGGCGACGCTGTCGCAGTACTCGTCGAACCAGAACACCGCGCTGTCGTCGCTGCAGGCCGAGGGCCAGACGCTCACCAGTATCAGCACCCTGCTGAACAGCATTCATTCGGTCGTGATCCAGGCCGGCGACGGCTCGCTGTCCGACAGCGACCGCTCGGCGCTGTCGACGCAGTTGCAGGGCTATCGCAACCAGTTGCTGACGCTCGCGAACTCGACGGACGGCTCGGGCAACTACCTGTTCGCCGGCTTCCAGTCGACCACCGCGCCGTTCGCGAATGCGCCGGGCGGCGGTGTGACGTACAGCGGCGACTCGGGTTCGCGCCAGGTGCAGATCGCCGACACGACCACGGTCGCACAGGGCGACAACGGCGCGAGCGTGTTCCTGTCGGTGCCGATGCTCGGCAGCCAGCCGGTGCCGGCCGCCGGCGCCAGCAACACGGGGACGGGCACGATCGGCGCGGCGTCGATCACCAGCCCGGCGGCGGCGACCAATACGCACCAGTTCACGATCACGTTCGGCGGCACGACCGCCGCGCCGACCTATACGGTCACCGACAACACCGCCGTGCCGCCGACCATGACCGCCGCGCAGCCGTATTCGGCCGGCGCCGCGATCGCGCTGGGCAACGGCCTGACCGTGCCGGTGTCGGGCAACCCGGCCTCCGGCGACAAGTTCACGGTCACGCCGGCGCCGCAGGCCGGCACCGACGTGTTCGCGGCGCTCGACTCGATGATCGCCGCGCTGAAGGTGCCGGTCAGCAGCAACACGTCTGCCGCCGCCGCGCTCGCGAACGCGATGACCACCGGCACGACGAAGCTGAACAACATGATGACGAACGTCCTCACCGTGCAGGCGTCGGTCGGCGGCCGCCAGCAGCAAGTGAAGGCGATGCAGACCGTGAACCAGACCGACACGCTGCAGGTCACCAGCAACCTGTCCAACGTGACGAGTACCGACATGGTGTCGACGATCAGCCAGTTCCTGCAGATGCAGAACGCGCTGACGGGCTCGCAGAAGGCTTACTCGGCGCTGCAGAACCTCTCGCTGTTCCAGTACATCAATCCGTGATGCACGACGCGCCGGCTTCGATGTGAGCGCACGCTTATGTCGAAGCCGGCGCCGGCTGCCGCCCGCGCGCGATGCGCGGCCGGCAGCCGCAGCCGGGCCGCGCGGTCGCGCCCCGGTTCGCGCGCCCGGCAAGCCGCCCCCCGCGCTTGCCGGCCCGCGTGTCAGTCCGCTTGCCAGCCCGATTCCCGCTCCGTAAACTCGCGCCAGATTCCAGACCGGCGCATCCTCCGCAGCCGGCGATCGACAGGAGCCCTTTTCCCCATGTCCGATTCCTATTTCCCGCGCTGGCGGGTGCAATCGACCGGCGCGGCAGCGCGCGTGGTCGGCCCCGACGAGCGCCTGCCGTGGCCGCAGATGGTCGCGATGGGCGTGCAGCACGTCGTCGCGATGTTCGGCTCGACGGTGCTCGCGCCGCTGCTGATGGGTTTCGACCCGAACCTGTGCATCCTGATGTCGGGCATCGGCACGCTGCTGTTCTTCGTGCTGGTCGGCGGCCGCGTGCCGAGCTACCTCGGCTCGAGCTTCGCGTTCATCGGCCTCGTGATCGCGGTGACCGGCTACGGCGGCAGCGGCCCGAACCCGAACATCCCGGTCGCGCTCGGCGGGATCGTCGCGTGCGGCGTCGTCTACGTCGCGCTCGGTGCGCTGGTGCAGGCGGTCGGCACCCGCTGGATCGAGACGCTGATGCCGCCCGTCGTGACCGGCGCGGTCGTCGCGGTGATCGGGCTGAACCTGGCGCCGATCGCGGTCAAGGGCGTGTCGGCGTCGACCTTCGATTCGGTGATGGCGCTCGTCACGGTGCTGTGCGTCGGCGGCGTCGCGGTGTTCGCGCGCGGGATGATGCAGCGCCTGCTGATCCTCGTCGGGCTCGCGATCGCCTACGCGCTCTATGCGATCGCGACCAACGGGATGGGGCTCGGCAAGCCGGTGGATTTCTCGATCGTCGCGCACGCCGCGTGGTTCGGCTTGCCGGCGTTCACCGCGCCGGTGTTCGATCCGCACGCGATGCTGATGCTCGCGCCGGTCGCGGTGATCCTCGTTGCCGAGAACCTCGGCCACATCAAGGCCGTCGGCGCGATGACCGGCACGAGCCTCGACCGCTACATCGGCCGCGCGTTCATCGGCGACGGGCTCGCGACGATCGTGTCGGGCAGCGTCGGCGGCACGGGCGTCACGACGTATTCGGAGAACATCGGCGTGATGGCCGTCACGCGGATCTATTCGACGCTCGTGTTCGCGGTCGCCGCGCTGATCGCGATCGTGCTCGGCTTCTCGCCGAAATTCGGCGCGGTGATCCAGACGATTCCAGGCCCGGTGCTCGGCGGCGTGTCGATCGTCGTGTTCGGGCTGATCGCGGTGACGGGCGCGCGGATCTGGGTCGTCAACAAGGTCGACTTCTCCGACAACCGCAACCTGATCGTCGCGGCCGTCACGCTCGTGCTCGGCGCCGGCGACTTTTCGCTGAAGATCGGCGGCTTCGGGCTCGGCGGGATCGGCACCGCGACGTTCGGCGCGATCATCCTGTACGCGATCCTGCGCAAGGAAAAGGAACCGGGCCCGGTGGTCTGACCGGGCGCGGGCGGCGCAACGCCGCCCGCCGGCGCGCACTCACGCGCCGGTATTGGACTGCGCCTGCAGCCACGCGCAGAACTGCGCGACGAGCGGATCGTCGGCCGGCGCGCGCGGCGCGATCCACCAGTAGCTGCGCGTCGCGATGCGCGGCCCCTCCAGCGGCATCACGAGCCGGCCGCTCGCAAGCTCGTCGTCGATCAGCGGCAGCGGGCCGAGCGCCACGCCGAGCCCGTCGACGGCCGCCTGCAGCGCCAGGTAGAAGTGGTCGAACGACTGCCGCTTGCGCCCCTTCATGGCGACGCCGGCCGCCGCGAACCAGTCGCGCCAGCCTTCCGGCCGGGTATCCGAATGCAGCAGCACGTGCCGCGCGAGATCGTCCGCGCGCGCGATCGGCGTGCGCCTGAGCAGCGCGGGGCTGCAGACGGGAATCACGCTTTCGTCGAGGAAGTGGCCGCTCGTGCAGTTCGGCCAGTGGCCGGGGCCGCGGCGGATCGCGACATCGAAGCCGTCGAGCGCGTCGAGCGGCGCGTTCGACGTCGACAGCTTCAGCTCGACGTTCGGCACGTCGCGCTGGAACCGCGACAGGCGCGGCAGCAGCCATTTCATCGCGAAGGTCGGCAGCGCATTGATGCGCAGCACGCGCGCGGCGCCCGTGTTGCGCAACTGCTCGGTCGCGAGCGCGATGCTGTCGAACGCCGCGCGCACGGTGTCCAGGTAGCGGCGGCCTTCGTCGGTGAGCTTCACGCGCTTGCCGTAGCGGTGGAACACCGGCCGGCCGAGCCACGCCTCGAACCCGGCGATTTGCCGGCTGATGGCACCATGAGTCACATGCAGCTCGTCGCCGGCGGCGCTGAAGCTTTCATGTCTTGCCGCTGCTTCAAAGGCCCGAAGCGCGGAAAAGGGCGGGAGGTCGCGTGCCATGCTTGTGATTCTAGATCACAAGGGCGCGCCGATAAAATCGTTTTGCAGGCCTGTCGAACGGCGGTAACCTCGGCGAACCGTTTGATGAGGATCCCCATGCAATCCGTTTCCCAGCCGCCAGCCGCCACGCCCCGCCGCGTGGGCGTCGCCGAGGTGTTCACCGGCTTCCTTTCACTTGGCTTCATGTCGTTTGGCGGCGCGCTGCCGTTTGCGCGGCGCATCATCGTCGAGGAGCGCAAGTGGCTTTCCGCCGACGAGTTCACCGACCTGCTCGGCCTGTGCCAGTTCCTGCCGGGCGGCAACGTGATCAACCTGTCGGTCGCCGTCGGCATGCGCTTTTGCGGCGTCGCCGGCGCGTTCGCCGGCATTCTCGGGCTGATCGCCTGCCCGACGCTCGTCGTCGTCGCGCTCGGCGTGCTGTATGCGAAGACGCAGAACGATCCGCACGTGCAGCACCTGTTCGCGGGGCTGGCCGCCGCGGCCGCCGGGCTGCTCGTCGCGATGGCCGTGAAGGTCGCGAAGCCGCTGCGGCATATGCGTGCGGCGGCCGGCATCGCGGCGCTCGCGTTCGTCGCGATCGCGGTGCTGCGCATTCCGCTGCTGACCGCGATGCTCGTGCTCACGCCCGTCAGCATCTGGCTCGCGTCGCGGCGCCGCGACGCGGACGCGCCGCAGTCGCAGCCCGCGCAAGCGCCGGCCGCCGCGCGCGACACCCGGCAAGGAGGCCGGCCATGAACGCCACACTGATTGCCATCGCGACGATCTTCAGCCAGCTGTCGCTGCTCGCGTTCGGCGGCGGCAACACGATCCTGCCGGAGATGCAGCGGCAGGTGGTCGACGTGCATCACTGGATGAGCGCGCACGAGTTCACCTCGCTGTTCGCGCTGGCCCAGGCCGCGCCCGGGCCGAACATGATGATCGTGTCGCTGGTCGGCTGGCACGTGGCCGGCTGGGCCGGGCTGCTGGTCGCGACGGTCGCGAAGTTCGGGCCGTCGTCGGTCATCACCGTGCTCGCGCTGCACGCGTGGGAGCGCTTTCGCGACCGGCCGTGGCGCCGCTACGTGCAGCAGGGGATGATGCCCGTCACGGCCGGGCTCGTCGCGGCGAGCGCGGTGCTGATCGCCGAGGCGTCGAACCGCACGGCGATCCAGTGGGGCGTCACGGCCGTGTGCGCCGTGCTCGCATGGCGCACGCGCATCCATCCGCTGTGGCTGCTCGCGGGCGGCGCGCTGATCGGGCTCACCGGCATCGGGCAGTAACCGGCGCAAACCGGCCGCCCGTGCGCCATACTGGCGCGATTCTTCACGGGAGGCTCGATGGATCTCGACGGCGCCAGCCGCAATCTCACTGTCGCCGCGTTGCTGACGCTGTCCGGCGGCTATCTCGACGCGTACACGTATGTCGGTCACGGCCACGTGTTCGCGAACACGATGACCGGCAACGTCGCGCTGCTCGGCATCAACCTGTCGGCCGGCGAATGGGCCGCCGCGCTGCATCACGTGCCGCCGCTCGTCGGCTTCGTGATCGCCGTGTTCGTCGCGCACCTGCTCGGCCTCGCCGCGCAGCGCGGCTGGATGCGGCACACCGCGTTCGCGAGCCTGCTCGTCGAAATCGCGTTCCTCGGGGTCGCCGCGAGCGGCCTCGTCGGCGCATCGAGCGCATGGCTGATCCCCGGCATCTCGTTCGTCGCGACGCTGCAGACGCTGTCGTTCACCCATCTCGAGGAACTGTCGTACACGTCGGTGATGACGACCGGCAACCTGCGGCGCGCCGCGCAGAAGCTGTTCGTCGGGCTGATCCCGCGCTACGACGCCGGCGCGTTGCACGACTCGGCGCTGCTCGCGACGATCAGCTTCTGCTTCCTCGCCGGCGCGGTGGTCGGCGGCCTCGTGACGCGGCTCGCGCCGACGGTCGCGCTGTGGGGCGCCGTGCTGCTGCTCGTCGGCGCATTCGTGGAGATCGTGCGGCGCGCGTGGCATCGCGCGGGGCAGGGCGGCGGCGGCGACGGGGCCGCGCAAACGGCCTGACGGCAAGCCCGGCGCGGCGGCCGTTGCTGCCGCGGTGCATCCGCTGCGGTGCGCTCCGGCGCGGCCACGTTGCCCCGGCCGCGCAGCACCGGCCACGCAGCCCTGGCCACGCGTGCCGTCCTTGCTTGCGGTACGCGCTGGCGACGTCGATCGCGCGGGCCGGCCCGCCGCGCTCCGGTTGTGACCTCGCCTTCCCGGCGCCGAACCTTACAGCACCGCGCGCACCGGCCGGCACCGTCGCGCACCGTTCCGCCCGCGTGCGAGGCAAGCCTGGCGCGGGAACCGTTGTTCCCGGGCGACATTCGCACGATTACTGCGTGTTTCAATTTCTTTCAACGATTGCACTCGTCATATGATTCAGGCCGCATCGCGCGCGCCAGGAACGCGAGCGATCGCCACCCGGCTGCGCACGCGGCCGGCCATGAACGGAGACACCTAAAAAAAGGAAAGCTCATGAAGCAGACCACCCGGCTCGCAGCCATCGCAGGGGGCGCCGCGCTCGCATTCGCCAGCCAGTACGCGGCGGCGCAAAGCTCGGTCACGCTCTGGGGCGTCGCCGACGCCAGCATCCGCTACCTGACCAACGCCAACGCGAAGAACGACGGCCTGCTGTCGATGACCAACGGCGCGATCACCAACAGCCGCTTCGGCATCTACGGCACGGAAGATCTCGGCGGCGGCCTGAAGGCCGTGTTCAACCTCGAAAGCGGCGTGAACCTGCAGAACGGCGCATCCGCCGACAGCGGCCGCCTGTTCAACCGCGCGGCGTACGTCGGCCTGCAGAGCCCGTACGGCACGGTGACCCTCGGCCGCCAGAAAACGCCGCTGTTCGACCTGCTGTCGGACACCTACGATCCGCTGACGGTCGGCAACTACCTCGAGAACGCGTGGCTGCCGGTCGCACTCGGCGGCGGCCTGTATGCGGACAACCAGATCAAGTACACGGGCAAGTTCGAGGGGCTCACCGCGAAGGCGATGTACTCGACCGGCACCAACTACGAATCGACCGGCGCCGGCGGCTTCTCGGGCCAGATTCCGGGTTCGCTCGGCAAGGGCAATGCGTGGGGCGTGTCGCTGTCGTACGTGATGGGCCCGCTGAGCGTCGCGGCCGGCGCGCAGCAGAACAGCGACAACTCGGCGCGCAAGCAGACGATCTACCACGCGAACGTCGTGTACGCGTTCAGCAAGGCGAAGATCTACGCGGGCTACCTGCGCTCGAAGGACGACACGGGCTTCGTCGACAGCCTGCTCGCGCAGCAGACGATTCCGGTCGCGAAGGGCACCGGCCGGATCGACGACGGCCCGTTCGCCGGCGTGAGCTGGCAGGTCACCGCGCCGCTGACGCTGACGGGCGCGTTCTACTACGACCACATGCGCAACGCGATGACCGCGAACGGCACGCTCGCGAGCGGCAACCGCTATGCGATCGTCGGCATTGCCGAGTACGCGCTCAGCAAGCGCACGGAAGTCTACGGCACCGTCGACTTCAACAAGACGAACGGCGCCGCGAACGTCGAGCTGCCGGGCCGCAGCAACCAGACCGGCATCGCGATCGGCCTGCGCAATATCTTCTGACGAACGTCGGAACGCATGCGCCGGCATTCGCCCGGCACGCATCGAAGGGGCGCCGCGAGGCGCCTCTTTTTTTTCGTCACGCGACCTTCATGCGCGCGCACGACTATTCGGCGAATGCTTCATCACGAGACCCCCGCGCCGTAAGGGATCCGTCGGCAAGCCAGAACATACTTTTACAGTGCGCGCGCAGGCTTTCCGCTACGCTGCGTGCATCGCCCGTCGCGTGCCGTCCGGCTCGCGCGTGCGTCGTTCCGGTGGCGCTCGGCGAGTGCGGCCGGCTTGGTGCGTAACTTGTGTATCCGGCGATGACAATCGCTGTCTGCCGGTTTTTTTCGTGGGACGATGCGCTCACGATTTTCTTGAAAGGGGATGACGATGGGTATCCTGAACACCGTGGGTGAAATCGCCGGTGCAGTCGCAGCCGTTGAAGGCGCGGAAAAGCTGGATCCGGATGCGGGCCTGCTGACGAAGGCGGCGGCTGCCGTCGCCGGCTTCAAGGGCGCGGAAGCGCTCGAAGGTCTCGTCGAGAAGAAGAAGGACGACGAACAGGCGGCAGACGATACGCAAGCGACGGACGGCGGCGACACGTCGCAGGCATGAGCATGGCGGCCGGTCCGGCCGCGGGCGCGCCGTTCGCGCGCCCGGACGGACCGGTGCCGCGCGGCCGGCGGGTCGGGCATGTGGTCGATCGGTGACGCATGGCACACCCGGCAGCCGGTTTGATCGGCGAGAGGCCACGTCTCTCGCCGTTTTTTATTGCGCGCGCGCCCGGCTGCGCCGTGCGCCGCAAGAATGCCGGAATCTTGCTATCGTGCCTTCATCCGAACCGTGATGAGGGAATGCGATGGATTTCGACTACGACCTGTTCGTCATCGGGGCCGGCTCGGGCGGCGTGCGGCTCGCGCGCCTGTCCGCGTCGTACGGCGCCCGTGTCGGCATAGCGGAACAGGAGCAGATCGGCGGCACCTGCGTGCTGCGCGGCTGCATTCCGAAGAAGCTGCTCGTCTACGCATCGCATTACCCGCACGAAGTCGACGACGCGAAGGGCTTCGGCTGGCGCTTCGGCGCCGGCACGCTCGACTGGCCCGCGCTGATCGCCGCGAAGGATCGCGAGATCAACCGGCTCAGCGACATCTACATCAACCTGCTGCGGCAATCGGGCGTCGAGATGCACGTGGGGCGCGCGACGCTCGTCGATGCGCATACGGTCGCGATCGGTGAACGCACGATCTCCGCGCGCCACATCGCGATCGCGACCGGCTCGCGTCCGTCGCTGCCGCCGCGGCCCGGCATCGAGCATGCGATCACGTCGCGCGAGGCGCTGTCGCTCGCCCGGTTGCCCGGGCGCATCGCGGTGGTCGGCGGCGGCTATATCGCGGTCGAGTTCGCCGGCATCTTCAACGGCCTCGGCAGCCGCGTCGACCTGTTCTATCGCGGCGAGCGGATCCTGCGCGGCTTCGACGACGACGTGCGCGGGTTCCTGACCGACGAGATGACGAAGCAGGGCGTCGCGATCCATTCGCGCGCGGAGGTCGAGGCGATCGAGCGCGCGGACGACGGCACGTTGCGCGTGCGTATCGGCGAGGCGTGGCACGGGCCGTACGACGACGTGCTGTATGCGACCGGCCGCGTGCCGAACGTCGACGGTCTCGGGCTCGAGCAGGCGGGCGTCACGCTCGACGCGCGCGGCGCGATTGCCGTCGACGCATATTCGGCGACGTCGGTGCCGTCGATCCATGCGATCGGCGACGTCACGTCACGGCCGCAGCTCACGCCGGTCGCGACGCGCGACGGCGGGTTGCTCGCGCGCACGCTGTTCGGCGGCTCACGCGTCGCGGCCGATCACGAATACGTGCCATCGGCCGTGTTCAGCCAGCCCGAGGTCGCGACGGTCGGCCTGACCGAAGCCGATGCGCGCCGCGTGCACGGCGACGTCGACATCTACCGCACGTCGTTCAAGGCGTTGCGCCATACGCTGTCGGGCCGCGACGAGCGCACGCTGATGAAGCTCGTGGTCGCACGCGACAGCCAGCGCGTGATCGGCGCGCACATGGTCGGCCGCGACGCCGGCGAGATCGTCCAGGGCATCGCGATCGCGATTCGTGCGGGCGCGACGAAGGCGCAGTTCGACGATACGATCGGCATCCACCCGACCGCGGCCGAGGAGTTCGTGACGATGCGGCAGAAGGTGGCCGACTAGCGGCGGAGGGCGGCGCGCGGCCGGATTGTCGGGCCGCGCATCGGCCGGGGAAACGCCGTTTCCATAGAGCGGAGTCAGGCGCTATCAGCGATTTTCGATGGGCGTCGTTGACAAGACCGGTGCGCCGGATGCATTTCCGGGACGGTTGTGCGCCCCGGTCTTGCGTCCTAGTGCACGCCGAACGCATCGAGCAGCCGGTACCAGCCCATCGCGAGCACCAGCGCCGGCGTGCGCAAGGCCGCGCCGCCCGGGAAGTCGCGATGGCGGATCCTGCCGAACAGGTCGAAGCGGCTCGCCTGTCCGTCGATCGCCTCGGCGATCAGCCGGCCCGCGAGCGCGGTCGTGTTGACGCCGTGCCCCGAGAACCCCTGCGCGAAGTACATCGTCGGCGCGATCCGGCCGAAGTGCGGTGCACGGTTCATCGTGATGTCGACGAAGCCGCCCCATGCGTAGTCGACCTTCACGTCCGCGAGCTGCGGGAACGTCTTCAGCATGTCCGCGCGCATCGCCGCCGCGAGATCGCGCGGCTCCCGTGTCGAGTAGCTGACCTTGCCGCCCCACACGAGCCGCGTGTCGGGCGCGGGCCGGAAATAGTCGAGCACGAAGCGGCTGTCGCAGATCGCCGCGCGCGCAGGCATCAGCGTGGCGGCGCGCGCCGGCCCGAGCGGCTCGGTCGCGATCACGTAGGTGCCGACCGGCATGATCTTGCGTGACAGCGCGGGCGCGAGCGTGCCGACATAGGTATTGCATGCGAGCACGACGAAACGCGCGCGCACGTTGCCGCTGTCGGTCTCGACGACGTGGCCGCCGGCGACGTCGCGCACGCGCGTCACGCAACTGTCCTCGTGGATGCGCACGCCCGCGCCGGTCGCCGCGCGGGCGAGGCCGAGCGTGTAGTTGAGCGGGTGGAGGTGGCCGCTGTCCGGGTCGTACAGGCCGCCGCAATAGCGTTCCGACTGCACATAGTCGCCGAGTTCGTCGGCTTCGACGAAGTGGAAGCGGTCGTAGCCGAAGCGCTTCGCGGCCTCGTCGCGCCAGCGCTTGAGCGAGTCGGCGTCGCGCTCGGTGTTCGCGGCGGTCAGGTAGCCGGGCACCAGCGCACAGTCGATGTCGTGCTGCGCGATGCGCGATTTCACGAGCGACAGCGTTTCGAGTCCCATGTCCCAGATACGCTTCACGTCGCTTTCGGGCATGAATTGCCCGAACGTGTCGATGTCGCATGCGAACCCGCCGATCAGCTGGCCGCCGTTGCGGCCGCTGGCCGCCCATCCGACCCGCGACGCTTCGAGCACGGTCACCGAATGGCCGCGTTCGGCAAGGTTGAGCGCGGCGGACAGGCCGGTGAGGCCCGCGCCGATCACGCACACGTCGGCGTCCGTCGTGCCGGCGAGCGGCGCGTGGCGGGTCGTATCGTTGGCGGTCGCCGCGTAGTAGGACGCGACGTGCGGCTGGTTGGCGAATGTCAGCATGGTCAGGATGACGAAGGAGAGAGGGGCTCAGAACAGCTCGCGCACGCGGTGGTACAGCATCCCGAGTTCGAGCGCGGGCTGGCGCCAGGCGTCGCCGCCGGGGAAGCGCCGGTGACGCATGCGCGCGAACAGGTCGAACGCGCGGGTGTCGCCCGCGATCGCGCCGGCGACCGCGCGTCCGGCGATGCCGGTGAGCGCGACGCCGTGCCCGCTGAAGCCCTGCACGTAGAAGAAGTTCGGATCGAGCGCGCCGAAGTCCGGCGCACGGTTGCGCGTGACGTCGACGAAGCCGCCCCACGCGTGGTCGACGCGCACGTCGCCGAGCTGCGGGAACACGCCCGCCATGCGCCGCCGGATCGTTTCGGCGAGCGCGGCGGGCGATGCGCCGGCCGAATTCGCGCGGCCGCCGAACAGCATCCGGTGGTCGGCCGACAGCCGGAAATAGTCGAGGAAGAAGTTGTTGTCGCACACGGCCTCGCGTTGCGCGATCAGCGCGTCGGCGCGCGCCTGGCCGAGCGGCTCGGTCGCGATGATGTACGACGCGATCGGGGCGATGCGGGCCGCGGTCGCGGCGGGCAGGATGCCGCCGGGGCCCGCGTTGCAGCACGACACGACGAAGCGGCAGCGCACGTCGCCCGACGGCGTGCGCACCACGGGCCGCGGGCCGCGCACGACGTCGAGCGCCGGCGTATGCGCATGCAGCGCGACGCCCTCGCGCCGCGCGGCATCGGCGAGGCCGAGGCAGTACTTGAGCGGATGCAGGTGCCCCGACAGCGGATCGTGCACGCCGGCGAGATAGCGCGTCGACGCGATGCGCGCGCGAATCGCGCCGGTGTCGAGCCAGGCGAGCGACGGATGGCCCCAGCGCGACGTCGCGGCGTCCATCCACGCGCGCAGGTCGTCGATGCGGCGCGGCTTCGTCGCGACCGTCAGGTAGCCGCGCGTGAAGTCGCAGTCGATCCCGTAGTGCGCGATCCGCTCGGCGATCAGCGCGACGCCATCGAGCGACAGTGACCACGCGGCGCGCGCGCCGTCGGCGCCGAGCTGCCGCTCGATCTCCTCGTCCTTCGCGAAGCCGGTGATCGCCTGGCCGCCGTTGCGGCCCGAGGCGCCCCAGCCGGGCCGGTGCGCGTCGATCACCGCGACGGACAGCCCGCGCGCGCGGCAGTCGAGCGCCGTCGACAGGCCCGCGAAGCCGGCGCCGATCACGCAGACGTCGACGTCGATCGTGCCGTCGAGCGCGGGGTCGTCCACGGCGGGGCGCACGGCCGTCGCTTCGTAGTACGAGTCGCGCGCGAGCGCGTCGGCGCGGCGGGTGAAAGACTGCGTCATGAAACCGACTCCCTCGTGGCGGCCGGCGGCGGCGCGGGGCGCACCGTCATCCGGCCGGTGAAAACGGCGCGGGACGCCGTGCGCGCGGCACGGCGTCCCGCGCGGCCCGCATCAGAACGAATAGATGAACTGCGTGGCGAGCAGGTCGTTGGACTTGCCGTACGATCCGTCGTTGCGCAGGAACACCCGGTTGTTCGCCCAGTCGTGCCGGTATTCGACCTTCACGGTGATCTGCTGGGTCGGATAGAACAGCAGGTCGAGCGCGACGTCCTGGCGGATCGCGCCCTTGCAGTCGAAGCCGAGGCCGCCGTTCGCCTGCGACGTCGCGACGCAATTCGCATCGACGCCGAAGCCGTTGTTCGGATCCATGCCGTTGCCGTTCAGCGCGATGCCGCCGCCGCCGCCGCCGTTCTTGCTGTTCACGAGCGCATCGTAGCGCAGCGTGACGCCCATGCGGCCGACCACCGGCGCGTTGAACTTGCGGTGCGCGAGCAGCGACAGGCCGTACCATTGCGCGAGCCCGCCGTTGAAGGCCGCGTGCTGCTGCTGGCCGTAGTCGAGTTCCGCGTTGTACTGAACGTCGGCGAGCGTGTAGGTCGCGTCGGCTTCCGCGAAGAAGAACGTGCCGTAGCCGCTCGGCGATGCGCCGCCGGGGCCGTAATGCACCACGCCGTTCTTGTCGATCGAGCTGGACAGCGTCTGCCGCCCGATGTTGAACGAGCCGCCGATATCGAGTGCGCTCGACCACGTGTAGTCGGCGCGCGCGGTAAAGGTCGGCACCTTGTTGCTCGTCGTGATCGGATCGCCGAGCGCGTTGGTGCCCGTCGTCGTGACCGAGCCGTAGGTGCGGTACTGCTCGTTGCCGACGAAGAACTTCCACGCCCAGTTGCCCTTCGTGTAGTTCGCCCCGGCCCCCACGTAGCTGCCCGGATCGGAGAAGTCGTACAGCAGGTTGTGCGTGAGCGTGAGCATCTGGTTCGACTGCTGCACCTCGTAGCCGCCGAAGCTCGGGATCAGGCCGGCGACGAGCGTCGTTTCCGCGGTGATCGGCACGTTGACGACGGCGGTGTTCAGCAGGTTGTCGGTGACCGAGCCGCGCGAGTTCTGCAGCAGCGTGATGCCGTTGCCGCGGTTCGGCATCAGCGTGATCTCGGCCGACGGCGCCATCGGGCCGACGCCGAAGGTCTTCTTGATGTCGAGGTAGAGATCGCCGAACGTGCTGTTGAAGTAGTTGTACGCGTTCTCGTGGTTCGCGAACAGGAACGACGACGTGCCGGCCGCGCGGTTGTACATGTAGGTCGGGTCGATGTAGCCCGTCACCGACAGGCCGGCGATCGGGCCCGTGTTGGCCGCGTCCGACAGCGAGTCGACCTTCAGCTGCTGGTTCGCGATCTGCTGCTTCATTTCGGTGACTTCGTCGTTGGTCAGCGTGGCCTGCGCCTTGCCGTATTCCGGCGAGCCCGGATCGACGGCCGCGGCGGCCGCCGCGCCCGCGCCCGCGCCGGACGTCGCGACCACCGCCCCGCCGGGCTTCGCGGCGAGCTGCGCCTGCATCGCCTTCATCTGTTTCTGCAGCGCCGCGACCTGCGCCTGCAGCGCCTTGATCTCGGCGGATGTCGAGTCGGCCAGCGCGATGCCCGGCAACGCGCCGGCCACCAGCAGGCAGATCAGTTTCTTCTTCATTGCGGATTCTCCTTGTCGTGCGCCTGTCAACTTGCGATCGGTTCGCGCGCCGCATGGCGCGGCGCGCGGGTCTTGTTGTCGATGGAAAGGGGCGGGGCGTTCAGGCTGCCGCGAAGGCCGCCTTCATGTCGGCCATGCGGCGTCGTTCGCGCGCGATCATCATCCGGTTCACGACGATCACGCCGATCGTCACCGCCGTGATGAACAGCGTCGCCAGCGC